>NZ_LVYY01000006.1:0-205059 GCF_001909085.1 Paenibacillus sp. P32E | reverse complement strand
GTGACCCGTACGGTTGCGGTTTGGTCTGCCGTGATTGCCTGCGGCTCCACCTGGAGTTCTGAGTAGCGGAAGCTCGTATAGCTCAGTCCGAACCCGAACGGGTAGCGGGGCTGCGAATCGGCTTCCAGATATTGTTTGCCGCGTGAACGCTTGCCGTTGTAGTACACCGGAAGCTGACCCACATCCTTCGGCCAGGAGATGGTCAGCCGTCCGGAGGGATTCACGTCTCCGAACAGAATATCCGCCACCGCATGGCCGCCCTCCTGGCCGGGATACCAGGCTTCCAAAATGGCATCTGCATGTTCTTCAATCCAGGGCTCACTCACCGGACGGCCGTTGATATAGACCACAATGACCGGCTTGCCCAGCTGATGAATTTCCTTGAACAGTTCCCGCTGCACACCTGAGAGGGCCAGCGAGATCCGGTCAATCCCTTCGCCGCAGTCCATATCGCTCCAGGCATGCTCCGTCACTTTTGACGCTCCGGTCTTCAGGTCGATGCTGCCTTCGCCGAAATCGCGGGCGCTTGAGCCGCCGAGCACCATAACCACCGTGTCAGCCTGCGCGGCGCAGGCCAAAGCGGCTGCGAAGCCTTCTCTGTCGTCGCCTTTGATCCGGCAGCCGGGGGCGTACAGCACCCGCTCTGCTCCAAGCTTGCTGCGGACCCCGTCCAGCACGGTGACGATGCTGGACCGCGGCTGCGGTGAGGTATAATCCCCCAGCTGATTGTACGGTGCATCGGCGTTCGGGCCGATGACCGCCACCTTGCCGGTGCTCCCGCTGCCGCTATTGCCTGTGGCACTCGAACTGACGCAGCCACTCAGGCTGTTGTCCGCGCCACTCGAACAAATGCTGCCACTCCTACCGTTGCCTACGCCGCTCGCACGGATGCCGCCACTGCTGCCGCTGTTGCCTGCACCACTCGCACCGACGCCGCCATCGCTGCCAGGATTGCCTACGCCGCTCGCACGGACGCCATCAACGCTACCGCTACCGTTATCACTACCACTGTCACGTTCACTGTCACTGCTGCCCCCGCTGACCTTTAGCGGCAGCGTCCCGCCTTCATTTTTCAGCAGAATGATGCTCTCCGCAGCCAGCTTCCGGGCCAGCTCCCGGTGCTTCGCGCTGCCGATGAATTTCTCGGCCGCTTCCGGATCGGCGTATGGCTGCTCGAACAGGCCGAGCTTGAACTTCAGCTCCAGCACCCGCTGCACGGCGCGGTCCAGAACCTCCACCGCCAGCTTGCCGCTGCGGACAGCACCGGCGAGATGTTCTCCGAACATGACGCCGGACATCTCCATATCGATCCCCGCTGTGATGGCCTGCACCGACGCATCCAAACCGTCCTCAGCGACGTCATGGCCGGCGGCCAGCATTTCGATGGCGCCGCAATCGGTAATCACGAGGCCGTCAAAGCCCCATGCCCCCCGGAGAATCTCCTCCAGGAGTGCGGTATTCGTTGTACAGGGCACGCCGTCAATCTCATGGTAGGCGGGCATAACGGACACCGCGCCTGCTTCCACCGCCTTCTTGAACGGAAGTAAATCCACTTCCAGCAGCTCGCGCCAGCCCATATGCACCGGACCGGCATTGCGGCCGCCCTCGGAGCTGCCGTACCCGGCGAAGTGCTTCAGTGTAGCGCCCACACTATCCGGGCTGCTCAGCGATTCTCCCTGCAGCCCCTCCACGGCGGCAACGGCCAGCTCGCTGATCAGGTAGGCATCTTCGCCAAAGCATTCCTCCGTCCGGCCCCACCGGGGATCGCGCACCACATCCAGCACCGGCGAGTAGGTCACCGTTCCACCCTGGCTCCGGGTTTCCAGCGCCACCGCCCGGCACATCTCCCGGTACAGGTCCACATTCCACGAGCTGCCCAGTGACAGCGGAACCGGAAATACGGTCGCCCCGATGGCCATATGGCCGTGCGAGCACTCTTCCCCGATCAGGATCGGGATGCCGAGGCGCGAGTTCTCGATGGCATAACGCTGAATCGCATTCACTGCCTCCGCCCCCTGGCGCGGGGACAGCCCGCTGGCCAGGGTCACTCCGGTCCACGGATCCGCGCGGAGCATGCCGTAGAGCGAGCCGATGCCCGTTTCTGCTACCTGACGTTTAAAATCCTCAGTAAGAGTAATCTCCCCTTCAGTATGTTCGTAGACTTGCCAGCCGAAGGGCTGAACCAGCTGTGCAGCCTTTTCTTCTAAGGTCATCTGTCCCAGCAGATGCTCTGCCCGTTCCCGGGCCGGTCTGTCTGGATCTGTATAGGTCATACTCTCCACTCCCTCTCTGGTGACGGTCTTATTCTTTCACGGCTCCTATCGTAAGACCCTGGATGAAATAACGCTGGAAGAATGGATAGGCAAAAATAATCGGACCCGTCGCCAGCACCACCATCGCCATACGCGAGGTATCCTGCGGCATAGAGCGAAGCGCCTCCATGCTGAGTGAGCTGTTGGTCGAGTTCTGCATAATGAACTGCATGCTGGTCTCGATCCGCATCAGCATAGACTGCAACGGCACCAGATTCGGATCATCGATGTAGAGCAGTGCATTGAACCAGTCATTCCAGTAACCCAAAGTACTGAACAGGGCAATGGTCGCCAGACCGGGCAATGAGAGCGGCAGTACCAGTGTAAGGAAGATGCGGAATTCGCCTGCGCCGTCGATTTTACCGGATTCGAGAATGGCATCGGGAACGCTGGTACTGTAAAAAGTACGTAGGATCATAATGTAAAAGGCGTTGACCGCCAGCGGCATCACGAGCGCCCAGATCGTATCCTTCAGGCCCAGAAACTGTGTAACGATAATATAGGTCGGAACGAGCCCGCCGTTGAAGAGCATGGTGAAGAAGGCAAAGAACGCAAAGAAATTGCGGTATCTGAAGCTTTTACGCGAAATGGCATAGGCATAAAAAGAAATAAACAGCAGGCTGATCAGTGTGCCGAGCACCGTCACGAGGATGGTCACCCCATAGGATTGCAACAGCATATCTCCCGACTGGAATACATATTTATACGCACCCAGACTCCATTTAGCCGGGAACAGACTGTAGCCGTCTCTGGCCAATGCTCCTTCATCCGTGAAGGAAATGATGACTACAAAGATAAATGGGAATACGCACAGTAATGCAAAAACACCGGCAAACAGATTAAACAGCACGTTCCAGGTTTTGGAGAGCTTATGAAAATCACGTTCTTTATTGACAATAGTGGACATCTGGTTCACTCCTTTCGCCCTGACTAGAATAAGGCGCTGTCCTTGTTGAATTTACGCACGATATAGTTCGAGGTAATGACAAGCACGAAGCCGACTACGGATTGATATAGACCCGCCGCAGTACTCATGCCAATCTCGCCTGTAGATTTGAGGCCTTGGTAGACATAGGTATCGATAACGTTCGTAACACTGTAGAGCGTCCCGGAGTTGCGGGGCACCTGGTAGAACAGGCCGAAGTCGGCGTAAAAGATTTTTCCGATGGCCAGCAGCGTCATGATCGTAATAATCGGGCTGAGCAGCGGCAGCGTGATGTTCTTGATCTGCTGGAATTTGCCTGCACCGTCGATCATCGCCGCTTCATACAGCGATTTGTCGATACCCATAATAGCGGCCAGATAGACTACGCTGTTATAGCCGAGCGCCTTCCATAGATACACGAGCACGAGGATGACCGGCCAGTATTTTTTCTCGGAATACCAGTTGATGGGTTCTGCTCCAAAATAGCCTAGGATCTGGTTCAGCACACCGCTCTCGGAGCTGAGAAAGCTGAAGGCAAAGTAGCCGACTACAACCCAGGACAGAAAGTACGGCAGGAACATGCCGGTCTGGTAGACCTTGGCCAGTTTTTTGTTGGCAATCTCTGCAAGCACAATCGCCATAACTACCGACAGCACCAGCCCCAGCAATATGAAAACGGCATTGTATAAAAGTGTGTTGCGGGTGATGATATACGCGTCATTCGTAGTGAACAGAAACTTAAAGTTATCCCAGCCCACCCACTTGCTGTGGAAAATGCTTGCCCAGAAGCCCTCCCGGCTGTAGCGGTATTCTTTAAAAGCAATAACCGTCCCTACCATCGGCAGATAGGAGAAAAAGAGGAACCACAGCGCGCCTGGTAGGACCATGAGCAGCATAACCTTGTCTTTGATGATATTTCGGATGAATCCGCCAATCATTTTCACGTGGAGCCCTCCTAAACTGTAAAAGAAAAGACCGGGCTATAGGCTTGGCACCCGCCCGATCTTCCTTAAGGGAATGAATTATTTGTTGTTCGCAGCTTTCCAAGCGTCGATTTGGGTTTGTGCTTCTGCGATGATTTTATCGAGTCCGGCAGCTTTGAATTTCTCAATCGCCTTTGGCAGATATTCGTCAGGATCTACGGTTCCTGTCATCAGCGGAGCCCAGAATTCTTCCTTCACGTTCTGCACAGCGGCGATTTCACTCGTTACCTTGGAGGTATCAAAGTTGAAGCCGAGCAACGGAGCATTGATGCCTGCTTCATTAAACTTTTTGAACTGCTCCCACTTGTCCGCAGGGTCGCCTTCGTTCAGGTAGTTGATCATGATATTGCCCAGGGAGAAGGACGGCATATCATAGTTTTTCGCTTCCGGCAGATTCTTGATGGTGTTATCATTGATTTTCTCGTAATGCACGCCTTCAATACCCGAGTCGACCAGGTTGCGCAGATAAGGATCGGTGTTCAGCAAGTTCAGGAATTCCATGGCTTTCTCCGGATGCTCGGAGTTGGCGGAAATGGCCTGCATCGAACCCATAACGGACCAGTTATAAATGTAGGATTCGCCCGCAGGGGTTGAAACTACAGGGTAGCCGTAGCTGGCCGTCCACAGATTGTCAGCCATAGGCTGTGTAGTGGCGCGATCCATGAACCATTTGCCGGCTTTGTAGAGATCATCCACGGAGGAGGTTGTCGCTACTTCAGATGATACGTAACCTGCCTTGTAATATTTGTGTACGGTTTCAAGACTGGATTTCAGCTCTGGACTTTCCAGGATGTTGACGATTTTATAGTCCTTTGTATTCAGATACACGGCCATCGGCATTTTTTCGATAATGTAGTCGAAAGGCAGCACCGGCATGTAGTCCTTCACCATTGCATATGGCGTGATGCCTGGTTCGTTTTCCTTAATGGTTTTGAGCATAGGTTCAATGCTGTCCAGTGTGGTTGCTTTGCTGATGTCCAGCTTATACTTGTCCACAAGCTCTTTGTTGAAGCGCCACACTTCCTGTGCCGGAAGCTCTTTGTTGGCAGGAATCGCATAGTTGTGTCCGTCTACCTTCGAGCCTTCCAGGAATGCCGGGTCGATGGCAGTCTTGATGTCTTTGCCGTACTTATCAATCAGGCTGTCCAGTTCCATGAATGCGCCTTTGCGGGCATTCTGCACATAATCCAGGGCCCATGAACTGGTAAACATAATATCCATAGGTTCACCGGAGGCTACCTTAACCTGCATTTTTTGTGAATAGTCGCCGTAATCAAGCATATTGATTTTGAGGGTTGCGTTAATTTTCTCTTTGGTGTATTTGTTGATTTCAGCCACAACCATGTCCAGGTCCTTCTGCGGCGCACCGATAGTGTACCAGATCAGCTCTACCGGCTTCTCCGAGTTGCCTTTTGATCCCGAAGCCGAATCATTGGAACTTGCATTGTTCGAACCACCGCCGCATGCGCTAAGCAGCACCGAGACTGCCATCATCGATGTCAGTAATAGGGACAACCGTTTGCTTTTCTTGCTCATTCTTTATAACCTCCCCTTTATTCACCTCAAAACTGCAGGACATGTGAAGGTCTGTTCGGCCTTTGTCCCTTCAAGGATTACCTTAACTTTAGTTGATGTAAGCATTTTCAGACAGAAGCTAAACTAAATAAATCATGTAGAAAATAAAGAAAAGAACTTGCCCGGCAGACAGCCGTTACACAAGTCCTTTATATTCGGTGGGGGAAATCCCCACATATTTTTTGAATTGCTTATAGAAATAACCGGTCTCCCAGTAGCCAACATTCCTGGCAATCTCATGCACCTTGGACGAGGTTCCCCGCAGCTGCTCCTTGGCCTTCTCAATCCGGTAGCGGTTGATATATTCAGTGAACGTATCCCCTACCTCTTTGCTGAACAGCTGTCCCAGGTAGACCGGGTGGATGTTGAACTGTGCCCCGAGTGTTTTCAGCGAAACATCCTCAGCGTAGGATTCATGGATAAAATTAAGCACCTGCTGCACGACCGGACTCTTCACATCACGGATCAACAAGTCAATCGTAAGCGACGCGGCTTCTTTCAGAATCTGAATCCATTCATGAATGGAGGTCGTTTCGCGGAGTCTGCGGAAGCCCTCCTGGTATAGCTCAGGTTCTTCGCAATGTCTGATTTCCTTCAACTGCATTTTGAAGCGGATCAGCCATTCCATGGAGAAATCATGGAGAACCTCGGGAGTTACGCCTTCCATATGCCGCAGCTGCTCGAACCGCTCATCAATCCGCTGCAGCAGCGCTTCCTTGTCCTTAGCCAGAATCAGCTTCTGCACCTGCTCCCAGTTCTGCGTGACCTCCCGCCCGTCCGCCTCGCTGCGGCTGGCTATCTCCTCATAGCGGATCACTGTCCGTTCCGGGAACAGTATGAAATATTCCCGCGCTTTCTTCGCCTGCTCATAGCTCTGTGCCGCCCCTCCCTCTGTCTCCACGACAGAACCCATCGAGAAGCAAAGCGGCTGATAGGAGGACAGCCTCTTCACCAGACGCTCATGGCAGCGTTCGACCTCTTCCTTCCCGCGCTGGTATTCGCTTAAGCCATGCAGAAGCACGGCATCTCCATCCATATCCTGAAAAAGAATAGTGGAGCTGCTGTCCCCAAGGGCATTCGCAACCGCCTTCAAGAATTCCGCATTGCCGGCCCCCCTGCCCGGCCGCAGCAGGGCAGCCAGTAATAGCGGCTTGTCCAGCTGGATGCCCAGCAGTTCCGACCGCTCACGGAATTCATTCACTCCAATCTGTTCCCGGAGCCAGCGGTGCATAATATTATCTCTTAATATAGAGATGCTCTGCGCGTTCAGTTCATCTTCAACTCTGCTCATATGAAGCTTCTCCACGGTATTGCTAAGTGTAGCCTTGAACTCCTCGAGATTAATCGGCTTCAGCAGATAATTCTCAATGCCGAGCGTCATCCCTTCCTTCAGATACCCGAACTCATCATACCCGCTGAGAATAATGACCTTCAGCCCCGGCTGGAGGCTGCGGACAGCACGGATCAGATCCAGACCGTTCATCAGAGGCATGGAAATATCGGTAATCAGAATATCTGCGCGGAGCGACGTGAGCGCCTCCAGGGCCTCCTGGCCATTCTCCGCCCGGCCGACAATCTCCATTCCCATCCCGGCCCAATCGACAATATCATACAGCCCTTCAATAATAAAAGGCTCATCGTCCACGATAAATACCTTATACATAGGTTGGCTCCTCCTCTCCCAGATCAGGAAAACATAAGGTCACGGTGGTCCCCTGGCCTTCTTCGCTCGCTACCGCTAAGCCGTGCGGTTCTCCATACAGCAGTTGCATCCGTTCATGAATGCTCCGTAGCCCGAAGGACTGCGAAGAGCTGTCCGGATCCAGGAGATCCTTCTGAATCTGCGCAAGCCGTTCCTGCTTAATGCCACGTCCGTTATCGTTGACCACAGCGCGGAGAATCCCGCCTTCCTTGACCAGATCAACCCGGATATGGTTATCGCTGCGGTCTGTCCGCATCCCGTGAAGGATATAATTCTCAACGACAGGCTGGAGGGACATCTTCAGCACGACCCGCCCCTCTAGCTCCTTGGGGCAATGGAGCTCATAGGAGAATTTGTCCTTATACCGGATGCGGAACAGCTCCAGATACAGCCGGCAGGCTTCCAGTTCATCCTTCAGGGTATGCTTCGCCTTGGGGTGGACATAGCTTTTGAACAGAACAGACAAGCTGTAGATCATCTCTCCAACATCTGCAGCCCCCTGTGAAATGGCGCGCATGCGGATGACTTCCAGGGTGTTATAGAGAAAATGCGGATTGACCCTTGCTTCCAGCGCAGCGATCTCGCTGTGCTTCTGCTTAATCTCCGCCTTGAACACCCGGTCGATGTACAGATTCAGCTCGTCCAGCATATCATTGAAGCTTTTGGAGATCTGGCCCAGCTCGTCTTCCTTCACATCGGTGATGCGGGCATCAAGGTCCCCATTCTTCACCTTACGGGTAAAGCGGATAATGTTATGCGCCCGGGTGGCAAAATTGCTGATAAACAGCGAAGGTGTGATCACCGCAAACAGAATACAGATCAGGCAAATGGTAATAATCATGTTGCGCAGACCGCTGTAAGTCGCTGCAAGCTCCCCCTCCGGCACCACACTGAGTACAGTGAATCCGCCCTGGGTATGCGTCAGCTTCGTAATCAGCATGCCGTTCACTTCCTCGCCGTCGGCATAGATCGCTTCAATCTGCTCAGGATAAGGATATTTCTTACCGTAGAATGTCCCTGAGCTGTCAAACAATACATCATTGTCTGCCGACAGCACGATAATATCGCCTTTGAAATCATCCTTGTAGTCACCCATGCTCGCCCAGATATGGTCCGCATCATAGAACACCAGCAGCTGTCCGATATTCCGCAGCGACTGCTTGTCATTAATCGGCACACGGATGGAGAACATGGGGGAATCTGCGAGGGATATCGTTTTGCGGACCCAGATATTCGGCGTCGTTACACTGCTGGCTTCCTCCAGATATAAAGCATCCGGCACAAACGAATGGGCCGCATTGGTAGAGATAATATTGAAGTTCTCCTGTTCATTGAATACATACAGCTGCTGTTTGGCAGAGCTGTAGAGCAGCAGGCTGCGGATATCCGGATCATCTTCCATCTGGTTGCGGAAAAACTGCACACTGTCTGTGGTGGTGTTGCTCTCTTTAAGATAACGTTCAAGCCTGTAGGTGACATAATCTTGATAGGGATGCTCCAGCAAGTAGGATGTATTGGCCGTAAGCTCACTGTCCCGGTATACATCGCGCATCATCGTCTGCACGGCATCGTATTTATGCTGCATATAGTTGTTCACGCTCTCCACGGTCCGCTTCTGGATCTCCAGCTGCCTCTGTACCGCAGATTGGGACATCAGCAGGAACATCAGGTAGGAGAATGTAATCGTGGTTACCACCGCTATAATGGAGAAGATCAGGATGATCTTCATGAACAGATTATTTTTAAAATGCTTTTTATACCAGTTTCCGGGGAGCAGCATGATGTCTCTCTCCCTCCTATTCACACAGGTTGATTGTCACATTATATCACGCAAGAGGAAACGGCTGGGCTATTCTTGTAAAAGGAAGACATCTGTTTCCTAACAAATAGTACGATTATTAAGGACTTGTGAACCTGTACATTCCTATGATTGCCAAAAGGTTGCCTTATCAAAAAAACAGCCCGTTCCGAGCTTCGGCTGTGAGACAAATTGCAGTTGATTCAGGCATCGGCCGGCCTGGGGCATTCATGTTTCTATTTCAACAATAAGGTAAGGTCCGATGTGCAAACAGGGTAAATTCTAAAGGTTTACTGTACAAATTAAAGGTTAGCGTTTACATATACGACAGGATGCAGGCAACCAGCCACAGCCTACTTGTGAACACTCTCAAGGAGCTACCCGCACATAATTTTAGTAGTAAAGAAGCACCGGATGAGCTGCTCTGCTCTTCCGGCGCTTCCCCTTTTACCCTATATCTCCATCGCCGCTAACTGCTTCGTCATCGAACTGTATCCTTGCACCGACTGGGCAATATAGGACAATACAGTGTCGCTCCAGCCGTAAACATAGTAGGTCTGCTCATCCTGCTCAGGCACCATTGCATGACGGTAAGGTGCGATATCGACAATGAATGCTTTAACATCGGGATTGACCTTCTTGCGGTACAGCTTGAGCTGTTGATAGAATGGGCTGCCGCTGTTCTGCTGCTCATCGGTGATGATGATCACCTGGTCCACCTTGATGTGCTGCTCCAGCAGCTTGCGGACCGGTGCGCCGGTATCGGTTCCACCCCGGGCCTGTATCCGTTCCGCCTGGCCCAGAATGCTGTCCCGGCGGGAAGGCTTCGCGTCGGCCACCTCGGTATCGAAGAGCCAGAACAACGACTTTCCTTGAGTCTTCTTATACAAAGCCAAAGCAAATATGGAACCGGTCTCCAGATAGTCACCCTGCATCGAACCGGAAATATCGAGAAAAATTGCAGTCCGGCCCTCCATATCCGGTAGGTTGTCAAACGTCAGGTCCATCGCTTCTCTCAGCGCATCCCGAAGCTCAGGCTGCTGCACCTGCCGGAACGCTGTCGCGAAACGGAAAGGCAATATCCGCGCTTTGCGCAGCCCCTGTCGATCCACTAACCGGTTCACTACATAATCCAGATTCCGCTGATCGTCGAGGACGCCGCTCCGCTGGAGCGTATTCAAATGGCGGAGCAGGGCGAACGTAGGCATCTGATACAGGATCGCCTTCCAGACTTCCCGGGAAGGCTGGATCGCTCCTGTTACGGCTGAGTATGGAAGCTTGCCCCGCTCGATCCACTCGATCTGCTCCTCCGCGGTCACGGCCTGCTTCAGCTTCTCCATCGCCTCCACCTGTGGCAATAGCATCAGATTGGCCTCCTGACCGCGTAAATAACGGAACAAGGCCTGCTGCTTGAGATCCGTCGGCTTCGGATGAGCTGTGGCAATGGCGTCGCCAAGGCTATAGCCACGGCCTCGGCCATTATATTTCAGCGCCCAGTACTCGCTGATTCCCGACAGGAACAGATTGACCTGGCGCTTCACCGCCCGGCCGCCCTCCCCACGTCCCAGCCCCTGCAGGATCGTCAAGAAATCGGACAGGTCAGACGGGATTTGCACAACCTTCATGAAGACTTTGGCGAACAGCTCCGGACGGGTACCGGATAGTACAGCCAGCCCAAACAGCGGCTGCAGTCTCATGAACCCCTCCCCCCTGGCATAGACCAGCGCTTTTGCCATAAATTCCGGCTGTTCAAGAGCCATTTGCTGATGCAGCTCTGCCGCATGATCTATAAGCTCCTGCTGGTCCGCATAAAACGTATTATGCATTGTATTCGTCAAAAGCATCTGCAGATACTGCTCTTCCATAGGACGCGTATAAGCGGGATACCCTTCCTTGTTCAGGGCATGTGGCTTCATGGAGCCAAACAGTTTCGAAGCAAAGCTCATGTTCATTACCTCCTAATCATCAATACCGGTGAGGAAAATGTGGGACAGGTGTATCTGCAGGAGTCGAACCTGCCGTATTGCCCAGGATATTTCATTGGTCACGTTGGAGTGTGAAGTAACCCGTCCCGGCGCCTCACCGGCTTGATGGATTGCACAAAGCGAGGAATTGGGTTGAAAAGGCCGGTCAGTGCCCTGGGGCACCGTCAATTCTATTCCCGTAACAGACGAAGGATCCCTTTCAGTCGCCTCGCTTTGTGTACATTTTAACCTCCGAAGAAAACAAGATTGGACAGGCACAGACTGCTCTACCACTGAGCTATTCCTTCTTTAGAAAGAAGCTGGAGTCGAACCAGCGACAGGTCGCTTAACAGGCGAAGTATCCCGTCCATGCGCCTCGGAGAATCTTTTCAAGTCAGCTTCGCTTGGCAGCATCAGCTTTCTTGTATCCATCTTCGCTTATTTTCTTCCCGGCGAACATGGCGTAAGTATTACGAGAATAGAGAAACTTCTCCATTTTCTCCATTTGCCACCGCTGGTACAATAGAAATTAGGTGTCTACTATGTATGATCGGAGGCTGCCATGGCCAAGGAAAGCTTTGATAAGGAAATCCAGTTTCTGCGGATGCTTGTATTGACCAGCGGTGCGTACAGCCGTCAGCAGTTTGCCGAACGTCTCGGCATCTCGGTTCATACCTTCGATAAAACCCTGAAGAAGCTAAAGGAAGTCGCAACCACCCTGCAGGAACAGCCGCCGGAGGCACAAGCCCAGGGCTTCACCGATGCGCTTCGGTTCAATTACTACGAATCCGCCGACCCCCTGCTGCTGTTTCTGTTCCAGGCCAAGTCGCTCAAGGAATCAGAAAGTCTGAGAATCTCCCGGATTCTAGCTGCACTGAATGGCGGCCAGGAGCTGGCCATAAAGGATCTGCTGGACATCTGCTGCTGCGGGCTGGACCCGGAGAATACTTTTCCCGATGAAAAGACGATCCGCGGCGACCTGAAATATTTGCAGGAGGTCGGGGCTATTGTGCGGGGAGCCGGTCCGCGTCCTTACCGTTACCGGCTGAATAATGATCTGGTCAAGCAATTGACCGGAGAGGAGCTTATGGATCTGTTCGACTTCGTGGATATTATGGCGAATACCCAGCTGCCTTCCGTGCAGGGATATTTGCTCCGCAACAGCCTGAAAAAAGAACTGCTCCGGCAGGATGCGGAGAAACAGGCCATCGAACCCTTTTTATACAAATACCATTATTATTCCAGAATCCTGGATGAAGCCCACTTGTCCACACTTCTGGCAGCCATCAAAAGCCGCAGTAAGGTGCATTTTCTCTACTTTTCGCCGAAAGCCGACACCAGCTATGCCGCTAAAAGCACCAATCCGCTCTTCGAGCGTGAATCCGGCGGCCGCCCGGAAACAGCACTGCCCCTCAAAATCGTCTACGATCATCAGTACGGCAGATGGTATTTACTCACTCACAGCAAGCACATGGGCATCCGCAAGTACCGGATGGAGGGCATGACACAAATCGAGGAAGGCGAAGCTGTCACAGAAGAGCTTTTCCTGGCGGAGCAATCCGCGCTGGAGCAGCAGATCGCCACAAGCTGGCTGATCGATACCAGCCGTCCCGTTACTGTAAGGGCTAAATTCCTAAATCCCCAGCGCAGCGGCTCTGCCCGTAATTTTGTGAAGGAGCGTGTGCTGCTGCAAGGGCAGTGGGGTGTTATAACCGAGGAGGATCTGCACTTTTTCATCTATGAAATTACCGTAAACGGCACGACCGAAATCAAGCCCTGGCTGCGCAGCTTCGGCTCAAGCTGTGAGGTGCTTGCGCCGAGGCAGCTCCGGCAGGAGCTGATTGCGGAATGGAAGGAGATGCTGGACTACTATGAACCCTTTTGAGAAAATCTTTAATTACCGTATCCTCTCCCGGATGGAGGATAGCGGCGTCTTTCTCTCCACTTCCCATGAACGCTCCTGGCTGAAGCTGATGCTGGACCATCCCTCTGCTGCCGCCGCCTTTTCCGGAGTGACACTTGATAAGCTGCAGACCCTTTTGGAGGGAGAGGCTCCTCTGAATCTCGCTGAAGATCTGATCCATAAGGCTTCGACTGCAGAAGTACAGGTCTATCATCCGCTGGTGCGTGTGCTTCGCCGAAGTATTCAACACCATCAGGGCATACAAGTGAGCATCGGCCTGAACAACGGGCACCCCGGTCCGGAACAGTCCGGCCTTCCCTACCGTCTCGAATATTCCATGGTCAAACGGGAATGGTATCTGCTGTGGTACAGCTGGACGCGCCGGGACTTCATGAGCATCAGACTGAAGAAAATAACATCGGTATGCGAAGTTCCGGCAGCACCCGAGCTTGTACGCACGACTCAGGCCGAGATCCACCGAATTCTGGAGAGCCGCAGGCAGAGCGCCGTGATCGAGGTCCTTCCGAATTACAACCGGGAGTTGTCGAGGATTCTCTATGCCTTTTCCTGCTTCGAGAAGGAGGTCCGTTATGACGAGGACAAGGACACCTATTACATCTCCTTGTTCTACTTGGGCAACGAAGGTGAATATGTGCTATCCAAAATGCGCTTTCTGGGCAAACGGGTGCGAATTGTTGAAGGGAACTGGCTAAAAAAACGCATGCGGGAATCCGCTTTGAAGGCGTTGGCTCTGTATGGAGCCTCCCCGGACCAGACGCTGACCCGCCAGGAATGATCCTCCGCAAAAGCGGGCACAGTAACAGCAGGTCTGAGAAATACTGCTGCTACACTTAGCACATGCTTACAAAACTTTTAGCGTATGCTTTCGAAGCGAGTTTTGTACGAAGTCACTCGATGAAGCACATGCTTACAAAACTTTTAGGAGGATATCAATGGACACTCACGAGTTCGTGGAGAAGTTTCAGGAGAACATGAAGAAGGCGGAGAAAAACAAACGCCGCGGCAAAGGCTCACCGGAAGCCAGACTGGCAACCAAGCAGCACGGCACGAATAAATAAATAGCAGATAACCCCGCAGGACTCCTGAATTCTGGAGAGGAGACCTACGGGGTTATTGTCTGCTGTTCTTCGTGGATATGGAGCTGCATTGTCTCTTTTGCAGCTGCGATTGCGGCTTTCTTTTCAAAGTAAGGTTATGGAGCAGCCCGCCTATCCTATGGATAGAGCGGGCTGCTCGCAGTTTCACCTTTAATAATAGAAAATGTTATTTGCTCAGTTTCGCTACACTTGCAGCCACTTTCTCAAGCTGGGCTTTGCTCAGCGCTTTGTCCGGTGAGCTCAGAGTGACGTAGCGGTCATCCAGCTTAAAGGTAAGCATCGGGATATCCGAAGGAGTATACCATTTGGCTGCTGCACCAGTCGAAAGCTTCACTGTAGTACCGTTATACTCGTAGGAGTAATCCCGCGGCGAGATATCTACGTTCATGTGGCTGAAGAGGAATCTTACGCCATCGGAGCCTTCGGCTGCCTTTTGGAAGGCGTCTCCGCTGATCATTTGCATCGGTGCATAGGCGGTCTCGAAGCCCTGGAAGGCGGAGAATGCCTTGGTGATGGCTTCTTTTTGCGCGGCACTGTACTGGATGGTGGCCAAAGTAACCGCTGAACCGTTACCCGGTGCTGTTGATCCCGCTGATGAACCCAGAATGACCTGATTGGTTGAAGGATTGAAAGTTACCGGCACTTTGAGCGCGTCCGCCATCGCCCGGACAGGCAGGTAAGTTGTATCATTATAAGTGATTGGTGCAAGCGTCTTGCCATTATTATCTACCGGAGTGTATGCGGCTCCGTTTACTGTAAATCCAATGCTGTGATTCAGATACGCGCTAATCTTCTGCATGTTGGTTCCTGCATATACCCCCGCCGAGCCTGTAACTGCCATTCCGAATACCATGGTTGCTATGATCATTTTTTTGCTTTTCATTATAATCGTCTCCTTGTAAGTTCGTTTGTGTGTTCCTTGCTATAGATACATTTAATCATGAACTTGTTTCCAACTTGTATCGTGATTGTAAAGAAGTAATTCCAAGCCAGTGTCCGTTTTTCTTGAGAAAAAACCCGCCTATTCATAATGAATAGTGCGGGCTGTGGCCTAGCTCATGGTAATCCCAATGCTACCGGCGGCGGCCAGGAACCGGGATATTATAGACTTCGGTATACAGGATATCCCGGAACATCCGGAATTCCTGCAGCGTCACCTGCCGGGGATAGGTCATGATTCTCAGAGGCAGATCGGCTTGCCCCTCGCGCAGCGGAGGCTGCACATAATCAAAAGGATTAAGATGAAAGCCCAGGCGCTCGTAAAAGACGATTCTGCGCTCTGCAAGCTTATTTTCCGGTGGCTCCACCTCCAGCACAACAGGCTTGTCCGTAAGGGCGAGATACGTCTGCATCAGCTTCTTGCCAATCCCCCCTCCGCGGATCTCGGGGTTGACCGCAAGATGCTCGACAAACCGCAGCTCCGGGAATTCCCATGCGGCCAGGAAGGCCTGAATGCGGTTCTCCGTATCCAGCTCGGTATGCAGCCGGTAATGAGGATGGCTGAGCAACGACTTTTGTCCACTGAAGGTTCTGATTTCAGTGACAGGAAAAGAAGCTTCCATAATGGTATAAATCTCTTCAAAGGCTGTAGGGTTCATGGTCATCTTCCTGCTTTCTGGATAGTTGCCGGTTAGCGGCTGAAGGTTCCTTGCTTGGCTTACCCTTAATGGTATTGGGAATAATCGTAAGCAAAAGATTAGGGAGGGAGCAAGCCATGCCGCCGCTTGGGGGCTTTTCCCACTATTATAGAAGGTTGCCCTGGACAAGTTGTTTCAATTTTGTATAATTTCCCATAAGCCTTTCCCTAATCGGGATTGCGACTATTTTGAAACCGTAGTGCCATGATGCTCTTCCTTTCTGGGGCCTATACATTTCTGCATGATAGCCAAAAATAGTCACAGAACATTCTCTACTGTTCCCCTCCAGTTTAGCACCTGGTACTAGGAGAACGTGCTATACTATACCTATTGAAAAAACATCACGTTTATATTAGGAGAGATTCATTTTGGACAATCAGCATTGGATTGCACCTGAATTCTACAATCTCACTTCGGAAATGGAGCATCATCCAGCCGATAAGATTGCGCTTAAGTGGCTACAAGAGAACGGCAATTACGAAGAAATCACTTACGGTGAGCTTATGAAGCAGGCCTACCGCCTTGCCGGCGGGCTGTCCGGTCTAGGCCTGAAGCAAGGTGACCGTGTACTTGTTATGGTTCCGCGCCGGATTATCGCTTATGTCATTTATCTGGCCTGCCTAAAGCTTGGGCTCGCTGTTATTCCTTCCTCCGAAATGCTGCGGGCCAAGGATCTGGCCTACCGGCTGCGCCATTCCGAAGCCAGAGCGGTCATTGTCTGGTCTGAAGTGACCAGTGAAGTCAATAAAATCACCGATGATCTGCCGGCACTTGATTACCGTCTCTCGGTTGGCGGGAGTGAAGAAGTACTTGGCAGCGGGTGGACTGATCTGGAGGGCCTGATGGATGGGCAGCCGGAGAGTTTCACAGCTGTAGCGAGCCGCCGCGATGATATCGCAATTCTGGCTTATACCTCGGGCACAACCGGCAATCCCAAGGCTGTGGTTCATACGCATGGCTGGGGTTACGCACATCTGAGAATTGTCTCTTCGCTCTGGTTCGATATCCGTGAGTCCGATACTGTCTGGGCTACAGCCGCACCGGGCTGGCAGAAATGGATCTGGAGTCCGTTCCTCACTGTTCTAGGCAACGGCGCAACCGGCTTTGTCTACAACGGGCCTTTCCATCCGGAACGTTATTTGCAGCTGCTGCAGGATCAGGGAATTCAGGTATTATGCTGTACGCCTACCGAATACCGCTTAATGGCCAAGACCGAAGGTCTGCCGCACTATAATCTGTCGAAGCTGCGCTGCGCCGTATCCGCAGGTGAGCCGCTCAACCAGGAGGTCATCAACACCTTCCAGGAGCATTTCGATATTACTATCCGCGACGGCTACGGGCAGACGGAGAGCACGCTGATTATTGCGGCACTCAAGGATGAACCGATCCGTGTCGGCTCCATGGGCAAATCCATAGCTCCCGGCCTTGTTGAGGTCATTGACGAAGAAGGGAACCTGCTGCCTGCAGGAGTCGTTGGAGATATTGCCGTACACTTAAGCATGCCAGCCTTGTTCCAGAACTATTACAAAGACCCGGAACGCAAGGTGAACTGCTCGCATGGAGAGTATTTTGTCACCGGAGACCGGGCGCACAAGGATGAGGACGGCTACTTCTGGTTCGAAGGCCGTGGCGATGACATCATCATCAGTTCGGGATATACCATCGGACCGTTTGAAGTGGAAGAAGCCCTGATGAAGCATACCCTGGTCAAGGAATGCGCCGTGGTGGCCAGTCCTGACGAGATTCGCGGCTCGATTGTCAAAGCCTTTGTTGTACTGAAGGACAATGTTACAGGTACACCAGAATTGGCCAAAGAGCTGCAGTCCCATGTAAAAGAGTGGACGGCCCCTTACAAATACCCGCGCAAAATTGAATTTATCGCGGATCTCCCAAAAACCGCCTCCGGCAAGATCCGGCGCGTGGAACTGCGGGAGCAGGAAAAAAAGGCTGCGCAGGAATAACCGCTTTACCGCTATAGTGTAAACACGGCAAGTTGCTTCTATAAATAATAAAGCGGGTGTCTTCCTCTATATGGAAGACACCCGTTTTTTGTATACGTGAGATAAATTGAACCTCTTTAATAACGAATTGAAATTTTCGTCCGCTGTGTTCTTCTGCCAGGAAATCATTCCGACCAATAGTTGGCCGACGGATTCAGTGCTGCGCCAACTTCCCCTTCGAGAACCAGATCGCAGTCCAAATAGCCTTCCTCATCCAGAAAATACACATCCTGCTTGTAAAATTCGCAAAGCGTCTCCAGGAACTTCTCCGGGGAATCGTACATCACCACCAGGTCGCCGTAGTCATGCAGCAGGTCGCAGATCCGCTCGGTTCCGTCCTCACTCTGCAAATAGCAGATAAAATCACTACCGTAGTTGGTCAGGATGGGCAGAACGGTTCCTCCGCCGCTGTATCCCTTTTCTTCCAGAATACTTCTCAGCACCTGGATTTCCTGCGCATACTCCTGAATATGAATCAGCCGGTAGCCCGGAATGAATTCGATCAGACTTGGCTCTTCTTCGTTGCTGCTGGTACCCGAAACCTGGCTGTAGATGGCCTCCAAAAGCCCTGGCACAGCCGGTACGATGTCGCTGATCGCCGGGACCCCGGCCGATCCCCCGCTCCCTAAGCTGGCAATGTAGTTCGGGCGCAGTCCGGCAGACAGCTGAAGAAACTCCTGAAATAGGCGTGTTAATGATTCAGTAGATGAATTGTTAAGCATATTGTCATCCTTTGCATGATTAGTTTTTGAGAACCGTCAAAAAACGGAGCGATAGGGAATCCTCCCCGTCTCTCCGCTCTATGGCCTTACCTATTTAGTGGCTGAAGCCCACAATTTCTGCAGCCAGGCGTCAAAATCTTCGCCCTTCTCGCCTTCATAAGCATCATAGACGTCAATCCGCATCTTTTTCAGCTTTTCCTTGAACTCTTCATAGGAATGGTCCCTTGGAAGGCTCTTCTTGACGCGCAGCACAATCTTGGATACACCTCTGAACAGCTCCGCTTTGTTCTTCGAAGGCACGGTAACCTCTTCACCGAAGGCCTTCAGCTTCGCATATGCAGCTTCTTGAACGGTATATACAGGATCGCTGATCATCAGACGATTCAGAATATCAATAATTTGTTTATGGTTGAAGCGGCCAAGCTCCTCCACGGCCTCAAGACGCGCTCTCCAATCGGCAGAGCGTCCGGCAGCCTTCTTCAGTTCCTCGTAATTCTCCGGCAGCCCGTTATTCAATTCTTCATTATTCAAACGTTACAATCCCCTTCTTGGTTAAATCTGCTGGTCGTATAGTGCAATTCTACCGTACTGCACTCCTTGATTTCAATCTTTTACACCAATATTAATACGAAGTGAAAAAAACATCCTGCAGAATGGTCTTCGCCTTCTTCAGACTACGTTCATCCAGTTGACGGAGCATAGCTGTAATCTGCTGCAGCTCCGGGGATTCTCCTGTAAACAACGGCTCCTCCGCAGCGGCAGAATGCTGCCCTGCAAACTTAGCGGCAATGGTTTCCGGTTCCGTCCATGTCGCTTCCATCGTATCCTCAAGCCCACGGATGATGAAGGACAGTTCCTCCTCAGTGTATCTTTCCAGGAAAAGCTGGATGCCAATATTCATTTGCCGGTGCAGCGCCTGGTGAAGCTCAAAGACTTCCCGGCCTAACGCAGTCGTGCGGAACAGCACTTCCTTCTTGTTATCCGGCAAAAATTCCGTGCTGATGATTCCTTTCTCCAGCAGCCTCCGGGTGACCTTAGACACACTGCCCTTGGGAATGCCGAACTCTTTCGAAATGGAGGCTCCATTGACCGGCTCCAGCTTACCGATTGCGTCTATGACATGCAGCATCATCACCGTAGACTCCCGCAGAAACTCAATGACAAGAGGATTGTTGCAATTGCGGATCATCCAACGCCGCTCGTCATCATCCTCCGTTTGAAAATGCTTCTGAAGTTTAGATGCTGACTCCATTAGATTATGAATGAGAAGCTGCTTAGAGGTGATGCTTGCACTCTCTGGGGAATAAGGCACAGCAGGGTTCCCTCCTAAAAATACTTTCAAAGCCTACGCTTTAAATTCTGTGGCACTTGCTGAATCCAGTGTAGCAACAAACGGAACATAAATAAAGTTTCCAGGAAATATTATTGACACCATAGAAACCAGCATATATTATTGTATCCAAGAAACATAAATGTAATTCACGAAACAATAAACCCAAAGGAGTACTGCTCATGAGAATTGCTATTATTTTCGATCATCCATACGGGGCTGGAGCTTCCGCAAATATCCCTCACGCCCGAAGCTATTCCGCCGCCCTCCTGGCTTCCGTTATGCGCGGTCTGGCCTTGAACCACCATGAGGTGGATCTCATGGATCTGCATGCCGACGGCTTCAATCCGGTGATCTCTGCTGCAGAGCTTGCCGCCTGGAGACAGGGAAAGACGCTTGACCCGCTTGCCGCTGACTACCAGAAGCGTATAATCGCCGCCGATCATCTGATCTTCATTTTTCCAATCTGGTGGGAATGTATGCCCGCTACTACGAAGGGTTTTCTTGACAAAGTATTTGTTAAGGGGACAATCTATCATGAACCGAAGCCGGGACGGCCGTTCTCCCACCTGCTGCCGAAGCTTACAGGCGTCTCCCTGCTGACTGTGATGAGCACTCCGGACACGATCTACCGATGGTTCTTCGGCAATCCCGTCACCAAAGTTCTCTTCCGCGGCACCTTCCGCAAGATGGGTATCCACAAACTCCGCTGGTACAATTATACCGGTATGGAGAGACGCAGCCCGCAAGCGCGTGAACACTATCTGCAGAAAACCGAGCAGCGGTTCGCCCGGCTGTAGTTTGTGACATTGGTTGTCTAGCCGACTACTCCCGGTACCAGCCGGGAATCATTCTACGGAATTGGTCATAGTCCTTCAGAGCGAGTCGGCAGCGTTCCATCATGTCCTGAATGTCGGCTTCGCCGTAGGGAATCGACCACTTTATGGAATACAGCGAGGTATACGCCACATACAGCGCCTGTCTTTTCCAGAAATCCTCCGGTGGCGGCCCTCCGAAATAGCCCTCCAGCTTGCCCTTAGCAAAAGGGATGCTCTGCTCCCTGTCGAAGAACTGTATTTTATAGAATTCCTCCGCATAATCTCCAATGTCCCAGCGGTTGAAATCTATAACGCCAATCCTTCCTTCAGTCGTGTAAATCTGGTTGCCTACATGGAAATCACCGTGATGATGCACCTTTTCCACATTATGGATCTCACTGATGTTCTGCCGAACGAAGGCAATTACTTGCTGATCCCCCTCCAGGTGGTACGGGCAGTCTTCGTATTCCTTGATCCTTGAGAGAATCTTGGCCTGCATCTCCGCTTCATAGTGGGGGAGCTTCTCTTGCTGCAACTCCCAAAATCAACAGCCCGGGACATCGGGAAGTCCAATTCATTAAAGCTGCGGATCGCTTCATATTCCCGCTGTTTGCACTCAAGCGAAGCACCCGGTGAGAGTCTCAGCAGCAATCTGCGCCCCGCCAGATCCTCGACATAAAACTTCCGGTCACTCGACCAGCCTTTCAGCACGGGTTCTACCGTTGACCACGACTCGGCCCCCGGTATCCCGCGTATAGCATTTATCATTTCCTCACATCCTTCCAGGAGTTTTTTGAATGTTCATCACTTATGCTCCCATCATGACCTTTCACTGATTTAGATCAGCGGTACTCAACAACTATAAAGAAAACTTTAGCACGAAGTCCCGGCAGAGATATGCTAAGCTCAAGATATTGAGCCCTTAACAGGCTTCTATCCGAACCGAGAGGAAGTATCGACCATGGAGCTTTTTATTTCTCAGACATTCCTCCCTGCCGACAAAACCTATGTATCAGACAAAATGAGAGAGTTTAACTGGAGGCATTTCCCTGATTCCTTAAAAGGCAGGTACCAGGAAGTACAGCTGTTTCTAAAAAATGCGGATGGCGTGAATTACGGTGGCCTCACCGGTGAAATCTGCTGGAACTGGCTGGAGGTGCACTACCTGTTCGTGGACGAGGCCTGCCGCAAAACCGGCTATGGAAGCCTGCTGATCGCAGAGGCTGAATCCCTCGCCCGTTCCAAAGGCTGCGATTTCATCAAGCTGGACACCTTAAGCTTTCAAGCGTTGGATTTTTACCTGAAACACGGTTTCGAGGTGTACGGGACCCTTCCCAATGCCGGAGGCTTCAGCCACTATTACCTGAAAAAGGATCTCTAAGCGGCGTTCCGTCTACTTTTCAAACAGACTGCCCGTACCCGTACATCATCGCCACCAGCAGCACCGCCACCAGAATGCCCGGCAACAGATTAGCCACCTTGATCTTGGTAATCCCCAACAGATTGAGGCCGATAGCCATGATCATCACCCCGCCAGCTGCTGTCATCTCTGTAATCATGCTGCTCATCAAGGCATCGGGAACGAACCGGGTAATCTGTGTAGCACACAGGGCAATGGCTCCTTCATAGAGAAAAACGGGGATCGCAGAGAACAAGACACCCATTCCCAAAGTAGAGGTCAGTATAATGGAAATAAATCCATCCATGATAGCTTTGGTATACAGAATCTGATGATCCCCTTTCATCCCGCTGTCGAGTGCGCCCAGAATGGCCATTGCCCCCACCACGAACACCAGACTTGCGGTGACAAAACCAAGGGACAGGCTCCCTTGTTCACCTGAACCTATCTTATGCTCCAGCCATTCGCCTACCCGGTTGAACTTCTCATCCAGATCTATCCATTCACCTGCCACAGCTCCGATGACGAGACTCAGGATGACGATCAGGAAGTTTCCGCTTTTGAAGCCCATCTGAATCCCCAGAACAATAATGGCAAGGCCAATCGCCTGCATCACTGTGTTTTTCATACTCTCCGGTATCCGCTGCAGCAGCTTGCCCAGGAGTGTTCCTGCAATAATCGCAATACCGTTAACTATAGCGCCTAATAGTACCATCTCTTTCGCTCTTCCCCCACATTTGCGTATTCATTGATCCGAGCACTCTCACTAGTCTACCAACTACCTTGACTGCGTCAATAGTCTATCTTCATGTTATAGTTCAGGAAATTGACAATTTTCAGGTTTCGATGGTACGCTCAAAGTGCGTTCTTTAAACCGAACAGATTACAGAACGAAGCGTTACAAATTCAAGTAAGGAGATCTCCTATGAATGACGGGTATGGCCTGGATACAAAGAGCTTTTCCAAAGAGCTTCGGCTTCTTTTAGAAGTCCTTAACACGGACGACATCGATGACACCGCCAAACAGAATCGACAGCTGTTCATGGATATCGACTGGGAGCTATGGGTACGGTTGTCCCTGCATCATCGGGTATTTCCTTATATTTATCCCAAACTTAGCCGGATGCGTGAAGAGCATGTGCCCCCGGAGGTAACCGAGCGATTGAAACGGGAATACCGCAGAAATACTGTGCAAATGCTCCAGCTCAGCGGGGAAATGGGCTATATCGGGGAGGAGCTTGCGAAGCTGCAGATCCGTTCCCTGTTCCTGAAAGGACCGGTGCTTGCCCAGGAGCTGTATGGCGAAATCTCGCTGCGCACCTCGCGTGATCTCGATTTTATCGTACCGATGGCACAGCTGGCTGAAACGGAATCACTGCTTCTCCGCCTTGGTTATGTCAAGGAGGAAGACTTCGAAAGTATACTGGGAGACTGGAAATGGCGGGAGCATCACACCACGTTCAATCATCCGGACAAAGGCATTAAGGTGGAGGTGCATTGGCGCCTCAGTCCCGGTCCCTCCACAGAGCCGGATTTCGACGAGCTGTGGAAACATGCACGGACGAGCAGCCACTTCGGGCACAATGTCCATTATTTGGGCAGCGAAGACTTATTTCTTTTTCTGGCGGCCCATGGCGCACGCCATGGCTGGTCGAGACTGAGATGGCTGCTGGATATCCGTCAGCTACTGCTCCAAAAGCCCGATACCGGCAAACTGACCGCACTGCTGCGGCGGTACCATTACAACGATGTCGGCGGACAGGCGCTTCTGCTTGCTGCCGATCTGCTGGCTGCGCCAGTTGAGCCTGCGCTGGCCAGCCTCGCGGAGCGGCCCAAGGCGCGGCGGATTGCCGGGCTTTCGCTTTTCTATGTCGCGCGTATGATCAATCTGCACAATCCTCCCCTGGAGCCGGAGGTAGAGCGCCATTACAAATATTATCAGCCGGCGATCCTGACGCGCTGGCATCAGTTTCTGTACATCATCGGCTTTCTGTACCCTTATGCGGCAGATGCCAAGACGTTGCCGCTGCCAAAGAAGCTGCATGTGCTCTACTTCCTTTTGCGCCCTTTTTTGTGGACTTGGCGCAAGGTTAGCGGCAGAACGGAATAATAGCCATACCGCGCCGATGGCCGCACGGTATGGCTGTGAAATAGAGATACTCCCTTTCAACGCACCAATAAAAAGGATACTCCTGCACTTTGTGCGGAAGTATCCTTTTTTTATACCCATTTATTTCATTAGAACGCAGAACCTGCTGCACCACTCTAACCTTACATGGCCTCTTCCTGGCTGCTGAGCAGACGGCTGAACATGCCGCCTTTTTCGGAGACCAGGCCGCTGAATACTCCCTGCTGGATGACACGGCCCTGGTCGATGACCAGAATCTGATCCGCTCCCCGGATTGTCGACAACCGGTGTGCAATGACGATGACTGTGACTGTTGCCTTCAAACGCTCCAGCGCCTCCTGAATCCGCTTCTCGTTCTCGGTATCCAGTGCACTCGTCGCTTCGTCCAGCACCAGGATAGACGGCTTGCGGATGATTGCCCGTGCCAGCACAAGACGCTGCCGCTCTCCGCCTGAAAGACGGACGCCGCGGTCACCGAGCAGTGTGTCTAATCCCTGAGGCAGCTTACGGACAAAATCGGCTGACGAAGCGAATTCCAGCGCCTCCCATAGCTCATCCTCACTGGCATCCGGCTTGATCATCGTCAGATTGTCACGAATCGTGGCGTTATACAGAAAAGGGTCCTGCGCTACATAGCCTATAGAACGCCGGTAAGGCAGAAGCCTCTCTCCAGTGACCGGCTGCCCGTCTGCCAGAATCTCCCCCGATTCCGGCTGCATCAGTCCCATGAGCAGGTCCACCAGCGTGCTTTTCCCTGCACCCGAACGTCCTACAATGGCAGTCATACGGTTAGCCGGGATCACCACGTTCACACCGCGCAGCGAGTACTCCTGCTCTTGCGGGTTGTAGCGGAAATCCACATTGCGCGCCTCCAGACTATGCTTAAGCATCATAGGGGCAACGACAGCTCTGGATTCCTGCGCGCCATGCTCCGCAGCCTGCAGACATTCTTCCTGCAGCAGCTGCAATTGCTTGAAGGAAGGCAGCACGGAAGCAAGCTGCTCCAGCAGTGTCTGAAGCGCGGAGAAGGTCGGCCACAGCCGGGCGAACACCAGAATCACCAGGAGCAGATAAGGTCCCTCCACATGCAGAAAACGGAACGACACGAAGATGAACATCGCGATCAGCAGCGTTGATGACATTTTGTACAGCAGCTGGGAATTCGTGCGCAGCCGCGTATAATCCAGCTGCTCCTGTTTGACCTCACCGGTGAATTCATGCATCCAGCCCAGCCGGGAATCCTCCAGATTGTTGCTTTTGATATCCTTGATGCCGTTCAATTGATCCGTAATCCCGGCCAGATACTGCTTGCCCAGCTCGGAGCTCCGGCTGCCCAGCCTCTTCGCCTTGCGGATAAACCGGCGGGAGAACAAAGACAGCAGAACCGCGCAGACCAGTACGGCAAGCGTCATTTGGGGAGACAGCCAGAACGCGAAGCCAATCTGGACCAGTGTGAACAGCAGCGAAGTCAGGAACTGCAGGAAAGCGCTGATCCCCGCAAGCACCCTCGCGAGCTCGGTCGTCATTACATTGATCAGGTCAGAGGTGCGTTTTTTCAGAAAAAAAGACCATTCGGCCCGCAGCAATGCACTGTATACTTCATACCGCAGCTGCCGGCTGTAGGTCTGCTGAATATCGACGTTCCGGATAGCTACAAAACGGGTGATCAGATTCTGGGAAAGTACAATGAATACATACCCGCCAAGCACCAGCGCAAGCGCTTCGGTCTGAGGCAGGTCTGATATGAAACCGAGCATAGGCAGGTCGAGGCCTGCCGTTTTTCCGCCAAGCTGAATGCCGGCCATGCCCAGCATGGGCACCAGCAGCAGAACGGCAGAGCTCTCCAGCAGGCCACTGATCCCCATACCGAGCAGATTTAGATACAGTTTGACTCCGGACAAGCGCTGAAGCTGCCGGATGTAGTACATTATCGCTTGCATGGACCCACCTCGATCACTCAGCATGTAATACTTTGGCGAATTTCTTCACCACCACGAAACCCTTCATCACATCATCGCCGGAGACATAATAAGACCCGCTGCGTAACCAGGCATGGGCAATCATCTGGCCCTGCTTGTCCTTGGCAACTCCCATGTACAGCGTGCTCTCGATCCCGCGTTTTTCGAGCATTTGGAGTCCGGCTACCGCCCGGACCATACAAGTGCTTTTCCAGGGCGTATAGCGGCTCATGATACGGATCGCTTTGGTAATATGCTGAATGCGGGCGATATCGCTCTCTTTGGATACTACAGGGGTTTCCAGAGACTGTATGCCCAGCTGGGAAGCCGTTTTGGCAAAAGGAAACAACAGCTGGATCCGAACGAGAAAAAGCCTCCAAAGCGCCTCGGGAAGGAGCGCCAAGGCGGCTTTGTCCACCGTCAGCAGTAAGCGAATGCGCCGCAAGGTAATCATGGCTGGCTTACAATAGCCGCAAGATCCTCATTCAGCAGGCTCTGCAAAAAAGCAAACACATCCTGGCGGGCAATCTCTTCTGGAACCTCAAAGCTCTCCTGAATGATCTCTACCACCCGGCCTGCGGTTACAGGCGACGCCAGCGCAGTCCAGATTTCCCCGCCAACCTCACCCAGGTTGTAGTATTTGCCATTCTTTACATTCAGCATGACCTTCTCGCCGTCCATATCGCTGGCAATATTCCCCTCGCGCTGTACCAGCACGGATTCGAGCGATAGGACCTCTGTAGTATTCATATTCATGGATTCATCTCCTTCATTTGATGCTGCTGCAACGCTTCTAGAATAAGTGCGGTTTGCTGCGGAGCACTGAAGCCCTGCTCCGGCCGGGTCAGCCGGTACATCGGCAGCCGTCCCACGAAGGAAGCCAGCATTCCAAAATGCCATTCACGGATACCAATCCGGTCGACAATTGCTCTCTGATAAGTATGATTGTACAAGGTGTGAAACCGCTCCATACCGTTAATCGTCTGCAGGCTGACCGGAGCCTCCGGGGCGGCAGATAATTCAAACAGGCCTGCAAGCTGCAATGGCTCACCGTAAAAGCGGTCATGCACCGGTACGGCAAACTTGGTTTCTCTCTCAAACAGCGGGCGGTAGAGGGACGAATTCATTCCCAAATAGTCCAGGCTCTGCTGCCACAGCTTTTGCTGCGGATAACCTGGAACGGCTAATGGATAACCATTATGCACCATAACGGGAATAACGTCGTCACTGATCAGCGGACTCCCCTGATCCATCAAATACGAGGCCAGCGTTGATTTGCCTGCCCCTGAACGCCCAACCAGTGCGTATGCCTTGCCATCTATAACAAGCGCACTTCCATGAAGCGGAAGAATCTGTTTCTGCATCAGCAGAATCCCCATGCAGCTGCCAAGGATGAAGAGACGGATACAATCCGGATCTGCTCCTGAAACAGGTGATACTGTAATCGTATTGCCGTCCTGAATGGCAAAGATGGCTGTATCCTTCGCCTCGAACATAACCTCATGCCCGGATACCCCAAGGCTCCGCGTGATCTTCGGTATAGCTTCCCAGCGGTCTTTCAGATCCCCCTCAATGACCGATATGCTGCCTATAAGCCCCGGCTCACTGGTAATAGGAAGCTCCGGCAAAGGGAATTCGCTGTGGATCTGCAGACCAAACGCTTTGTAAGCCAAACCTTGAACGGTACTCGCCATATGATCCACTCCATATCTTCGGGTTTGCCCGGTTTCGGGGTATTGCTGTAAAATATAGCCCTTGTCCCCCTCAGCAAGCAAAGGGAGACTAGGGCCAATCGAACCAAAACCATCCTAGGAGTAGTGTTGTACTTCATCCGGATCATCTTGGAAGGCATCAACGATGGCGACACCAGGTCCAGCCATAGTCATTTTCACATCGAGTACTTCCAAAGCAGGCTTGCTGTATTCCTTTTTCATATTTTCACCCCCTTTCAAGCATTGCACTCTCAGGACAAACGCTTCAGAAAACGATAAAACACAAGTCCACGTGTCAGAAGGCGAAAATCCGAGTTGAAAATCATACTTGGTGCGGGCTCACTACCCAGCCGATTCAAACATTCGGCGAGCCCGGTATTATTAAGGTAGGCGGAGGTGCGAGGGTCCTTGATCATCTCCCGGAGCTCCTGAAGAAAGGCTTCCCATTTCGGGAGCATACGGTAAATCCCGTCCGCCCCCTGAACGCCGCGCCGCTTCCGGTTCAGACGCACCTCATCAGGCAGTAATCCCTTCATCGCTCTGCGGATCAGTGAACGATCCACCCCATTTTGTACATATTGGCTCTCCGGAACAGACAGGCAAAAGCGGATAACACGCAGATCATTCGTGGGATCTCGATCCCACACCCGGTATTTCAGCGACAGCTTTGTCGCTACCGTACCATTCACATTCCAGACATGCGGCTGTTCAAAATGCTTGCGCCGGATATCATAGATGGTCTGGGAAGATCCGCTGTTTATCCCCAGCACCCTAAGCCGTTCCTCCACTTCTGTACGCCTCGCGAAATCGGGGTGAATCAGATCAGGAGGGGCTTCGTGCTGCTTAGCCGGCAGCAGCTGGGTCAGGGCCGGGAAGGCTTTTTTACCGACAATTTGAAATACCTTCTTGCGGTTTGCACCCATCGACTCATTGTACTTCCGGTTTTCCCGGTAAAAGGAGATCCAGCGGAATTCACGAATCAGCTTGGCCTGATAATCCAGCGCAGGTCCCCAGGATATGCTCCAGTTGCCTCTTTGTCCGCTGAGCAGCACGCCAATGTTCTTCATTTGCGCCTGTTCAAAGATCCCTTTTAGCCAGTAGGAATTTTCGATAAATTTATAGGGCATCTCCATAATATCCAGCCACTCATCAATGTCATTGTAAGGACTCAGATGGGGGAAATTCAAAAAGTTGGGCTGAATATTCCCCACATGATCGATGGTTTCCTGAATATAGGGACGCTCGTCGGCGACACGTTTGCCGATGTTGAAATCGACAAAGTTATCCACCGGATAGGAACTGAAGGTATGTAACGGCTGGCCCTGGCGGCGAAGCTCTGCAGCTGCAAAGCTGACTACCGAGCCGGAATCAAGCCCCCCGCTCAGGTTAGCTCCAACTGCGCGGTGTGTCCGAAGCCTGTCCCGGACCGCTTGCCCAAACACCTCACGAAAGGCTTCCTCATACTCCTGGTCTGACCGCAGCCGCAGCTCGGGTGGAGCCTGCAGAGTGCAGTAGCGGGAGAACGAGATATTTCCGCCGCTTACGGAAATAGAATGGGACGGTGGCAGTTGTTCGATGGATTGATAGACTGTGGAATATAGGTCCGAGACATCTGTCCGTGTATGGATCGCCAGGAACTCGGAGGCCCACCCCTCATTCAGGGTCCGGTCCGCCCCTGGCATCGACAGGAGTGGATGAATGACGGTACAGAAAGATAAGAGCCCCCTGGACCGAAGGAAGTACAATGTCCGGTTCCCGGAGAAATCTCTGGCTCCGAACAGCGCACGCTTCCGTTCATCCCATATCATAAAGGCAAAGTCACCGACCAGATAAACCGGTGCCTGATCGCCCCATTTCTCATAGGCGAGCAGAATAAGCAGACTGTCCGGTATAGAGACTCTATCCCCCCGCGGCACCTGAAGCCGCTCGAACAACTCTTCCCGGTTATCAATAATTGCGTCAGCCGTAATAGCCAGTTTCCGCTCAGCATCATAAAAGGGAAGTGTCTCTCCGAGGGATTGTGGCGTGACCCACTGGGACAGGCAGCCCAGGAAAATGTCTTTGCTCTGCCACGTCCTGAGCTCATCAGCGGGATAGCGGTCAAGCTGTTGCATTAGGGCTGGGCCCAGTTCCGGGTCCAGAGGTTCATGCTGCAATGGATAGATTCCGGCGATCGCGCTCATGGTAAGGCCCCCACCTGATTTAAAAGCCTCCCCGTGCTTCTAAAAAGCACCGATTGGAGCTTTTTTACTGGTTCTTAATTAAGAACATTTCTTTATATATAAGATAACCCCCATCCCATTCATTGTGAATAACACCAGCGGGTACTTTTAGGTATCCTTTAGCGTATTGACAACTTTAGACATGCATGTTATAGACATAGGCAAAAAGACTGTAATCAATCCGATTGAAAACCGGATAAACCATATGTTATGTTAATCAGTAACATTTTCTGGGAGCTGAGACCATGGGACCTGCTGGTATAAATCCAATTTTATTGAATATCCCTGAGAACTTCGAAAGTAATCGTCTACTGATTCGTGCAGCACAGTGGGGAGACGGAGCCGCTGTCAACGAGGCGGTTCACGAAAGTCTTGCAGAACTGAGTCCATGGATGCCTTGGGCACAAGTCCCGCCGACTGTTCAGGAATCCGAGGCCAGCATCCGGCGGTCGCATCTGCAATTCATGGAGCGAAAAGACCTCAGAATGCTTCTATATCATAAGGAATCCGGTCAACTCGTGGGTAGCAGCGGGCTGCACCGGATAGACTGGCAGACGCGCAAATTCGAGATCGGGTATTGGGTGCGGACATCTTGCAGCAGGCAAGGATATATCAGCGAGGCCGTAGATGCCATTACGGACTATGCGATTAGAGAGCTGGGCGCTAACCGGATCGAAATCCGGTGTGACTCGCGCAATACGCAGAGCGCACGGGTGGCCGGGCGCCTGGGCTTCACCCTGGAAGGCATCATCCGAAACGACAAATGTGATGTGGATGGAGCGTTAAGAGATACTATGATCTTCTCGAAGGTCCGTGGAATGGAGTACTAGTAAGGGGGAGTTACGCTGCAGGAGCTTGAACTCAAGTACCCGAATACATTTATCAGCTAAAGTGTCATAAACTGACCCTGCCGCGCCAGAAAAGCCTCCTTCTCTTTATAATCCGGCATTACACTTCCAAGACGGCGCCAAAAGGACCGGTCATGGTTCATATGCAGCAGATGGCACAGCTCATGGATAATCACATAATCGATCACTTCGGGCGGTGCCATGGCAAGCCGGTAATTGAAGGTCAGCTTTTTATCCGCGCTGCAGCTTCCCCATTTGGTTCGGGACTCTACGATTTCAATGGATTTGGGCTTCACCTTCAGCACCGTCTGATACCGGGTGATCCGCTCGGCAACGATTTTTTTCAGACTGGTAAAATAGAACTTCTTCAGCTCGAGCTTCAGCTTCTCCGCATCCCGCTCGCCGGTCTCAATCAATTCATGCAGCAGAACTTCCTTCCCGAGGTACAGGAACCGCCCTTCCTCCTGATACTCCTTGGGAGCCGGAAGCTGCCGGGCCGCCGCATTCCTCTGCAGACTCTCCAGAATCCACTCTTGATGCTTCTGTACACTACTCCGAATCATCTCTTCGCTTGTGCCCGTAGGCGCCTTAACAATAACAAGCCCCACCATATCAATCTGCAGGGAAATTTTCTTCCGTTTGCCATATTGAATATGAAGCTGCAAGGTCTGTTCTCCAAGTTGAATCTGCATAGCCACCATCGTTTCTGTATGATTTCATTTCTCTTAAGCTTAGCATGAATTCACTCTAGATATGAAGCATGATCAAAGAGGGGATGTTTCCGCAGCCGGATAACGGCTTCTGAAACATCCCCTCTTTTCATGCCATATTTATGATTTTATTGGCATCCGCGGGATCACGAAGTGGCCAGCGGAAAGTGGCAGGCCACCATCCGGCCGGGAAGCAACTCCTCAAGCTGCGGCTCCTGCTGGCGGCATTTCTCCTGGGCCATCGGACAACGGGTGTGAAACCGGCAGCCTGAAGGCGGATTTGCCGGTGAAGGAACATCACCCTGCAGCACAATCCGGTCTTGCTTCCGTCTTGGCGTCGGCTTGGGAATAGCCGAGAGCAGCGCTGCTGTATATGGATGCAATGGAGCGGCGAATAAAGCCTCGGTCTCTGCGACTTCAACCATTTTACCCAAATACATGACGCCTACACGATCCGAGATGTGACGGACGACATTTAGGCCATGCGCAATGAACAAGAATGTCAAACCAAGCTCCTTCTGCAGCTTCATCAGCAGGTTAATTACCTGGGACTGCACCGAAACGTCGAGTGCCGATACCGCTTCGTCGGCAACAATGAACTGAGGATTCAGCGCAATCGCACGTGCGATCCCGATCCGCTGGCGCTGTCCGCCCGAGAATTCATGCGGGTAACGGTTTCTCCGCGATGCATCGAGGCCCACCAGCTCCATCAGCTCCACGACTCTGGCGTCGATTTCCTTGGCCGACATGCTCCGGTGAATACGCAGCGGCTCTCCAATAATATCCTTGACCAGAAACCGCGGATTCAAAGACCCGAAAGGGTCCTGAAAAATAATCTGCATCTTCTCCCGCAGCTTCCGCAAATCCTGATGGCTCAAAGAGTGGATATCCTGGCCACCAAACAGGACCTCTCCTCCAGTAGCGCTTTGCAGTCTGAGCAGTACGCGTCCAAAGGTAGACTTGCCGCAGCCGGATTCACCAACGAGTCCAAAGGTTTCCCCTTTGCGGATAGACAAGGAAACACCGTCTACCGCCTTTACCTGCCCCACGGTCCGGTTAAGAAGACCTTTAGTAATCGGGAAGTATTTTTTGATATTCTTCACCTCCACCAGAACTTCAGCGGTGGAGGTTGTCTCCATCATCGGTTGGACTGCCGTGTCATTCGTCATGCTTGTCTCACCTCATCTTTGTTGTCAGCTTGAACCGGCTTACCCTGAAACAGCCAGCAGGCCGCACGGTGATCATCCGTAATCATGAAATCCGGCGGCTCCTTCATACTGCAGACCTCCATCGCATGCGGACAGCGCGGATGAAAGCGGCAGCCTGTCGGAAGCTGGCCAATGGGCGGAATCGTTCCTTTTATCGTATACAGTTCTCCGCCGCGTCCTCCCTCAAAGCCGGGAATGGATTGCAGCAGACCAATGGTGTACGGATGGCTGGGATGATCAAAGATTTCTTCTACCGTGCCCTCTTCTACAATCGCTCCCGCATACATAACAGCAATACGGTCCGCAATTTCAGCCGCAACACCCATATCATGGGTGATCAGCAGAATGGACATGCCAAGCTCGGCCTGAAGCTTGCGCAGCAAATCCAGAATCTGAGCCTGAACGGTAACATCGAGGGCTGTAGTAGGCTCATCGGCGATCAGCAGCTCAGGATTACAAGCGAGGGCAATAGCGATAACCACCCGCTGGCTCATCCCGCCGGACAGCTCATGCGGATACTGTTTCGCCCGGATTTCCGGTGCCGGAATACCAACCAGCTTCAGCAGGCCAACAGCCATCTCTGCAGCTTCTTTGGCATTTTTATTCTGATGAAGCTGCAGACTTTCGGCAATCTGATCCCCTATCGTGAATACCGGATTCAATGTGGACATCGGATCCTGGAAGATCATAGCGATCTTGTTGCCACGGATTACCCGCATCTCCTCCTGCGTCTTGGCAGCGAGATCCTGGCCGTGAAAGTTAATATTGCCTTCGAGAATCATCCCGCCTGCATAATCGATAAGCCGCATAATAGCGAGTGAAGTGACACTTTTACCGCTGCCGGATTCACCTACCAGACACACCGTTTGACCTTTATCCACTGCAATGGAGATTTGGTCGGTTGCTTTTACCATCCCCTTCTCTGTGATAAAGCCGGTGGTCAGTTTCCGGATTTCGAGTAATTTTTCCGCCATTTGTCCAGCCTCCTCCGGGATTTGGTCACTTGCTGTCTGGGATCCAGTCCATCCCGGATACCATCGCCGATAAAGTTAACCGCCAGCACCACAAGCAGGATACATAACCCTGGATACACGGCCTGCAGCGGATCTATCAGCATGAATTCCTGTGCATTACTGAGCATAAGGCCCCAGCTTGTGGCCGGAGATTGAATGCCAAGCCCCAAATAGGACAGTGCAGACTCACTTAGAATCGCCCCGCCGACCATCAGAGTCGCATTCACAATAATCGGGAAGCTCGCATTGCGAAGCAGGTGGCGGAAAATAATCCCCCAGTTCGATACCCCAATCGCTCTGGCAGCCTCAACATACTGCATCTCCCTAAGCTGCAAAAAATTCCCCCGGACCAGACGGGCAATGCTCATCCAGCTGGTTAAGGCCAGAATGAGGATCATATACTTAACCTCTGAACCGAAAATGGCCAGCACCAGAATGTTAAGGAAGAGCGTAGGCACGGAGTTCGTCACGTCAACTATACGCATGAAAATCGTATCCACCCAGCCGCCAAAGTAACCCGAAATTGCGCCGACAATCGAACCGACGACTACTGAAGCAAAGGCTACTGTAAATCCGATACTCAGGGAAATTCTCGCACTGTACAATAATCGGGTGAGAATGTCGCGGCCCAGTTCGTCCGTCCCCAAAAGATGTCCTTCAGCTCCGGGCTTCAGGTTGGGAAACATCATGTCAATGGCGTCTGGTTTATATTTGGTTAGAACAGGAGCAAGAATCGCCACAATGATGAAAAAGAGCAGAACGAAAAGCCCGCTCATAGCATATGGGTTGTGTGAGAACTTTTTCCACAGGATGACCCAAGGACCGGGAGGTCTCTTAAGCTCTGCCGCCGGCAGCCCTTGTTCCACTTTCAATGAATCCGTCGGAAGTTGTGATTGCCCTATACTCATGCCGCCTTGCCTCCTTGCTTGCTAAGCTTGACACGAGGGTCTACTACCGCATACAGAATATCCGCCAGCAGATTGCCCAGTACAACCATAACTGCCGTTACGATGGTTATGGCCATAAGTACTGAATATTCACGCTGGGTCGCCATTTGCACGTACAAGCGGCCCATACCCGGCCAGTTGAATACACTCTCGGTTAATGCGGCCCCTCCCACCAATATTGGAAGATCCATTCCCAGAACCGTAATGATTGGAATAAGTGCATTGCGCAGCGCATGGTGGAAAATGACCTTGCGTTCTTTAACACCCTTTGCACGTGCTGTTCTGATATAATCCTGATCCAGCACTTCAAGCATGCTTGCTCTCGCATATTTCATATAAGACACCAGAAAACCAAGGGCCAGAACGGTAATCGGCAGCACAAGGTGCATGAATAAATCACCAATGTCCCCTTCTTTGCCCCGTGTGTGCATGTCCGATAAGGGGAACCAATCCAGCTTCAGAGAGAACCACTGCTGCAGTAGGATTCCGAACCAGAACGTCGGCATCGCAAAGCCGATATAGGAGATGAAGGATGCGGACTGGTCAGATAATCCGTATACCTTGGTGCTGTTGTAGATGCCCCAGGGAATCGCAATGATCAGGGACACCAGCCAAGCTGCTCCCATCAGAATGAAGGTGTTGCCGATACGAGGCAACAACAGATCGGATACCGCGAGATGATTTTTAAAGGTATACCCCAGATCGCCCTGCAGCAGGTCGCCGATCCAGCGAATATACTGAATATAGATAGGTTTATCCAGACCCAAATTATGCGCTTGCTGCTTGAATATTTCCGGTGAAAGACCAGGGGACAGCATCACCTGGGTCGGCCCTCCGGGGGCCGCATGTATAAGAAGAAAGGTAACTATAGTAATCAAAAAGATTACCAGCACTGATTGCAGTACGCGACGGATCAGATATTCTGTCATCAAATGTCCTCCTAGAGATGGTAAGACATAGAACCCGGAACTCCCTTATGACAAAAGGAGAAGAGGAAAGAGAATTCTCTTTCCTCCCCCGTAATTCTATTTCCTGTGTCTGTTTGTTTAGTTGGTTACCCACCATTTGAGAGCATGGAAGTACTGTCCATAGCCCAGTGACGGCTCTGGAGCATCTTCGTCTGCCCAATGAACTCTAGGGCCCGTACCAATGGCTTGACCATATTGATACAGGAACACGTAAGGCAGATCAGTAGAGATTTCTTTACCTACTTCTTTATAAATTTCTTTACGCTTCGCTTGGTCAACAGTAGAATATCCATCTACCCACAACTTATCCAGCTTCTCATTCTTATACCAGCCGCTGTTCTGTCCAGCAGGCGGGAAGTATTTGGAGGAGAAGACGCTCTCTGAATCCGGGTCCGGAGTGTTCAGGGACCACGCTAACAGCAACGCTTGGAATTTACCCGGTGTTACGTTCTGGTCAATCCAGGCTGCAAAGTCAATGGCTTTTGGTGTTACCTCAATGCCGACTTCTTTCAGGTTCTGCTGAATGACAGCAGCAACCTGCTCACGGCGGCTGTTGCCCGCATTATATTGCAGTTCGAAGGAGAAACGGTGTCCGTCTTTGGTGAGAATACCATCCTTGCCGGCAACCCATCCGTCTTCTGCCAACAGCTTCTTAGCTGTTTCGGCATTGTAATCATAGTTAACAGCTGCATCACCCGGATCAGCCCAGGTACCTGGCAGGAACGGTGCGTTCATCAGCGCGCCGACACCCTTCAGAATGTTGTCGACCATCCCTTGGCGGTTCAGTGCGTGTGCAATGGCCTGTCTGGTCTTCTGTCCAGCGAACAGACCGTATTTGTCTTTGAAGTTCTTCGAATCAAAGTTGAACATTACATATTCGTACTGAGCGCCTGGCTTTTGGATGATATTGATCTTGTCGTTAGCTTTGACCGCTTCAACCTGAGTAACCGGAATAGCACTGATATGGTCTGTGTCGCCCTTCAGGAGAGCTTGAACTTCGGTATTCTGGTCGGCATAGATTTTATAAACCACCTGTGCAATGTGAGGTTTAACTTCGCCCCAGTAGTTGGGATCAGCATCAAGGGTATGGCTGTCGCCCTGTTTCCAGGAGGTCCATTTCCAAGGTCCGCTTGTGACGGTCTTGGCCGGGTCAGTACCATATGCATTGGTTTGCATGGTTTTCGGTGCTACATCCTTCAGAATATGCGCTGGTACAATAGCCTGGCAAAGTGCGTAGAGGAAAGGCGCATAAATCTTGGACATCGTAATTTTCACAGTGTGGTCATCGACCTTCTCTACGGTCTTCACTTTGTCAAAAGCACTTGTAAGCGGTGATCCGGTTTCCGGATTCTTGGCCGTTTCGATGGTATACACCACGTCATCGGCTGTAATAGGCTGACCATCACTCCATTTGATCGTATCTTTCAATTTAATGGTGTATGTCAGTCCATCTGCGGAGATTTCCGGTACAGCTGCTGCCAGCGACCAAGGTTCTGCTTGTACATTGCCCTGACGGTCCAGATCATAGAGCTTCGCAAATACGAATTCTGCTACATCACCGGAAGAGGTGTCGTTAATCATGAGGGGATTAATATTTACGATATCGGAGAAAGAGCTCATAACTATCGTACCGCCATCAACCGGTCCATCTGCAGCCGGTTTAGAAGCAGCGGGGGCTTCACTTGCGGCAGGAGCAGAGCTCTCTGCTGTAGCACTCGGTGAATTAGTTGCAGTGTTATTTGTACTGCAACCTGTGAATAGAACTCCTACAAGAGATAGAACCAGTAAACCAGACCACCATTTTCTCTTTTTCGCCATTAAATTTACTCCTCCTTTTGTTAGATCCGTGTAACGTAAACCGTCAATGCCATCAGGTTCCAATGTACCCCTTTGTTCAACCTCCCTTGTGTAAATCACAACATCGGTCTTCAAGGTATGTAACAATACCTTACAAGGAATCTCTTACCCCTTCAGTCGCTATCCCCAGAATAGACCGAAGGTCAATAAACTGCAGGAACAGCACTTGAGGAGGTAAGGTTTCCCATATAAATTATGGTTTATATTACATGTTAAATTTTCTTACGTCAATATCTTTTTTATCCGTTTTTTACCTTGTATTATTTCTATTATATGTATTAGATCGCCTTACAAACCCATTACATTTCCTATTTAGATTTTTAATTCCATTAATAGTTAAAAGGATATAGGTTTCTATCACGAACTATTAAATTATTAATGTAAACGTTATGTGATGTTTTCATTTGTGAATATACATTTTTTCATAATTAAAAGAAGCGAACCGCGATGAGAGGCTATCCGCCTATCCGCTGTTCGCTTTCTTAAATAATGTAGCCCGATTTGGCTCTATCGTATATTTATACCAAATTTTACGTCGATGTCCGCCAGCCACTCCAGACGTAATTGCCCCCCTCTATTTACTCACACAATTCCTGCCTTTTTTCTTCGCGCGGTATAGGGCGGTGTCCGCTGATTTCATTACGCTTTCCGTGGTTTTGTACTTCTCGTTCTTCTGAGAAACCCCGATGCTTACAGTTATGTAGATTTGCTTAGTGGCTTTTGTGCTGGCAGATCTTTTTTTGGATTTGCTTTTGGATCTGCCTTTGGCGCGCAGGGTGAAGGCCCGCTTGGATATCTTGTCCCGCAGCTCTTCGAGATGGGGGAGCACATCATTGATGTTTTTCCCCGGAAAAAGAATCGTGAATTCCTCCCCGCCATAGCGGAAGGCTCTCCCGCCGCCGGTAACGTCCTGTAAGGTGGATGCCACCAGCTTTAGCACTTCATCTCCGGTATCATGTCCATAGGTGTCATTGAATTTTTTGAAGAAATCAATATCCAGCATCGCAATGGTATAGTTAAAGCCCAGCTTCATCATGTCCTGCTTGAGCGCCCGCCGCGAAGGCAATCCGGTAAGCTCATCGGAAAAAGCCATCGAATACGAATCCTGAATGATCGAAAGAATGAGAACCACCCCTGAAACGGCAAAAAATATCGAATACAGCAGCGGACTGCTGCTCTGATCCAGCACGTAAAACATGGCTAGCAGGACACTGATGAATGAAATTTCCTGTGATGAGGACCGGTATACGATTAACCTGACTAGCAGAATAGCTAAAGTGACGACAAATGCAATAACAGACAGCTGCGGTATGGGAGTGACGTCGTGAAGATTTACAGGTACAACATCTGTATTCAATAGATTAAGCCATTTGCTGTCCCCTGATTTCATCTGCCAGAACAGAAACAGGCACTCTGCCAAGATCAGAGCGATCCGAAGGCTGCCCCATAAACTGATGATGCCCCGCTCTTTAAAAAACGAAAACAACGCAATGTTCAATGGAATCACCAGACAGATAATAGAATAGATATCCTCCTTCCGCACTGCCATACCCGGAATTTCCGGTAAATAGGTTGTGGAGGCCAGGCAAACCGCCAGAATAATCAGAATGTAGAATTCCCGGCTACGGTTAAACTTCCAGGATAATATGGCCCCCACGCCAAAAATAACATACGGAGAAAGACTCGCCGCCGCCAGCTGTGAATCAGACATGGCATTCGTACGGGTAGACAAAAAGTAGGCTGCCGCAATGAGAAACAAGGGTATGGCTCTGGAAAAGAAAGCTGTAATGGTCGTTCTCAAGCTTAGGTAATTCCCTTCATGGAGTTTTTCTGTGGCTCCCTATTATATCGGTTTATTGAGGTGGCAGCTTCACCAAAACGTCGTATACCCTGCCAGCTTCCACATTCTTGATTATGCCATCTTCGATGCGGCTGCCGTTTACATACACTTCTACAGCAGTCACACCCGCCTCCCGTTTCATCGCAACATGCAGATCGGCCCCTCTAAAGCTCCGTTTGACCGACGCCTCTTCCCAGTATGCTGGAAGCTGAGGATGGATGCGGATTCCCTCCTCATTCCCCTGTACCCCAAACAGACCGTCAATCAGGCAGCGGTATACCCATGGCACCGTCCCTGTATTGAACAAATGGCTGGAACGTCCGGCGGTACGCGGAAACTGTCGGTAAGCCCCCCGATAATAGTTGGGGATGAACACAGGCAATTGGCCGCGTCGGATCAGATCCTCAGGGTCTGGTCCGGGGATCATTTTGCGCAGCAGGCGGAAGGCATCATCCGGTTCACCCACGGCGTAAAGCGCATAGATATAAAAGGCTGCTGCATGGTTATACACCGCCCCGTTCTCGGCGGTTCCCGGATGCTTCTGCGTGACTCTGCCCACATCCTCACGCATGGCAGTGTAGGATGGCGCGAGCTTTTCCAGCCCATAAGGGGTTTCCAGCTGCTCCTTGACCGCACGCATCAGCTTCTCTTGCTTCGAGGCATCCGCAGCCCCGCACAGCAGAGCCCAGCCTTGAGGGTTAATGAAAATCCGCCCCTCCGTATCCTTACTGATGCCGAATACCACATTATCATCGGTGATTCCCCGGGCATACCAGTTGCCGTCCCAGAGATATTGATTAATGACCACATTCGCCTCATCCGCCGCCGCAGTGAGCTTCCTGCTCATCTCCGGTCGTCCGCTAGTACCGCAGATATCCGCCCAGATCATGAAGGCATATGCGGATGCCATGGTCAGCCAGCCGGAGACGCCTTTGCCTTTGTAGCCCACCATGTTCATCGGATCACACCAGTCGCCCTGGTCGATATAGTTCAAACCGCGCTCATCCGTTGCCTCCATCAGCCAGAACATCGCCCGGTTGATATGTTCATATACGGTAGCCGTCTCTTCCCCGCCCGCAAAAGCAACCTCTTCCTCCAGAATGGTGTAATCATTCGTTTCATCCAGATAGGTGCTCAGACAAATGGGCAGCCAGACACAATGATCCATATGCGGAACCTGATTGATGTACTTCAGCTCAGCCGCTTCATGCAGAATGATTCCGTCCGGCATGGCACCGCTTGCATTTTGCTGGCTTAACGCCGTGAGAAACGCATTTCTTGCCATCTGTGGCTTGATATAGCTCATTCCCATATTGTCCTGGAGATAGTTCCGGGTCTGCGGGTCTGTCGTCAGGCGGTTGGTCTGTCCATGATAATACATTTGCCGGGGCAGCCAGTGATTCACAAAGTTGTCCAGTTCAGGATCAGGCGTCTTAATCTCGATGCAGCCTTTGCCCTCCTGTATATATCCCGCATATTCCCGCTCCGCCGCAGCAAATCCATCCTCACTGCCGGAAGCCGCATTCAGGAAATACTGCTGGCGGATCTGCGCGATCTCCTCTTCTGTTTTGGCCGGACCAAAAATAAAGCGGTAGAGCTTGTCTTCACCAGGCGTAAGCTCCAGACTGTATTGCAGGACACACAGCGGCATCTCATAACGGGCATCCCCTTTGGAGAGTTCCTCCTGCTGAACGGCCGATGGCATGCCAATCCCGCCTTCACCTTCAAAAGCTTCCTGGCTGGCTTCCCAGGCGCGCGGCGGCTGATCGGCAAGGAGAAAGGTTTTGTCCTTCAGCTGCTTGATCTTCGCATAGTCCTGATATTTCTGATATGGGGTAATCGCAGAACAGACCATCCCCTGCAGCTCTTCATGATACTCCGCCGACTGATTCATCCACGACATGTAGCCCACTGTAAAATAAGGATAGATGCTGAGCTTCCGCTTCCGGTCCGAGAGATTCTTCACCTTCACCCGCCATAGCTCCATGGCCTCGTCTTTGGGCAGGCTGAGCGTCATTTCCACAGCAATGCCAAGATGCTCAAGCTTCCAGACAATATGGTGTTTCCCTACAGCAAACGTGTATTGGTCCGGCAGAACACGAACCGGCTCATACGGTGCCGAGAAAATCTCACCCGTCTCTTCATCCTTCACATAGAGAAACCGGCCGGGATGATGGGCATAGTAGGGCTGCTCCGGCTGCATGAAGGTCTTCGCTTCCAGATTCGGCGCATAGGAATACTTGGCAGGCTCTGGCTGCATAAACTGCGCGACCGCATATCCGCGGCAATTGACGTGAATCATCATCTTCTCGTTCCATAGAAACCCTGAAGCTTTGGGGAGCTGAGTGGGACTCGTCAATTCAACATATTCATTGTCTTGTGTGGCTCTAATCATCATGTATCCTCCCTTTATTCACCCGTTATTCATCCTAAATCACATAGTAGTTTTAGTATAACTGTCATAGAAGAGATAGTACATTGTGGAGTGGTAACGCTCTCGGCAGCAGCAAAATAAGGGGATGTCCCCTAAGTGGGGCACCCCCTGCTGTTCTACAGTAGGAAGTATTATAGTATGGTATAACGCTATAGAATTACTGCTCTTTATTCCGGCCAAGCAGCCCGCTGAGCGCCTCTGTAAAATTCATGCCGGTAAGCGACTGGGTCAATTCAGGAACCTGGGCCATGATTTTAGCGATATCACCGGTGATTTTATTCACCCCGGATGAAGCCCCATCCTGTGAAATCACTGTAATCTTATCGACCTTGGCCAGCGGGGAAGCGATTTTTTCAGCCAGCTCTGGCAGAACTTTTAAGAATTCCACTGTGAGTGCGGCTTGCGTAAACTGTTTGTACGCTTCGGCTTTCTTCTCCAGTGCCCCTGCTTCCGCCGCTCCAGCCAGTTGAACAATTTCTGCGTTGGCTCTCCCTTTCGCCAGCTCTGCTTCCGCTGTTGCCAGCCCCCGTTTGGTCGTGGTGGCTGCCTCTGCTTCCGCCTCAAGAATCTGCCGCTGCTTGGCGGCTTCCGCTCTCATGATCGTAGCTTGGTTCTCCGCCTCAGCAGGCTTGATCACCGTTGCCTCCAGCTCCTTCTGTCTCAGCTCAACTTCGATTTCCCGGACGGTCCGGTTCGCCTCCGCTTCCATCTGCGTGATCTTGACCTGCTCGGTAACCAGCGACTGCTTGATTTTGTTCTGCTGTAATTCGTATGCAAGATCCGCCTGTGCTTTCTTCACTTCAGTCTCCAGCTTAAAGTCCGCCTGCTTAATGTTCAATTCCTTCTCAAACTGAGATTCCTTGGCGCGGGCGGCAGTTCCTGCTTCAATGGTGGCCTGATGCGCATTAGCTTTGGCAATGGAGGATTCTTTCTCCGCCTCGGCTTGCTTGATCTGAATGTCGCGTTCCGCTTCCGCCTTGGCGATGCTGGCATCCCGCCGGATGCGCTCAATTTCCGGAACCCCCATATTGTCGATATATCCTTTGTCATCCGTAATTTTCTTAATGGTGAAGCTGACTACCTCAAGTCCCATCTTGTCGAGGTCTTCCGAGCAGGTCTCCCGCATCTTGCTGTTGATTTCGTCAGGAGTCTTGAGAATGGATTCCACTGTTAATTGTCCGATTAAGCCGCGCAAATGGCCTTCCACCGAATGCAGGATAATCGTCTCGCGGTCTTCCTCCGGCCGGTCGATAAACTGCTCACTGGCAGTCAGAATAGCGGTAGGATCGCTTTTTATCTTAATCTGAGCCACCGCCTCCAGGTTGAGCTTGATGCCTTGCTTGGAGAACATCGCCTGCGCCGGGATGACGTCGAAGCTCATCAACATCATAGAGATGGTCTTATTGTTCTGGAAGCCGGGGATGACGAATGTCCCGCCGCCCTGGACCACTCTTTTGCCGCCAAGGCCGTACACAATCATCGCCTGATTGGGCGGAACCTTTTTATAAGAGTTCACGATACTGAACAAGGCCAGCAGAATAACAACAACAATTGCCGCGATTACATACAGAATAACCATTCGGATTGACACTCCCCGTGAATTATAATTGATCGATATCCCTCTCGAAGAGGGTGACTGCCGCCATTCCTTTGTTCACCTTCAAAATAATAACCCTGTCGCCTTTATCAAGCTGCTGGCCGGATTCTGCCCGTACTCCAATGGAGCGCATGGTTCCGTGCAGTACATATTTCATTTCCCCGACCGCCCCATCCGCTGCAGGGATACTGATGTACCCGAGCTGCCCTGCCTGCTCGTAATCCAGTTCATTCATGCTGCTGTCATACCGGGTCATCACCCGGGCCAGCACCGCATACATCACACAGCCCAGAAGCAGAGCGAGCACGGTACAAATCAGCACCACTGCGAGCATCCTCATTTCGCTGAACCGGGCAAGCACGTAACCTGTACCGCCCCAGACTGTGACAAACACCATCAGAGGGAGTATGGGTACAAAGCCGGGTCCACCGGCATCGCCGCCGCCCGCATGCAGATGACCCGCCAGGCCATGCCCATGAAATCCGCCGCTGAGGAGGAGTATTAGTCCAACCCAGAAGCACACGATAAATACAGTAACGATAAGAATCCCCCCTTTGAAGCATTTATAATAGAGCATTTTAAATAACCCTTAATGTCTCTAATTATCGTTGTTATGAGATTTCTAGTTCCTTGTACAGACTGCCTTTCCTTCCTGCACACACAACAAAAAGACCACAGAAGCGGCAGGGCTCTCCGTGGTCGGTTAATCGATCATGGCGCTCATCCTCTCTCTTCGAGGCTTACGGGGTTAGCTGACGGATTCGGGCAGCGAGATTGCCCTACCCTGCCACAGCGGCTTTTCAGCACGCAGCAGGGATTCACCCCGGGTGAGCGGCAGCTGACTGTGCAAAAGCCGCATTCACCATTGGTTCCCCCGTTCCCAATTACGGAATTCAGCCATATGAGAACAGTTAACTTACATTCGGTTGTTGATTTGAATCTTACGCCTGTGGGCATTTATTGTAAAACGTCCGGGATGACAAAAGAAGCCAAAAACGCCTCCCCTCCGCGAATGAAGGCGCATTCTTTGGTTTCACTCTTATTCGGCCGATGATTTGCTCACTGTTGCTCCATTTCTCGCAAGCTGTCCCAATCGTCCAAAGCCAAGGCCGCACGCACTATAAACCTTAGGCGCTTACGGTGTTGGCAGCAGCCGGGAAATTCTACGGAGTGAGAAAGGTTACGCTTGGCCGTGCGTCAAATGACGGAACCGGAAAGTGTATTTGGACAACTGCAACCGGGGCTTCCGGCGATTTCTACTTCGCGGTATGGAGAAAGTGACGCTTGAGGTAGGATGGCTTTCCCTTACCCATAATCTGCTAAAGCAAGCCACCCATGACCAAAAAAACAGAGCAGCGATCCTTCAATAACAGGAGAATCGCTGCTCTGCTCACTTTTTGTGGTTTTAAGAATGAAGAGAACTGCCTTCCGCCATAGAAAATCCACTTTTGGGCCAGCCCCTTTTTTTCGGAGAACCGGCATTAGTTAAGTGAATCCAACAGCGTCTTCAATTGCGGGTTGAGCTTCAGCGCATTCAGGATGATCTGCAGAGCTTCTGCGCGTGTGGCGTTGCTCTTAGCATCAAATTTCCCATCTGCTTTGCCGTTTATGATACCAGCTTGTGCTTCAGCTTTGATCTCGTTTGCTGCATAGGAACCCTTCAGGTCATTGAAATTGCCTTTGGTGGTGTCCTTCGTTACGTTGTTAAGGTTTAAGATGCGGGACAAAAGGATAACCATTTCCTCGCGGGTGATTGTTTTATCTGGCTTGAACGTAACATCCTCGTAGCCGCTGATAACCCCTGCCTCTGCAAGCTTCTCGATGGCGCCTTTCGCCCAGTGACTGCCAACGTCCTTAAATGCAACACCAGTATTGTTGCCGCTTTTGATATCGAATACCCGACTCAGAATCACTGCAAATTCAGCGCGCGTAATCTCACCATCCGGCTTGAACGTACCATCGTTGTAACCTTCAATCACATGGAGCTTTACGAAAGTATCGATAGTTTTTTCGGCCCAGTGCCCTTTCGTATCAGCAAGTTCAACCTTAACATTAGATTTCTTAGCTTCCTCTACCTTGGACTCGAAAGCATTAACTAAGTTTATTACATTAACAATGCCGCTATTGAATACATCAACCTCTTGTTTCGTAGGTCCAGGTGTCACTGTTGGCGTTATACTGTCCGCCGGCGGACCACCCGGTGATGGTAACCTTGATACATCCTCCCGATTCACAGTTACCATATACGTATTGCCAGTACCGTCTGGGGCCATTACGCTAATCTGAATCAGGTTCGCGCCCACCTGTAAGTTGTTGGCTCTATAGGTATACATATTGCCCGTTAGGGAACTGTACACGGCTCCCGAAACGGTAAACGTCGCATGGGAATCCGCTGTGGTAAAAGAAAGATTGCTGCTTGAAACCGAATTAGCTACATCATTCACGTTATATTTCAGAGTTGCTGCTGTAAATGCTGGTGTCAATGTCCCCTGATCCACTGACAAGCTGGACAACTGCGCATTTGATGACGTCCACTTCGCATAGAGGGTGGCATTCGCCGAGCCCATGCTGAAGGTGGCATTCGCCCCGTAGTCGGTGCCGCTTCCGTTAGCAGCTGTGTTCCAGCCTGCGAACATATAGCCCGACTTCACCAGCGTTCCGGTGTTCCCCAGCACTGTCACCGCGTTCCCCTGCTGATAGCTGTTGTTGTCGGTCGGAACCGTACCGCCGGTGTTGCCGTTTCCGTTATATGTTACGGCGAAGGTCGGATTGGCCGTCCACTTCGCATAGAGCGTGGCATTCGCCGTGCCCATGCTGAAGGTGGCATTCGTCGCGTAGTCGGTGCCGCTTCCGTCCGCCTTCGTGTTCCAGCCTGCGAACGTATACCCTGTCTTCACCAGTGTTCCAGTGTTCCCTAGCACCGTCACCGTGTTCCCCTGCTGATAGCTGTTGCTGTCGGTCGGAACCGTACCGCCGGTGCTGCCGTTTCCGTTATACGCTACGGTGAAGGTCGGATTGGCTGTCCACTTCGCATAGAGGGTGGCATTCGCCGAGCCCATACTGAAGGTGGCATTCGTCGCGTAGTCGGTGCCGCTTCCGTTAGCGGCGGTATTCCAGCCTGCGAACGTATACCCTGTCTTCACCAGCGTTCCGGTGTTCCCTAGTACTGTCACTGTGTTCCCCTGCTGATAGCTGTTGCTGTCGGTCGGAATCGTCCCGCCAGTGTTGCCGTTTCCGTTATACGTTACGGTGAAGCTCGGATTGGCCGTCCACTTCGCATAGAGGGTGGCATTAGCCATTCCCATCGCGAAACTACCGCTAACCGTGTAATCCATACCGCTTCCGTCCGCCTTTGTGTTCCAGCCTGCAAACGTATAGCCCGTCTTCACCAGCGTTCCGATGTTCCCCAGCACCGTCACCGTGTTCCCCTGCGGATAGCTGTTGCTGTCGGTCGGAACCGTACCACCGGTGTTGCCGTTTCCGTTATACGCTACGGTGAAGGTCGGATTGGCCGTCCACTTCACATAGAGGGTGGCATTCGCCGAGCCCATGCTGAAGGTGGCATTCGCCGCGTAGTCGGTGCCGCTTCCGTTAGCAGCGGTGTTCCAGCCTGCGAACGTATACCCTGTCTTCACCAGCGTTCCAGTGTTCCCCAGCACCGTCACCATGTTCCCCTGCTGATAGCTGTTGCTGTCGGTCGGAACCGTACCGCTGGTGTTGCCGTTGCCGTTATACGTTACGGTGAAGGCCGGATTGACTGTCCACTTGGCATAGAGGGTAGCATTCGCCGAGCCCATGCTGAAGGTGGCATTCGCCGCATAGTCGGTGCCACTTCCGTTAGCGGCGGTGTTCCAGCCTGCGAACGTATAGCCTGTCTTCACCAGCGTTCCAGTATTCCCTAGCACCATCACGGTGTTCCCCTGCTGATAGCTGTTGCTGTCGGTCGGAACCGCACCACCGGTGTTGCCGTTTCCGTTATACGTTACGGTGAAGGTCGGATTGGCTGTCCACTTCGCATAGAGCGTGGCATTCGCCGTGCCCATGCTGAAGGTGGCATTCGCCAAGTAGTCGGTGCCACTTCCGTTAGCGGCGGTGTTCCAGCCTGCGAACGTATAGCCTGTCTTCACCAGCGTTCCAGTATTCCCTAGCACCATCACGGTGTTCCCCTGCTGATAGCTGTTGCTGTCGGTCGGAACCGTACCACCGGTGTTGCCGTTTCCGTTATACGTTACGGTGAAGGTCGGATTGGCCGTCCACTTCGCATAGAGGGTGGCATTCCCCGAGCCCATGCTGAAGGTGGCATTCGCCAAGTAGTCGGTGCCGCTTCCGTTAGCGGCGGTGTTCCAGCCCGCGAACGTATAGCCCGACTTCACCAGTGTTCCGGTGTTCCCTAGCACCGTCACGGTGTTCCCCTGCGGATAACTGTTGCTGTCGGTCGGAATCGTACCGCCGGTGCTGCCGTTTCCGTTATACGTTACGGTGAAGGTCGGATTGACTGTCCACTTGGCATAGAGGGTGGCATTCGCCGTTCCCATGCTGAAGGTGGCATTTGCCGCGTAGTCGGTGCCGCTTCCGTTAGCGGCGGTGTTCCAGCCTGCGAACGTATAGCCCGTCTTCACCAGCGTTCCGGTGTTCCCCAGCACCGTCACTGTGTGCCCCTGCTGATAACTGTTGCTGTCGGTCGGAATCGTACCGCCGGTGCTGCCGTTTCCGTTATAGGCTACGGTAAAGGTCGGATTGGCTGTCCACTTCGCATAGAGGGTGGCATTCGCCGTGCCCATGCTGAAGGTGGCATTCGCTGCGTAGTCGGTGCCGCTTCCGTTAGCGGCGGTGTTCCAGCCTGCGAACGTATAGCCCGACTTCACCAGCGTTCCGGTGTTCGCTAGCACTGTCACGGTGTTGCCCTGCGGATAGCTGTTGCTGTCGGTCGGAACCGTACCGCCGCTGTTGCCGTTTCCGTTATACGTTACGGTGAAGGTCGGATTGGCCGTCCACTTCGCATAGAGGGTGGCATTCGCCGAGCCCATGCTGAAGGTGGCATTCGCCCCGTAGTCGGTGCCGCTTCCGTTAGCGGCGGTGTTCCAGCCTGCGAACGTATAGCCCGTCTTCACCAGCGTTCCGGTGTTCCCTAGCACCGTCACGGTGTTCCCCTGCTGATAGCTGTTGCTGTCGGTCGGAACCGTACCACCGGTGCTGCCGTTTCCGTTATACGTTACGGTGAAGGTCGGATTGGCCGTCCACTTCGCATAGAGCGTGGCATTCGCCGTTCCCATGCTGAAGGTGGCATTCGCCGCATAGTCGGTGCCGCTTCCGTTAGCGGCGGTGTTCCAGCCTGCGAACGTATAGCCCGTCTTCACCAGCGTTCCGGTGTTCCCTAGCACCGTCACGGTGTTCCCCTGCGGATAGCTGTTACTGTCGGTCGGAACCGTACCGCCGGTGCTGCCGTTTCCGTTATACGTTACGGTATAGGTCGGATTGGCCGCCCACTTCGCATAGAGGGTGGCATTCGCCGTGCCCATGCTGAAGGTAGCATTGGCTGCGTAGTCGGTGCCGCTTCCGTTTGCGGCGGTATTCCAGCCTGCGAACGTATAGCCCGACTTCACCAGCGTTCCGGTGTTCGCTAGCACTGTCACGATGTTGCCCTGCGGATAGCTGTTGCTGTCGGTCGGAACCGTACCGCCGGTACTGCCGTTTCCGTTATACGTTACGGTGAAGGTCGGATTGGCCGTCCACTTCGCATAGAGGGTGGCATTCGCCGTGCCCATGCTGAAGGTGGCATTCGCCGCATAGTCGGTGCCGCTTCCGTTAGCGGCGGTGTTCCAGCCTGCGAACGTATAGCCCGTCTTCACCAGCGTTCCGGTGTTCCCCAGCACCGTCACGGTGTTCCCCTGCGGATAGCTGTTGCTGTCGGTCGGAACCGTACCGCCGGTGCTGCCGTTTCCGTTATACGTTACGGTGTAGGTCGGATTGGCTGTCCACTTCGCATAGAGAGTTGCATTCGCCGTGCCCATGCTGAAGGTGGCATTCGCCCCGTAGTTGGTGCCGCTTCCGTTAGCAGCGGTGTTCCAGCCGGCGAACGTATACCCTGACTTCACCAGCGTTCCGGTGTTCCCCAGCACCGTCACGGTGTTCCCCTGCGGATAGCTGTTGCTGTCGGTCGGAACCGTACCGCCAGTGCTGCCGTTTCCGTTATACGTTACGGTGTAGGTCGGATTGGCATTCACTGTAACTGTAATTGTCCTTGTCGCAGTTGACGTACCGTCACTAACTCGAACAGTAAAACTGTCAGTCCCTGCATATCCGCTGGCAGGTGTGTAGGTAATGGTTCCTCCCGGTGCAATATCAGTACTGCCACTGGCTGCTGTTGCGCTTAAGAAATTGAGTGTCCCATGATTTGGCGGCGTACTTTGTGACCATGTCTCTACCTGACTGGGATCAGTATCGCTTACATGAAGCAGACCTTTGATATCTGTTGCACTTGAATCTTGATTTACGATAAAACTGGTTGTTACACCAATAAAAGCAGGTGCAGTGTTTGTGTTTCTGAAATTAACTGCATTGATATTGTCGATTCCAAAAGCCCCGGTAACTTGATAAGATCCATCGGTCTGGATACGAAATTTATCAATACCTACAAATTTAGTATTGGAAGATACATTAAAAGTAACAAGTTGTCCTCCAAGATATGCATCGGTTACAGTTAGAGACATGACTGCTCCAGAAACGGCTAAGCCATTTACATATCCTATAAGTTGAATATTTCCATTTGTCCCCAAACTTACACCAGACATTGCAATATCTACGGACTGGAGATCAAATATTTTCCCGCTGTTTGAAGACACTTCCATGTAGGATAATGGAGTTCCATCATTGGTCGCTCCGCTGATAAGATTGGTTTGACCTGTTAGGAATTCTGCACCAATGTAGCAATTTGTTGCGCTGCTTGACTTGAGCAGAAAATCATATCCATTAATATCAGTAGCCATTAGTCCTGAACCAGTAGACGATCCAGATATGATGATCGGTCCACTAACTGAATTGAAATCTGTACTTCCGTTTACGGGAGTATTAGCACTTGCAATCATTAACGTGTTCGTTCCAAATACAAGAACCAATACGAGGATAAAAACCTTCTTTACTACGTTTACTTGCGAACTGAGAATTCTTGCTTTTCGCCTTAAACTATTAGTCATAATTACCTCCACTGAAGTTAGTCACAGTATCACCCATTCTACGGGTGGCTTGATTTAGCCCCTATACAACATAAGATCGGACAAGGGTTTCCTTGCACCCTCATCATTTGTTAGGAAGTCGGGAAACACTTAACTTTTTCAAAATTGTTCGGCAAAACTCCCTACCTTTCCTGGTACGTATATATATATATATGTAATTTCTTTGTACAGTTGGATTTCACCTTCTATATTTTGACGTATTCCTTTCGTATGTTTTGAGTAAAACCGCCCAGCGATTCCCACAAGATGATCTAGCCCTTCCCCCATATCTCTTCATGCTGTTAACAAGATAGATCAGGCCCGATAAATTCACTATACCTATTATGGAGTATCTTCCTTCAAATAGAGCAAAAAGAATGGAAGGATTGGATTTCCGAGGTGTTTATAGCTACGCGGAATAGCTTCGATGTGAAGTTCCTCGGCGAATGCTGTAAACTTCTTTCGTTCCATAAAAATGCTCCCCATACAGTAACAGGTTTTTATTATTTCACCTGTCTACTATATGGGGAGCATATCACTCGCGGGACAGCTCTTTGTTCACTTCTATTCCAGTTGTCTATTTCTCAGAGCTATTCTCCGCTGCCCTCACGAGCCCGCTCTAACGCGGCAATGTCCAGCTTGCTCATCTGGAGCATCGCCTGCATGACTCTTTGTGCTTTGACAGGATCCGGATCACTCAGCAATCTCCCCGCTTCGGCCGGGAAAATCTGCCAGGACAAACCGTATCTGTCTTTCAGCCAACCGCACGGCCCTTCCGAGCCGCCTTCGGACAGCTTCTCCCACAGCTCGTCGACCTCCTCCTGCCCTTCGCAGTTCACCATCAGCGAGATCGCTTCCGTAAATTTGAACTCCGGGCCACCATTGAGTGCAGTGTAGACCTGTCCGTCCAGTACAAACGTTACAGTCATCACCAATCCGGCAGGACGTCTGCCGCCTTCTCCATAATAAGAGGTATTCAAGATTTTGGAATTTTTAAAAATTGAGGTATAGAATTTCGCCGCTTCTTCCGCTTCCGTATCGAACCATAGATTCGTGACAATTTTCGGCATTACAGATCCCTCCTAAATGTTGTTGTGCATTGGAACGTTCTGCTGTTCTACATTCCGGCAACGGGTCTCACTTCGACACTGGTCCCCTCACCGAGCAGAATCGGACAGCCCTTCGCAAGCTGAACCGCTTCCTCCATATCCACTGCGTTAACCAGGATATACCCGGCCATGGATTCTTTATGCTCAGTGTAGGGTCCATCCGTTGTTATGCCATGGGGCCGCAGCACTCTGCCTTCGGCGGATAGATGATTCCCGCCTGCTGCAAGTCTGTCCTGTGCAGCAAGACTGCTGGTCCATTCTCCCCACTGCTCCATGTAACCTTGCATTTGCACCGGCGTCGGCTGCGCTTCCGGGGTGGTGATATCCATACGGAATACGAACAGGAATTTGTTCATTGACTTGCCTCCTTGGCTTCTAGCCTTAGCTTCTAGCGTTCCCCATGACCCAAATCTTAAGACGTTCCCCTTCATTATAGAACAAAGGCTGACTTTCATTTCTTATGGATTGCTAAAATAACCCCGAAACCGTATAAGTTCTAACAGAACAAAAAACGAATTGGCCTACTGGAAAGGGATGCAGGAACGTTCGACTCCACCATGTAAATCCACAACCGCATGAGATTGTGGATTTTTGCATTTCTTCCGTCTTAATCTTTAGAATTACATCTACAGGATCTTTACCCTTATACATATCGCTGACCTTTTCACCTCGCGGAGTATACGCTCAAAAAGGAAAGGAGAGTCAAAAAGAAACGACCTCGCCGTCTTCAGGAACCCAAACGGAGTCCTCCAGATGTTGTTCCTTCAGAAACTTAGCAAGCTGATTTCGGCTCAATTTACTTTCTACGATAATTTCGAGTTAAAGGCACAGGTGAAAGTTCGCCCACATCACTCAACATCGGATCAATCAGTATACGTTTACCGTTTATGGTTAGAATTGATGTAGCGTGCCGGATATGTTGAACTGAAATGAGCATACTAGACAACTCCTCTAATTTAAATGCCGACCGGTCTATTTTGAAAATATCATATTAATCTCATAGTATATAGGAAGCCGTTTCCCTCGGATGGCTAAGAGGAAAATGATGACCATATGGAACAACATCAATCTCACCAAGATGTAATGGAGCAGAATAGCTTCTATCATGATCTCCCCAAATAATATGAAGCTTATCCCTTGGTACTTTGGTGAAATCGCCTTGATAGTCTTTCGATAGAAAACGATTTAGCTGAAGAGTTGTATTTAATATTCTAGGCGAAGTAAAGCTGTTGCTTACTTTTGCAATATAATGTTTCGGAATGCTCTCCGTATTTTCAAACAGACCATTACCAATTAAATAACGTTCTATTGAATTAGCAGTTGCTAACTTCAATGCCCATTTGTTCATAAATTGAGGAACATTAAACGATTTAGAATTTCTTTTCGAAACAGGGGGCTGAAGTAAAGTAATAGTATTCTTCATATTTATGTACTCTCGCACTAATGCTTCCAGCAGAATAATTGCTCCGAAGGAATGGCCGATCCAATGTGCACCATCAGCAGCTTTTCCCAATAACTCTTTCACTAAATTCAAATAGAGATCTAGAAGATTTTTCTCTCGTTTAAAAGGGGAACGTCCTAAACCAGGAAGATCTGGAATCCATACGGGTTGCCCAGTTTTTTCATGAAGCTCTAATCCTAAAGGAAATAAATCCTCTCCATCACTCAACAAACCGTGTAATAAAATAAATGGCTTACCCTCTCCTGGTATTTGATAAATCACAGTGTTTCCGATTAAGGTTCGTTCAAATAGATGATTATGCTGGTCATTTTGATACATCAAGCGATAATCCAAATCCGCTACTACGGCCGGGAAAAAATTCATAACACTCGTCTTAGTAAACCAATCTTCTCCCATGATTTTTTTCGATGAATCATTTGGAAACTTTCTATTTGTAATAAAGTTCAGTCCATCAGATGGAATTTGTGTTATTTTACTTATCCCACTTTTCATAAGTGCCTTCACGAAGCGAATGGGCACAGAGATTTTAGGTGCTGCCATATTCATACTTTCTGACATAACTTCTAATAATTCAGATATATCCGGATCAAGCTGGTTGTCTTGAACAAGTGTATATGTTTGAATAGACGATTGCTCCAGCTTAAAAACCTGAACAATAAACTTCGCTAGCTCATCGTTTGAAATAAGCGGTAATTTATACCCCTTGCCTCCAGGAATAAATGGCATCAGCCCTCTTCGCATACTCGCCACAAGCAAGCCTAAGCCTGCTGTTTGCTCCGTACTCCCTGTTTTACTACTGCCGACTACAGTTGGTGGATTAATCACAGAAAGCGGATAGCCTATTGCGGATGCCTGCTGGCGAATATAAAGATCTGCTAAAAATTTTGTTTTTTCATAAGGATTCTTTATTTTTAAATAGTCGTGCCCTTCTTTAAACACATCAATCGCAACCTTGCTATTATTATCATCAAAGGGGGACATATATCCTACTACATGAATAAATTGCTGCAAGCCCTTCAATTGATGGATACTTTTAGCGAATTCACTGATATGCTTGGCGCCGTTTAAAAATACAGATGTTGCCTCTTGCTGTGTCGCTTGAATATCCATTTGTCCACCTGCGTGAATAATAACATCCGTGTTCGATACCCTATCCTTATCTTCATCACTTAAACCTAAATCTGTTTTTGTCAAATCACCTTCAATAAAGTGCAGGGCCGCTTCGTTTAAAATACCTTTTTCTTGAAAAGCACGTGTTGCTTTACTTTTTGACCTCACTAAAAGAAAAATCATAACATCCTCTTTAAGAAGCTCCTCCACTAATTGCCTCCCAATAAAACCTGTTCCACCTGTTAGAAATATTGTCCTCATATCATTCGCTCTCCTTTTTAGTACTGTGTAGTACTAATTTAGTGTAAAAAAAATGCTTCTCTTATCGAAGCAAGTTGAAAAATTGGCTGGCTGTTTTCATGATAACAGTTGCATCCTTCAATGTTTCTGAAAGAAACAGCGCTCCTTCAAGATTCGTTATAAAAAGTGCCGCTACCTCGTCAATATGAATCGTATTTCTAAACTCGCCTTTTTCTACTCCTTGTTTTAGTAATAGAGAGACTTTCATTTGTAATCCTGTAAAAAAGAGACCTATTTTTTCTTTTATGTGTGTAGCTTGTGCAGGACTTTGAATATAAAGAGTAATAAATGGACAGCTGCCCTTATACTCTCTTGACTGAACTCCCTGTGATAAATGCTCTAAAAACATCTGGACACGATCTTCAACTGATAATTGGTTCTGAGAAAGTATTTGATCCATTGCACGCTGATACGTTTCAATCCAATAATCAACGACCCCTGCTAACAATTCCTCCTTATCAGAGAAGTGATAATACACATTAGATTTTGAGACTTTGCTTACACGTACTAATTCATCCATGCTTGTATAAGCAAATCCTTTTTCTAAAAATAATGTTGCCGCTACTTCAATCACACGTTTTTGATTCATTATTTTTCCCTTTGTCATAACTAGAACTATACAGTACTAATTTGAATGTTGCAAGTGAGAAAATAGTGCAACTGAAATTTCATGTTTCTTGAACATGTCAACTTTGGAAAAAAAGGTTAGGGATCAGGGCTAGAGATGATAAGTAAGCAAGCTTAGGCCACCTCCCCAAACAATCTAATCATCACGCGGCAGCGAATTGTGAAAGTACTCCTACCAGTTCTCTTGTCCTTCTGATAGAAACATATGTCTACTATCGATAATAACAAGCCACTGACCTTTACTTTTCACGTCCAAGACTAGTGATAGTTCTTACCGTACTCCATCCCGTTGTTCACGGTTTCTACTAATCCGCTCTATTGACCATTGGAATATTATCACATATTATTACATCTATAAAATTAATTCTAATTAATGGCATTTAGTTAGGTGGTGTTTCCATGAAACCTACAACCACGATTCGCGATCAATTAGCGGCTTATCTAACTCAGCAAGACATGTCCATTCATCAATTTTCCATACAATCCGGAATTAATTCCGGAACACTCAGTCGTGTAATTGGTGACCGGCAGCCGATTGCTATGAATCATCTGGAGCGGATCACTCAGGGAATGAAGCTGCAGGAGGATCATTTCTTCAGCTTATACGTGGATGAATGTTTTCATCATTCGGCACCGACCTGGCGGCGGTTACGCCCGTTTCTGATGCGTTCAGCGGCGCTCGGCCGCCTCGATTGCATTGAGCAGGTGGTTCAGAATCTGCTCGACAATCTGATCTATGCCCCCATGCTATTTGAAGTGGCTGAGGGGCTGTATCAGCAGGGGCAATGGCAAGCCGCAGCGCTGCTATATAAGAATGTGAGTGCCAGTGAGAAATATCAGAATTCGGAGCGGCTGGCGTTATGTCAATACCGCCTATTTAGAATTGCCCTGGGTGACGATCAGAGCATTAATTCGCGGGAGGCAATCCTCTTCGAGTGTTACATAGATCGGCTGGATGAGGCTGATCAATTAGATGGAATAATAGACCTGCTGAATGTCTATTATTCCTTGCAGCAGTGGCCTAAAGTGGAGGAACTCGCACAGAAGATGCTCCGACTGGCTACACTCCGTTATAATCTACATCGCCAGTCGAATCGTAAACAAGACAACGGAAAAATGCCTCAAAGACCGCTATACCTATATATTCTAAACGCCTATCTCTTTCTCTCAAGTATTTGCATGGAATATGGGGACTATAAGTCTGCGATAGAGCGCGTGCCACTCTATATGGACGGAAGCTGGATACAGGAAGATAATGAAGAAGTGCAACGGACATTAGCCCAGTTCCGGGAGTGGGGTACGGCAAACATCTATTTGTATCGCGTGCTGGACGGACAACTGGAGGTACTAGCTGACTATGTGGAATATATCTCAACACAACCGGACGAGATATTTACGGCTGTATACAATATTATCAAATCGGCTAACCAGTATGACTGGAATGTAGATCACATTCTGGAGCGCTTCTCTGCCTATATCCCTTATCGGACATACAGATCGAAACTTTGTGAATACAATCAGCAGATTATGGCAGACAAACACGCCAGATTTCTTGCTGAACTGGCAGTCTATTACTTACACAATAAGCGAAATGAAGAATTCAGCTTCGTGCTGCAAAGTATGGAAACCTCCGCTAAGATAAACAATGAGAGTATAGCAATCACTTGTGTCGAACTGTTTGAGCAATATCGGTATGCAGCAGGAGAAGAAGAACTGGATAGATACAAACTTCTGATCAGAACAGCGCGGAATGCGAAAGCTAAGAAGATTCATCAAGCTCCTAGTTTTATGTAGTTTGGTCGCTGTAATTGTTTTTCCTTCTGGAAACATCGAAATCGTAGCAGATAGTACTCAAATCCAAACCATGTCCCATGGTATCGGCGGTAGTTAAATCTCATTATCACCGAAAGTCCGCTTGCTAACCAACCGACGTTCTCGATTTTTTCGAGAGCGTTTTTCATTTTCTTCCTTATAGCTACAAGCTTTCATGAACCTCCAGTTGAACTGGGGAGTGCTTATACAAAAAGTCCGGGCCACTTCGCCCGGACTTCATAGTTAAATCTATATGATAATTATTTGCTGTCCATCCACCCAAAATGGAAGCTCCCCGGCTGATCCAGCCGTTCAAAGGTATGGGCTCCGAAATAATCTCTTTGGGCCTGCAGCAGGTTAGCCGGGAGACGTTCCGAACGATAGCTGTCATAATAGGCCAGGCCGGAGGCAAAGGCCGGAACCGGAATCCCTCTTTTAACGGCAATCGCAACCACATCTCTCCAGGCTTCCTGGTAGTTGTGAACAACGCCGCTGAAATACTCATCCAGGAAAAGGTTTTTCAGCTCAGGGTCGCGGTCATAGGCGTCCTTGATATTCTGCAGGAAGCCAGCACGGATGATGCAGCCTCCACGGAAGATCATCGCAATACTGCCATAGCTCAGGTTCCAGTTATATTCGTCTGAAGCCACTCTCATCTGGGCAAAGCCTTGGGCGTAGGAGGCGATTTTGCTGGCATACAGGGCTTTGCGGACCGCTTCGATGAATTCCTTGGCATCGCCGTCATAACCCTTGACTTCAGGGCCCTTCAGACGTTTGCTCGCAGCCACGCGTTCTTCCTTCATCGCCGAGATAAACCGTGCAAAGACAGATTCAGTAATGATGGATAACGGAACGCCCAAATCGAGGGCATTTTGACTTGTCCATTTACCTGTTCCCTTTTGTCCGGCGGAATCCAGGATGACATCGACCATCGGCTTGCCTGTATCCGGGTCAGCTTTGGCGAAAATGTCGGCTGTGATCTCGATGAGATAGCTATTTAGCTCCCCGCGGTTCCACTCTGAGAAAATCTCATGTAACTCATGGGTGTCCAGACCCAGTACATCCTTCAGCAGTTGATACGCTTCGCCAATAAGCTGCATATCGCCGTATTCGATGCCGTTATGCACCATTTTGACATAGTGTCCGGCACCGTCTTCCCCGATGTAGGTCGAGCAAGGATCGCCGTCCACTTTGGCAGAAATAGCTGTCAGGATCGGCTCCACCAGCTCGTAGGCATCCTTTTGTCCGCCCGGCATAATCGCCGGTCCCTTCAGCGCTCCTTCTTCACCGCCTGATACCCCTGCGCCGATAAACCGGAAGCCTTGGGCCTGCAGCTCCTTATTCCGTCTTTGCGTATCCGGGAAAAAAGCATTCCCGCCGTCAATCAGGATATCCCCTGGCGACAAATGCGGCACCAGCTGCTGAATCGTATCATCTGTCGGCTTACCGGCCTTAACCATAATCATAATTTTGCGCGGCGTCTCCAGGGATTCGACAAACTCTTCGATGCTGTAGGCACCGGCGAAGTTTTTACCTGCTGCTTCTGCCAGCAGCTCATCCGTCTTCTCCCGCGAACGGTTGTACAGGGCTACCGAGAACCCTTTGCTCTCCATATTCAAGGCCAGGTTCTTGCCCATGACGGCCAAACCGACCACACCAATCTGCTGTTTACCCATCGTTAATAGACCTCCTATATATGTGCTGAGTCGTTTTAGACCTGCGGAGCCTTTTTCCAGTCAGCAGCGAACTTCTCCAGTCCCTGATCGGTCAGCGGATGCTTGGAGATTTGCTCAATGACGCTGAACGGAATGGTGGCAATATGTGCACCGGCCATCGCTACGCGGGTCACGTGGTCCGGATGGCGGACCGAAGCGGCGATAATTTGCGCGCCCAGGTTATGAATACGGAACAGCTCGGCGACTTTCACGATCAATTGGACTCCATCCTCCGAAATATCATCCAGGCGGCCCAGGAATGGCGATACGTAGGTGGCTCCTGCACGGGCAGCGAGCAATGCCTGGTTGACGGTGAAGATCAGGGTCACGTTGGTTTTTACACCCTTTTGGGTCAGATACCGGCAGGCCTCCAGACCTGCGAGCGTCATCGGGAGCTTGATGGTAATGTTTTTATCATAATTGTTGATCTTAATCAGCTCGTTAGCCTGTGCAATCATCTCTTCCGCAGTAACGGCATCCGGTGTAACTTCGGCCGACACAGATTCCACTTCAGGCACGATGCGCAGAATTTCTGCAATGCGGTCTTCGAATTTCACGCCTTCTTTAGCGACCAGGGACGGGTTCGTCGTAACGCCGGACAGGATACCGATCTGGTATGCTTTTTGGATGTCTTCCACATTTGCCGTATCGATAAAAAATTTCATATTTGTAAACCTCCATTTTTAGTTGAACTAAACTTAGTATTAAAAATTTGAAGCATCAGGCAATGGCACTTCCATTTCTTCTTCAATTGCAGAGTCGAGCCACCAGTGATGTCCATCCTTGGCCAGCAGCTGATCCGATTCAGCGGGTCCGAACGTGCCCGCAGCATACGGATAAAGAGGAACACTATTCTTGGCAAAAGCATCCAGGATCGGCTGCACCCATTTCCAGGACAGCTCCACCTCATCCCAATGCGCAAAGAACGATGGATCACCGTGTAAAGCGTCATAAATCAGATTCTCATATGCCTCCGGCACTTCAATAGAGCTCGTATGGAAGTCAATGTGCATTGCCTTGAACTTCCCTTTGTACCGGGGATCTCTTGCTTTGAGCTGCAGGGTAATGCCTTCGTTCGGGCTGATCTCGAATACCAGAAGATTGGGGATATCATCCTCGGCGGCGGACGAGTTCTGCTTGAGCGGCTCTTTGAACTCAATCACAATGCGCGTGGATTTCTCTTTCATTCTTTTCCCGGTCCGGATATAGAAAGGAACACCCTTCCAGAAAGGATCATCGATCGTAAGTCTGGCTGCAATAAACGTATCATTCATCGATCCGGGTGCAATTCCTGGTTCGGATGTATAGCCTGTGACCGGCTTGCCCTGGATAGTGCCTGCGCTGTACTGCCCCCGGATCACGCCAAACTGGACATCCGCTTCTTCCAGCGGCTCCAGAGCTTCCATAACCTCTTTCTTCTTGAAGCGGACCTCTTCGGCAGAACTGTCCTTCGGCAGGCGGATCGCCAGCATCATGAGCAGCTGCAGCATATGATTCTGGAACATGTCTCTGAGCGCACCCACATGGTCGTAATAGCCCGCTCTTTCTTCCACACCCACGGTTTCGCCTGCGGTAATCTGTACATTGGCAATGTAGCGGTTGTTCCACAGTGCATGAAGCACCGGATTCGTCTGCTGGAACACATCCAGCTCCTGCACCATCGGTTTGCCAAGGTAATGGTCGATCCGGAAAATTTCATCCTCGGTAAAAGCCTCGCTCAGCTTCAAATTCAGCTCCTGCGCTGACTGCAGATCATGTCCGAAAGGCTTCTCGATCACCAGGCGTTTCCAGCCTTTGGCGGCACCCAGGCCACTCTCTTTAATGTTCAAAGCAATCGGTTCAAAAAACTCGGGGCCGACGGATAAGTAGAACATCCGGTTAGGGGAACTTCCCATACCCTTTTCCTGCTGTTCAACCCGCTCCAATAACTTCAGATAATCCTCTGTGTGCCCTACATCCAGCACATTATATCGGAAGGCCTTCAGGAAGCCGCGCACGGACGCAGAATCATTTACTTCCCGCCGGGAAAAGTCCCGGATCGACCGCTCCACCATAGCCTGAAAGGCTTCATCAGCCACTTCTCTTCTGCCAAGACCAATCACAGAGAATGAATGGTGCAGCTTGTGATCGAGATACAGATTATACAGCGCAGGGTAGATCTTTCTACGGGCTAAATCTCCTGTCGCTCCAAACAAAACAAATGTGGTTGCCTCCATCTCCATTCTCCTTCTGCTCTGGTTTAACTTTCCTGGTTACACTATAATACAAATACGACCTATACAAGTAATTAATATATTTCACAGGAGCTATAGACCATGTCTATGAACAATTTTGAACTGTACAAAGTTTTTTACTGGGCAGCCAAAACCGGAAGCCTGACCCAAGCCGCCAAATCCCTGTATATTACCCAGCCAAGTGTCAGCCATGCCATTAAGCAATTGGAGGATAGCTTTGGCCTGACCCTGTTTACCCGGAATTCCAAAGGTGTCGCCCTGACACCAGAAGGAGCCACCCTATACTCGTATATTGAGCAGTCGCACATCCTGATCACCCAGGCGGAGAAGAAGATGACCGAGCTCAAAAACCTCGACAACGGAGAGCTGCGGATCGGCGGCAGTGACTCCCTGTTCAAGCATTATCTGCTGCCCTTCATCGAAATCTTTCATCAGCGTTACCCCGGCATCCGGCTGCATCTGATCCACGGAACCACACCGGAAGTCATCTCCTACTTAAAAGAAGGGCTCGTTGATCTGGGCGTGGTTCGCATGCCCATCACCGATCCCCAGCTTGAGGTGCGGCAGGGTCTGCAGCTGCAGGACTGCTTCATCGCGGGCTGCCATTATGCCGAGTTGAATCAGAAGGTGCTCTCGATCAAGGAGCTGCTTCAGTATCCCATTATCCTCTTCTCCCGCAGTAGCCGGGCACGAATGGCGATCACGGACTTGTTCCAGGGGTACGGCTATGATCTGAAGCCTGAATTTGAGGTCGGCAGCGTTGGCCTGCTGATCGAATTCGCCCGCAAAGGGCTCGGCATCTCCTTCGTCACCCGTGAATTCGTATCCAAGGAGCTGGAGGAAGGCTCTCTTTTCGAGATTAAGCTCGACGTGCAGCTCCCCCCTGCCCAGGTGGGCATGATGACGATGCGCAACATGCCGCTGACGACCGCGGCGAGCAAGTTCATTGAGCTTACGAAGTAGGGAGACTGGGGCAGGAATGAAACGCCTCTTGGGGTTTCTTTGCAGTGTGAACAATATGGGAAAAATGTATTTTTAATTGAAAAATACAAACAAACGTTCTATACTGAGGTTCTACATTAATGGGGAAGGTGAAATCAAGGGGATGAATATTATGAATCCATTTGAACATTGTCCAATCTATGAAACCGATCATTTAGTATTCACAAAAGTTAAAGAAGAAGATGCACAAGAGCTTTTTGATTGTTATTCCGACCCGATAACGAAAGGTCATATGAATAATGATAATTGTGGCGGCGAATGGGATTGTCCCAGTATAGATCATGTTAGACAAGGGATTAGTGGATGGAATAAAGAATTCGACGCCGGATTTTTTATTCGATGGAGTGTCCGTTACAAGCAGCTGCATAAAATAATTGGAACCATTGAAATAGCACCTATCCCTAATACAACAAGGTTTCTGGATGGTGTTTGCCAATCAGGCATTCTGAGAATTGACATGATTTCGTCCTTTGAGGATCGGGCCATTTTTTCCGGGATTCTAAAAATAGTAACTGATCATTTTTACATGGATTTTGGGATACAAAATATTATTACCAAAGCCACAACAGATGATATCGAAAGAATTCAAGCCTTAGAGGAGAATCATTTCGTAAAAATAGAAAATAATACCTTTGTTCCTTTTGATGATTATTATTTAAAAAAGTATAGTGATTAATATCAGCATAATAGAAATCGGCATTCAAACTTTGGTCAGTTTGAATGCCGATTTTAAAATCAATTAAATGCCACCTATATTATTTCAACGGAATAGAATAAAATAACCGGCTGCCCTTGTTGTTGGTGTACCAGACAATTTTATCACCAACCAGAATAGGATTGGTCTCAGATAAGGCAAAATGCGCAAGGGTCTGAATGCCTCCTGTGGCCTGCCCGTTTCCATCAATATATACATATTTCAGGTCGCCAGGATTCCCTTTCTTATCGAATTCCTGCCACAGCACCATCAGCCTGTCATCCGAGATTTTAACTAATTTAGGAATGGATGCGATCTTGTCTGTTCCAACATATTTAGCCAAAGTGATGTGCTGGACAGAAGCGCTGGACATACTGGACTTGGGCAGCACACTAAGTAGGATATCCCGCTGGTCTATGTCCAGACCTACCATCTCATAAGAGGTATATTCCGTAACAGCTGAATGGTCCACGCTGTTCATCGCGACGATATAACTGCCCGAAGACATTTCAAATCCGCCGATAGAAACACCGGTAGCATTCGCTCCAATCGCACCTGGAATAGCAAACAAATCCACTTTGCTGTAGCTGTTCCCGTCCCCTTTACTCAGCACGACCGAACGGGGATAGGCGTCCCCATGATCTACAAGTACCTGAGCACTGCCGTCGAACAACACATATTGATCGAAGGAATGGCTGACATGATTTTTCTGGAATCTCCCCAGATCATTAGTCACTTTCATAGTTGAGGTATTTACCATAATCGTAAGCTGGGACTGATGATTTAATCCATCGGGTGTGGTATATCTTTTACGTGCGGTGTGTAGCACCAGGGTATCCCCAACCTCCGCCATCCGGCCGGAACCCGCTTCAAAAGGTTCAATCGTATAGCTCTCCCCGCCTTTAATGGAGACACTGTCGATCCGATTGAAGCTTTTATCATACCGGACAATACGAATCACTTCTTTATCGTTGTTCTCCTCCGTATTCTCTTGCCCAAAAGCGATATAGTTATATTTCACGCCGCTATAAAAACCCCCGAACAACGGAAGCTCGTACCCCAGCTTGTTGCTGGCAATCAACTCATATTTCTCATTATAGGTTTCAATCGTAATCTCTTTATTCGCCTCTATGACACTCACCGTCTGATCCTGATTATTGACCAGGTAGGAGGTGACCGGACTTTTCCATCTCGGGAAATCGGAAGTTTCCCCGTTATCCTTGGCTCCAAACGCTGTCTTCACCCGGTAGGCGTTGTCAGGAATCTTCGAGAAGACCGATATTCGATTGGCTTGGTTATCGTATTCAATATCAAATGGAATCTTGCCCGACAAATCTCTTAATTGAAAATAATTGCTGCCGCCTATCGTATAGGCTGTAATCTGTTGCTGCTTTCCATCGACCAGGATCTTGGATGTGGAGAGTGAGGCTATGTATTTTGTACTGCGGCTGTAATAGCTGCTGTTGGGTGACGCTTCAGGCGTATAGGCTTGTCCTGTTACAATCTCTACTGCGTTCTGCTGTTTATTCCAAGTCACATCGAATTGGCTCGCCGTCCCCGATAATTGCTTCGCAATATCCCGCAGACTGTAATAATTGCTGCCCGCTATGTTGAAGCCGTATAGTGACTGTTCCTCTCCATTAAAGTATGTCTTGCTGTCTGTCAGCATAGCCTGGGCAGTATTGCCGGCAAGTGCTGGCCTGCTTAGTAGCGGTGCAAGCAATAACAGGACCAGCAGTAACTTCATCAACCTTTTCATTCTTCATTTCCTCCATGTTTTCATTCAATATACAGAAGCCGCTTCGGCTTCATGTAGTCTTTATCGGTTATCCGGCAGCATCCAATCACCCTATCGTGGAGCAGGCTCAGGAGTTGCGAAACCGCCCGAAACCCTCCACTACTTGAAATGGAGATACCAGTACACGGCAACCTCTTCACACGCTTTTGGAATCCCTCTGTACACATATTTATCGAATCCGCCAATGACGAACCCGATACTCTCATAGAACCTGCAAGCACTCACGTTTATACTCTGCGTTTCCAGCATAATTCCAGGCAGTTCCTGTTCCAACGCCCAGTGTCTGGCCTGTTCCATTAATTGTCTGCCGACCCCATGCCGTCTGAATGCTTTGTCCACCTGTATCATTTCAATAAGAGCATAATGGTTCCAATTCTTCTTCAACACAATTCGGCCCACTGTCTGATTCTCCGCATAAGCCAAATAGGTCACCTGATCGGGATGAATACGCTCGGTGGAACCGTCCGCTGCGTCTGCCTCTTCAGAAACTTCTGCTGTGTAGCTCTTCTCATAGCTTGGAATATCTTTCACTGTATAGTTGAACTGGTTCCCTGAAAATGACAGGACGAGAACTGAATCTACGATAAAAGAATCATCGATGTCCGCCAAGCTGCCCTGTTCTTCAACCGCCATTTCACGGATGGAGATATCAAGAAAAGCTGAAGCTTCTTCATCGTGTGCTCTCCATACTTCGTTTGGATTCATTATTGAACCCTCCTTTAATTTTTACAATCCTGGCGCTTACTTCGTCACCCTTGACAAAACAGGTCTACTCCAATAAACTCCCAGCTAAAGGTCTATTGCAATAAACTTAGGGCTTGAGGTGAGAGAAAATGGAGCCGTATAAACTGTTTGATGCGGAATATAAATTTGTATCGCTTATTTGGGAGCACGAACCGGTGAATTCAACTGAACTGGTGAAGCTGTGCCAAGGCGAATTAGGCTGGAAAAAATCCACGACCTATACCGTGCTAAGGAAGCTGTGTGAACGCGGGGTTCTGCAAAATGAAAAGACTATAGTGACAGCCCTGATCAAACGCGGGGATGCCCAAAGATATGAGAGTGAAGCCCTGCTCGACAAAGCCTTTGACGGCTCATTGCCGAAATTCCTAACCGCCTTCTTAGGTACCCGCCGGATCTCCCCCACAGAAGCAGAGCAGCTCAAACGCATTATTGAGGAGGCCACCCAATGACCGCATGGTTCACCGCCATCCTGAATATGAGCATTACCGCCAGTTATGTCGCCGTGGCCGTGATCATCGTCCGCCTGTTTTTGCGTAAAGCCCCCAAAACCTTTTCCTATTTATTATGGGCGGCTGTGCTCATAAGGCTGATACTCCCTTTTAGCTATTGTTCCGGCCTCAGCCTCCTAAGCTTTCTGGTACCTAATGTTCAGACGGGAAGCGGAGCGATGGAATATGTCTCAGGTCAGATCGGCCTAATGAATACCCCTATGGTCAACATCGGGACCGATATCGTCAACCAAGTAGTTAATGCTTCGCTGCCCCCTGCCACCCCTGCCGGAAGTGTGAATTCCATGCAAATCATTATGGAGCTTGCCGCCATAGTCTGGCTGATTGGCATCGTGCTGCTGCTGGGCTACAGTGTAATTTCCTACCTTAAACTCTTGGACAGAGTGAGAACGGCTACGCTTGTGGATGGATATGTCTTTGAATCGGATCGGGTCACTACACCTTTTGTCTATGGCTTCATCCGGCCCAGAATCGTGATTCCAGTTGGCCTCAGGGACAACGAACTGACTTATATCCTGGAGCATGAGCTGACGCATATCCGTAGACGGGATTATCTGATTAAGCCGTTTGCGTTCCTCGTGCTTACTCTTCACTGGTTCAATCCGCTGATGTGGATCTCTTTCATGCTGATGAGCAAGGATATGGAGATGTCCTGCGACGAAAGTGTGCTGCGCAAACTGGGTAATGGGGCAAAAGCCGGTTATTCCCGCTCGCTGCTGGCTTTTTCCGTAAAACGGGGGCGTCCGCTGTCCGGCAGTCCGCTTGCTTTTGGCGAGAGCAGCATTCATGCCAGAATTAATAATATCCTGAACTATAAAAAGCCAAAGGTTGGAGTGGTCGCAGCGGCCTGTATGTTATCAGTGATCTTCATGGTGGGGTTTACCGCCAACCCGGCCGGCAATCAGGAACGTTCAGTGGATCAGCCGGGCAAGCTCGCTTCCGTCTGGGCGAACGCCCTCGTCTCCCGTGACGGTCACCCCCGCTATAAGATGATGTCGGCCGCCATGAAGGAGCAATTCAAGCAAGAGCAAATCGCAAGAAGCGGCCAGGACTGGAATTACAACATCGGCGTGTCCAGCCCTTGGGTAGTCGATTACAAAATTCACATGGAGGGCCACACCGCCCGCATCACTTACCTCTCCCAAACCAGCGAGCCAGCCCATTACCAAACGGAAGAGAGCCTTACCTTCAGGGTTGAAGACGGGAAACTCGTGGTTGCAGAGTATCACACGGTTTATGAGGAGAGGCCTTTTAATGCAGAAGCTAGTATCTCTGCCTTTAACTCCTGGGTTAAGGGCTGATTGTGAAATGTCAAAGCGTACGGATTGATCTCCACCTCCTTGCCTTCCTCAGCCATCTTTTCAGCCATATAGAGCAGCCCCTTTAATGGACTCGTTGATTCATTCAACAGATGGACCGTTAGTTCGTCTAATAACTGCTGTTCATGGACAGTTTGGAACTGCAGCAACCCGTGAGTGCTCCGGAGCTGTGATTCATAATCACTATAGTTCTCAATGACATCCCAGCCGGGCCATATACACTGAAGCTGCCTGGATAAGCCGGAAATCACATCAGCATGCCAAAATTCCAATCGTTTCTGCGCAATATCCAGATGGAAGCCACCCAGAGGAAAGTCTTTCTTCCATTCGCTAAGCGTAAGCTTGGGATAGCCATATGCTCTATTGATCTTCTGGACCATTTCAGGGCCATGAAATAAATACTCATCTATCCCTCCCCCTAAGGGGAACATTAGCATTTCATTTGCTGAGAAGCTTACACTGGCTATGGTTTCAACCCAGTCCCGATATTCAGGAGGCGTTAAACTTATACCTTTTAAATCATCCTCATGATCGGTTAGCACCTTTTCCTTGGGGTAACCTACATAAGAGGCAATATCGGCAATGCCGCCGGAAGCCCATTCCACTTCCCAACCCGCCCACGTTTTCCCCAAAAGCTGTAAATATAGATTTCGAAGCGGAATGTCAAACCGTATATCTTCACCGCCGTAGATCAACAATTTCTTCATGTCTACATCAAGAACCGCACCGCCTTCAGCCCATATATCATTGAGCCACCCGGATTCATCTACCTTAGTTTGCATTTCAATAAATGGGGTAGCATACTCCGGCCCCCAGAACAAGTCACGTGGCAGCGTATTCGCACACCAATGGCTATAATACAACTCATAAGTTCGATTCCTGACAATGACGAGATTTGCCCTTTGACCCACTTGTATCCTCCGTTCAAAATAAATACTAATACCTAGCCCATACTACTGTTAGTTTGAAACCCAACCGTCTTTCCATCTCTGGAATCAAATCCGTTAATTCATCTTCATTCCCTCTACCTTCAATAACAAACCTAGCGAACCCCGCAGGCAAGTGCTAGTCCAGACGGTTAAGATCTGTTCCCTGATTGCAGCAGGGCATATGTATGCTTAAGTCATCAAAATCATGGGCGAAGCTCCTTGTCATCTCTTCCTGCCACCATGCCACATCCAGTATTTCAGAACAAAAAGGGCAGGCCACATACTCGAAATTCCCTCCTTGATCAATAAACTGGACCGAATCAAAGACATGAATATCGTAAGTGATCGCGTGGTCATCCAGAAGACTTCTCAGATTCTGAATCATGGGCGAAGCCGGTATCAATGTATAGTTCTCCTCAGGGATCAGCCTTATGATGTTCTCGGACATTTGATGCTCCCTTCGTTGAAGCCATATGATTTCTTACCAATAAGTCTTTTCCACAGGTTGCGTAGGAATCTAAGAAGCTGTTATCAATATGAAGATGCTTTAAAAACCGAATAGAAGGAAATAGAAGAAATCGAAAATGGAAAGAACGCTACTGACATACTGTTGGCAGTAGGGGGATTGTATACTCAAGACATCCAAAGTGAAAGTGAGGTTATCTAGATGGCATGTCTTTAAAAGAAACGAATGGTACGCTGAAGGCTGATGAGCGTCAACTGTACTCCCCCTGCTGGAGAGCTACAGGATACCGCATCTTTTCGCGGATTCCATGAGAGATTTGTACAAATGCTTAACAAACTCACGTTAGTTGATGTTTTCAGTATTGAATGCGACTCCTTTTGTACAGGGTAGCACAAGCTAAACATAAACACACTCCGTACATTGGCCATTAATGAACACCTGTAACATAAACTACCGCATATACTAAGGAGGACACTATGTCAGTAATTGGACCCGACTTCATTTCACTTCAAGTGAGCAATCTTGAAAGCTCTGCGGAATTCTATCAAAACTATCTCGGACTTGTCCGCTCACTGGCGGGACCACCTCATGCTGTGGTCTTTGAAACAAAGCCTATTGCATTTGCTCTTCGTGACCTAATGCCAGGAGTAGAACTCGGTTCAGGTACTCAGCCTGGACTTGGTGTCGCTCTCTGGCTTCATGCCCCTGATACGCAAGAAATCCACGACAAGCTTATTGCAGCAGGCGTAAAGATTACATCCGCACCAATAGATGGACCATTCGGGCGAACCTTTACATTTTCCGACCCAGACGGTTACCTAGTTACCCTTCACAGTAAAGCCTAAATCCGTAAATGTATCAAGCAAGCTTATGATAGTGATGACTTCCTCTGTCACAGGGAGCCAGGTGATTATTACGAGGTTAAGATTATTTCTCTAAAAGTGATATACTCCCCGTACGGTAGACAGGTGAAATCATTAAACCTGTTACTGTAAGCGGAGTTTTTGCATGTCTAAAGGAAGCTTAGTGCAACGGAGGAAGTTTAGCTATCCTTCAAGAGATTGAAAGCCGCCATAGTGGAATAAAGGGAGCATCCGTATGAATTCTCCAAATCACTGCCCCAGCTGAATTCACATAATCCCCATAATTAATCATCTATCGACTTCCCTTCAACATGTTCATTTTTGAGCCTATTATAATATGACATTGGTTAGAGATACCAATATTGTCATGCTATATGATCTGAAGCGAAGTGGAAAAAGTAAACCTAATCCCCTGGAATTGCAGCTCAAAAGGGGATTAGTTGGATTTTGTACATCTAATCCCAGCCCATTTCCACCTTACAGGTGGTTTCAGCAGAATTAGTGATCCTTTTTCCAACTACGAGTCCTCCATGAGCCCAATGAGTTCCATTAGTGATCCTTTTTCCACTAAGAGCGGCTGCAATTCCTCCTCAATTCCTCTCAATTCCTCAATTCAACTCGATACACGCACTCCCAAACCAGCTAAATGCCAAAAGAACACAGAAAACCCGGCTACTCTCCCATCACGGAGGTAACCGGGTTATGTATTAATCCATACCCATAGGATAAATATGACATACTGCTGTCACCGCTCTATGATATAACAAAGACAAAAATGAGGTGCGAAAGCTATGGCGAGCTATGAGTATTTGTCCAAGGAGGATCTGCTAGAGGCCATTCACACTAAATATATCCTTCTGGATGCAGAATTCGAGGACATCGACAATAGCCAGAAAGATGTGAGAATACCCGGAGCAGATAAAACCCCTGCCGAGGTCATCGCCTACCAGCTAGGCTGGCTTCAGCTTGTTATGGGCTGGGACAAGGATGAACGGGAAGGCCGGGCCGTGAGTATGCCCTCTCCAGGCTACAAATGGAACCAGCTTGGCGGACTGTACCAGTCTTTTTACAGAACATACGCCGAGTATTCCCTCCCCGAGCTGCGGGACTTATTCCGGCAGATGGAACAGCAGTGGCTGGACTGGGTCGGCACGCTAACGGAAGAAGAGCTTTTTACGCAGGGCATCCGCCATTGGACCGGCAGCAAGGAGAACTGGCCCATGGCAAGATGGATTCACATCAATTCGGTGGCACCCTTCACCAGCTTCCGGGCAAAGCTCAGAAAGTGGAAGAAACACATACACATTCACTTGGTACCCGTTGATCCGCTGGTTGATCCGCCCGTTGATCCACTCGTTGATCCGTCGGTTGATCCGCCGTCCGTCCCTTGACCGCCGTTTCTTTGCGTCCTGCCATTCATGCCAGGAAAGCCGCCGTTCCCCCGGCCTCCACCCTTAAAGTTCTTGCCGCCGTTCATTCCCGGGAATCCGTTCATCCTTGAACCGGAGTCGGTACTCGGGATTTGTTGGGCGGTAATGGCGTCACAGGAGACAAGCACCATGGAACAGCTAAGCATTAGAAGCAGCACTGAGATACAGGTTCTCTTGCTCCGCATCCTATGACACCTTCTTTCTGAATATATAATCGTATATGTCCTTGAATCCCATGTAAGAAAATATAATCAGCAGCGGATACACCGGATAAATATAGCGGGACTTGATCTCCCACAGCAGATAGAATCCGATGAACCCCAGAATCACCAGAATCAGAGGGGTTTCGGCATACCGTCCAGCCTTTAATCCGCCGATCAACCGAACAAGAATACCAGCATACATCACCATATTCAGGACATACATCATCCAGATCAATCCTCTTCTGGCATCCGAATCTCCCTTGAACCCATCCGAAGCAAACGTATGATATACATAGCTATCCATAACAAAGCCCATTCTTCCGTGATTGCTGGACGAGCCGTCATTACCTATCCCATACCGCTCCATCTGGTACGTACCTTCAGTCCAGGTCCATATCAGCTTTTTATAATACATCTTCCCTAACTCGCCCACCGTGGCTGCAGACAACTTATTCGCGATGGATTCCTTGAACAGTTCCGTGCTTTCCGCCTTGTTATAGCCCGCATCCTGCTGATAGATGCTATAGCTCTCCCGGTTATCCCAGAAGCCGAACGTCTCCAGATTGATGCCCATATTCAGCCACATGTAGACAGGCGCTGAGTTGGTATTGACCGGTTCTTCTACGACATGTGTAGCCTGCAGCACAGCATTTTGCGTCCAGTTCGGAACATTGAAGAGTACGGCTGTGATGCCTACTGCGATGATGAGTTTTTTGAGCCCAAGGGTCCGCATGTGAAATAGAAGAGTTAGCAGCACCGTAATCAGGAAAATAACGCCAATACTCCGGAAATAGTTCCCTACTGCCAGCAAAATGGCTGCGATGAGGATATCCCTCAGTGAATGAGTTCTTATGAACCGTATTGCAAAATAGAATGCACTGGTCAGAAAAGCGGTGGCAATCACGTCATTATAGATGAGATTACTCATGAACAACGAAGGAATGTAAGTCGCGGCAAACACCAGGACTCCATAGTCATTAAGCTTGGACTTCGTGTTGAGCTCTTTGTACAGCAAGTAGATCATTAGCGTAGTAACCAGTGAAAACAGAATATTGAAACCCTTGATCACCAGATAATTATCCGGAAACAGGTACAGCAGCGTCTTCAAATACAGCACGATGGAGAATTGGAACGGAAACATATGAAGATAGCCGCTTGTTTCGAAGGAAGAATAATCGTTCCGGTACAGCATATCCATAGCCAGTGAGAGCACCGTCTGGGAATCATCCGTGGGCAAGCGGGTGAACAGGAAGATGATCACGATTTGGATGGCACAAGAAAAAAGCAGCGTGAGCGGAATGACAATCCTCGGACTGTACTTATCGAGCTTCAGGCACATTCTATACAGAACGATGCTTGCAGCAAGGACGACTAAGATCAGCACAATGAACATAAGCAGCTTTTGCCGTTCCAGAACCGGCGTGTCGCCGTCTGCAAAATAGTTGTACTCCGCCCGGAGAAAGAAGGAGGAAGCGATGAACAGGCTTATAAAAAGAGCCAGTATGACATACAATGTTCGTTGAATTCCCTTTACCATGGACAACCTCCCTAGCAGCAGTGCCTGTGTTGTATTTATCACATGCCTGGATATATAGAAGCAGTATAATGGTCCAATCTGAAAATTTGATGAAAGTCACGCAGATCTGAACAGGAACGGAAGAGAATGAACATACGTAAGAGATCCTATGAAATTCAATACAGTCTAGATAAGAGGAGTGTATCCGATGAAAGAGCCCTATTCGGCCAAGCTTGAATTATTTGCTGAGAATGCACAGCGGGTCAAAAAAGGATTTGCCTGGAAAAATGCCCAGGTCAACCGCCTGGCGGCACTGCTGTATACTGCCGAGAACAAAATAGCCGACAGTGACGCGATTCGTGCCAGCTATGAATTGATTAAGGAGCATACCGGAAGCTTTTCTACATTTAGAGGTACTACCGCAATCAGCATTGCCGCCCTGCTCTCCCTATCTGCTGAGCAAGAGCAGCAACTCGCAGACACATTGGCTGTCTATGAAATGCTCAAGGATGTTAAATTCAGAGCCTCTGACTATCTTGTCATAGCCGCCTATCAGATCGCTGTGAATACAACATCGGATCAATATCAACAGACAGTGGAACGGGCAAAAGCGTTCTATGACCGCATGAAGTCCAGGCACCCTTTCCTTACGGGCCGTGACGACTATATCTTCGCTGCGATGCTCGGCCTCTCTGGTATCAACGTGGAGAGCGGAGTAGAACGGATGGAGCAGCTATATACTGTGCTGAAACCCGAGTTTCTGTCCGGAAACAGCGTACAGGCGCTGACGCAGGTGCTGGTTCTTGGGGAAGATGCCTCGGAAACAGCAGCCCACGTACTTGCCCTGCGCGAGGCGTTTCGCGCTAGAGGAATCCGGCTGGATAAAGAATATACCCTATCCTCTCTTGGCGTATTATCTCTGCTGCCCTGCACCCAGGGAGAGATCGTGAATGATGTCTCGGAGATCTATGAGTTTCTGCGCACCCAAAAGGGCTTCGGCAGCTGGTCCATTACGAAGCAGGAGCTGCTCCTGCTGTCGGCTGCTATGGTAGCTTTCAAATATGTAGAAGAGGCTAAAAACGGTGTGGTGACCACGACGCTGACCACCAGTATTACCAACATTGTCATCGCGCAGCAGACCGCTATTGCCGCGGCGGCTGCCGCATCAGCAGCCAGCGCATCTTCAGCTTCAAGTTAGTCCATTGGTTGCGCATTCAAAAGTTCAATCGATTGTAACAAGAAAATTATTCAATTCCAGTTACTGGCTGCATGTAAGTGTTATAATCACTTTGATTTATTCACTCACTCCTGTATGGCAGGGGTGAAAGAACATGCAGAAACAGGTGATCAAATGTTTGAACTGAAATGGCTGTGGCAGAATCTGCAGGGAAACCGGGCCCGGTATATTCTGGCGCTATGTCTATCGGTGGCGGGCTCAAGTCTGACGATTGTGAATCCGTACCTCAGCCAGCGTATTGTCGATACGTTCATTGCCGGAGACGATGCCGTGCAGAATCTGACGGATAAGCGCGGGCTGCTCATCATGCTCTGCCTGGGGATGATCGGCTTTTCCCTGCTCCGCACAGGTCTGGCCTACTTTACGACCATGCAATATGAGCGCTCTTCGCAGAACATGCTGTACCGCATCCGCATCTATTTGTACAACAAGATTCAAGGACAGGACCGGGAGTATTACGACCATAACCGCACCGGTGATCTCATGACCAAGATGACAGGGGATTTGGACATGGTCCGGCACTCGATGGCGTGGATTTTCAAAACGATCATCGAATCGCTCACGATTTTCGCGGCCGCCGTGATCTATTTTTTCAGCATCGATATCGGCCTGACGTTGTGGATGCTCACCCTGTCACCACTAATTTTTGTCGTAGCCTACATATTTGCCAAGCATGTACGCCCCATGTATGTGGACCTGCGCGAGCGGCTGTCCCAGCTTAACACGACCACGCAGGAGAATATTTCCGGCAACCGGGTGGTCAAGGCTTTTGCCCGCGAGGCATACGAAATTGAGAAATTCACAGAAAAGAACGTCAACTTCTCGACCGCGAATAAAAAAGCAGCGCTCGTATGGCTGGACTACTTCCCGTATCTGGAAACCTTTGCCCAGGGCTTCAACGTCATCCTGATGCTGGTGGGCGGGCTCTACCTGATGGATAACCGGATCACCTTTGGTGAATTCGCTGCCTTCTCCTCACTGGTCTGGGCCATATCGAACCCCATGCGCAACATCGGCATCATTATCAACGACATTCAGCGCTTTTTCGCCAGCTTGACCAAGATCGTCGAGATCTATTACGCCCGGCCGACTATTGTCAACGAGCATAAGGCTACCACCAAACGCCGCTATGAAGGCCGGATCACGTTCGAGCATGTCACCTTCAAATATGACAGCGCTACAGTTCTGGATGATGTCAGCTTCACGGTGGAGCCCGGCGAAACCATTGCAATTATGGGTTCGACAGGGTCAGGCAAAACAACTCTCATCAATCTGATTCCCCGCTTCTATGATGTGTCCGGCGGGCGTGTGCTGGTAGACGGGGTTGATGTCCGTGAGCTGGAGCTTGACGAGCTGCGCGGCAATATCGGTATGGCCACTCAGGACGTTCTTCTGTTCTCCGATACCATCGACGGAAACATTGCCTATGGCGAACCCGAGCTTCCAGAGGAAGAGGTCGTAGCCTATGCCAGACTCGCAGCCGCCCACGATTTCATTGTCCGGATGCCTGAAGGGTATGATACCGTGGTCGGGGAGCGCGGCGTCGGCCTGTCCGGCGGGCAGAAGCAGCGCATTGCGCTCGCCCGCGCCCTGGCCGTCCAGCGGTCTATCCTGGTTCTGGATGATACCACCTCCGCTGTGGATCTGGAGACGGAGGAGCACATTCAGAACAGTCTGCGCGGGCTGGACTATCCCTGCACGAAGCTGATTATCGCGCAGCGGGTATCCACCACTGCTGAGGCTGACCGCATCCTCATCCTGGATGGCGGACGGCTGATTGAAGAAGGCACCCATGCCGAACTGCTGGCACAGCGGGGCTATTATTATGATGTATTTATGCTGCAGAACGAAGGTATTGGAAGGCAGGTGATGGCTCATGGCCAGGAATAAATTCGACGTCGACGAGAATCTGGAGTCGCCTTTTGACATCAGGCACTTCCGCCGTGCGATGATCTATATCCGGCGGAAGAAGACGCCGATGATTGTCGCATTTATACTGAGTGCTCTCTCGGCAGCCATCGCATTGTCAGCACCGCTGATCCTGCAGCATGTCGTTGACGTAACCATCCCCGCCAAGGAGAAGCTTCACTTGGTGGGGTGGTCGCTGCTGATGCTGCTGACCATCGTGGTCAGCGTCATTCTGGCTACCATCCGCTCCCGGATCATGACAAGCGTCGGGCAGGATATTATATTTGACATCCGCACGGATTTGTTCTCACATTTGCAGGAGCTGCCCTTCAAATATTACGACGACCGCCCGCAGGGTAAAATCCTGATTCGGGTCGTGAACTACGTCAACGCGGTTTCCGATGTGTTATCGAACGGGATCATCAACTTTATTCTGGAGATTGTCAATTTAATCTTTATCGCCGCATTCATGTTCGCCGTGGATGTAAGGCTCTCCTTCGTCATTCTTGCAGGACTGCCAGTGTTCCTAGGCATCATGCTGCTGATCAAAACCCGGCAGCGGCGAGCATGGCAGGCCGTATCCAACAAAAGCTCCAATCTGAACGCCTATACCCAGGAGAGCATTACCGGTATCGGCGTGACACAGATCTTTTCCCGTGAGCAGCAGAATGAAGGGATTTTTACACGCCTGTCGGGCAATTTCCGCAAGGAGTGGATGCGGGCAGTATCTTACAATATGCTGATTCCTTTTTCGGTAGATAACCTGTCCACCATCGTTACAGCCTTGATCTTTCTTGTAGGTCTGCTGACCCTGGACCCCAAGGATGTAACCTTTGGTGTCATTCTGGCCATGAGCAGCTACGCCGCCCGCTTCTGGCAGCCGATTCTGAATCTCTCGAACCTGTACAATAACTTCATTAATGCCGTAGCCTATCTGGAGCGTATCTTTGAAACGCTGGATGAGCCGGTTACCGTCAGTGATATTCCGGATGCCCGGGAGCTTCCGCCCGTTCAAGGCCGGGTCACCTTCGATGATGTGACCTTCGCCTATGACCCGGGGCTTAACATTCTGGAGAATATCTCCTTCGACGTCAAGCCCGGGGAGAGCATTGCCCTGGTTGGACCGACAGGTGCAGGCAAAACGACCGTCGTCAATTTGATCTCGCGTTTCTATGACTTGACCGGGGGACGAATTCTGATCGACGGCCAGGATATTTCGCAGATTACGCTAAAGTCTCTGCGCAGCCAAATGGGGATTATGCTTCAGGACAGCTTCATCTTCTCGGGCACCATTCTGGACAATATCCGTTACGGGAAGCTCGATGCTACCGAAGAAGAAGTCATCGCTGCCGCCAAAGCGGTCTGCGCCGACGATTTCATCCGTGAATTCGATCAGGGCTACCTGACCGAGGTCAATGAGCGCGGCTCCAAGCTGTCGCAGGGACAGCGGCAGCTCATCTCTTTTGCCAGAACGTTGCTAGCCGATCCGCGGATTCTCATCCTGGATGAAGCCACTTCGTCCATCGATGCGAAGACGGAACGCCTGCTGCAGAAAGGTCTGAACGAACTGCTCAAGGGACGAACCTCATTCATTATTGCGCATCGCCTCTCCACCGTTAGGAACTGCGACCGCATCATGTATGTATCGGACAAAGGCATCGCGGAGAGCGGCTCGCATGATGAATTGATTGCCCGCCGGGGTCTGTATTACCGGCTGTATTCGGCGCAAAAGATGGAAGCCTGAGACACAGTAAGGCTCCAATAGCAGAAGGAAGACCCCGGTTCCAGGAACCGGGGTCTTCTTATGTCCTTTTAAGTGATAACAGGTAATCCTTTACACGTCCGGCTGTCCGCATCCGGTTTAACAAATCTCATAGCCAACCGTCAGTCTGAATCCATACAGCTCGTAGCCGATCTGCGTATAGAGGCGAATAGCCTTCTGATTGTTTCCATGCGTGCCCAGGGTAGCGATGGTTTTCCCCTGCGTTTTCAGGTAATCCAGTGCAGTACAGATGATGTTCCGGGCAATACCTTGTTTCTGCCATTCTGGAATGACAAATACATTCTCCGTTGCACTTCTCTCCTCTGATATTCTCCAGGTCGAGGTATTGGCGATCAACTCGCTGCCATGAAACGCACAGAAGTTGACCATTTCCTGCGCTCCCTGCATCCAGCTTAATTGGTTCATGCTCCACGCCACACCGTCAAAGGAAGCAAGTTCCGCTTGGTGATACTTCTCCAGAGCCTCACTGTTATCCAGTACAAAGGGCTGTACCTGCACACCATCAGGTAATGGATACCTCGGAATCTCCTGCTCCAGATCATACTTGAACACCACAATCGTATCAAAGATGGTAAATCCGCGTGCGAGGTAATAGCTCAATTCTTTTAGGTTATCCGTGTCAAAATAGTTAGCCATCACAATACGCTTATCCGGATACTCCGCTTTGATGTCTCTGGACCGTCCGATCAATGCAGCTGTCAGGGCATCCTTGACACGCTCATCCTCCCTATTATCCGCAAAGATAATATCAAAAGTCAGATAGCGGACAAAGTTGCTGTCTTCCGCCTGCCGGACCGCATGAAAGGTATCATGCTCCATCAGATGGGCCACGGCTACAATTTCCCCAGCTCCATTAACTGCGCAGAACATATTTTGCTTAGCCAGATCGCCATGATACAGAAACAGCATGTTAAGAACAAAATCCAGACTTTCAATTTGCGCTGCATCTTCCTCTTGCGGATTGCGGATTACAAAATCATTCATTTACGAACATCGTCTCCCATCATTTGGAATCATTTAACCTAAATAATGGGCTTGCAAGCTCAATCCGGCAAGGTAGAGTTTTAATATAGGCATTTTCACCTGGATATCTTCTGGCTGCATACCTTGACCTTGAAGCATACTTCAACCTTTATACTCTAGATATCGTACTCCAAACGGAAAGGTGGTCTATCTATCACATGGATATATACAACAAAAGGCGTTCTATAAGGAGCTTCCTATTTTGAAAAGTAGAGAACACCCTGAAGCACCTTGAGCACATGGGCGTAGAAAATATAAAGCCTTACCGGATAGGTAAAGTTAAATTATCCAGCGATGTTGCGGAGTACTCCTTTGAGGACATGCAGGTATTCACATTAAATGATAAGAAATCTCCTGATCAGAAGGTGATTCTCTATATCCATGGCGGTGCCCATACCCATCAACCGTTAGCTTTTCACTTCAGGTTCATGGATCACATGGCTCAAACCTTGAATGCCAAAATCATTGCGCCCATTTATCCCAAGGTGCCTAATTTCAACTATCAGCATACCTATCCAAGACTCCTGAACTTATACAGAGAAATTCTTGAATCCATTAAGAATCCTGAACAACTAACCCTCATGGGAGATTCGGCAGGCGGAAATATCTCGCTTAGCTTCGCACATTACATCCAAATGAATCATCTTCCGCAGCCCAAAGATATTATTTTGTTATCTCCATGCGTGGATATGGTATTGGATAATCCGGTGCTGTTCGACTATGTGACAAGAGACCCCATGTTGGCTGTGGAGGGATATGATGTGATACACCAAGGCATCGCTCACAACACCTTTGTGTATCCCAAAATGAATCATGTTTTCGTTCTTTTTCCTATCCCTGAAGCCCATGATGCAAAACGTAAAATGATTGACATTATTAACAGTTGAATGAAGGAGCCTATGCTATACTCTTTACGTCAATTGGGATGAACTCCCAATCAACTAGGACTGGAGATGAAGCAATGATTATAACACCTACGTTACATTTTCACGGAGAATGCGAAGAGGCCATCGGACTATATCAGCAAGCGTTTGACATCAGAATAGACTTCATGTTGCATTATACCGACGCTAACCAACAAGACTGGAATCATGAATTGACAGAAGAACAAAAAGGCTATGTCTATCATGCTGAGGCTTATCTCGGGGAACAGCGCATTATGCTCTCGGATGAACTAGCCCCAGCAGCTGCTGCAAGCACATCATTATTTCTCACGATCACCTTTGAAACCGCCACTCAAGTAAAAAAGGCCTATGAAGTTTTGAAGGCTGGAGGTACGATCATTCATCCGCTGCGCGGTACGACCTATAGCTCCTGTATGGTTTCCCTTGTCGATAAGTTTGGCATCCGCTGGGGACTCATGACGGAACAGACCGATAGATAGAATCCAGGGATACACCAAGAAGGTCACTCACTGCGAAACACGCGAAAGCCCTGATCAGGGCCTATGCCACTAGCCTCGAACTTCCCCTGAAAAGTTAGCTCGCTGCTGCTGACATCGCCCACCCAACCGCCGCCTTTAAGAACCCGGTAGGAGCCGCTGTTATTATTATTCAAGTCTCCGTACCAGTTCCAGCACCATTCTCTGACATTGCCCGACATATCATAGAGTCCCAGCTCGTTGGGCTTTTTGTTACCGACGGCCTTAGTTTGATTATGATTATTTTCTATCACCGGCCAGTTCCAATCACCAGATAAGTATTGATCTCCGGTGTTTCTCCAATACCATGCCACCTCATCTGCACTATTGCTGCCGCTGTATGTATAACTCTTGCTCATCCGGCCTCCGCTGGCAGCATATTCCCACTCCATTTCTGTCGGCAACCGGTAACCATTAGCTCCTGCATTGATCGTTACTGTCCATTTAACATTATCGATATCACTCTTATTATTCGGGTCCATTGTATTCTTGTCTATATTGTAATAGGGTTCTAAGCCCTCTTGTATACTCCTTTTATTACAGTACTCCACAGCGTCATACCAGCTTACCCTCTCTACCGGCAAATTGTTGCCTCTAAAAGCTGACGGATTATTCCCCATGACCTCAGACCACTCTTTTTGAGTGACCTCATATTTTCCTACATAAAAGTCTGTTAGAGTTACATTCTTCCCGTAGTAGCTGGACTTAGTATTCATAAAAGTTCCGCCTTGAACGAATATCAAATGATCTGGTTTTTCTTGCGGGTTGTCAGGCTTCCTCTGCGACTTGTCAGGCTGTTCTTGCGAACAAGCGCTAAGTACAATCATAATCATCACTAAAAGGATACTGGATAGCTTTCTCATGGATTCAGCCCTTTCACTCAATATTGTAAAATGAATACCGCCGGCCGTGAGACCGGCAGGACTCACCTATCGGAGATTAAAAGACTGTTACCACACGGTTACGTTAGAGCTCCCGCTGCTCTGGTATCCCTCTGTCGCTAACACCTGGTAAGCCCAGCTGCTGCCCAGATTCATTCCTTTACTCTGCCAGGCATTAACGTGGTTGCTAAACGTGATAGCGACGTTGCTGCCCGTTGCCCGCTTAGACTGTCTTACACTCCAGAACTGGGTGAATGTTTGGTAGCCGTCAATGGAAGGCGCATTGGTTCGCAGAGTCGTATAGATGTCATAAGTGCCTCCATCACTGGTCACAGTGCCTTTATACGTTCCAGTAGGTCTATATGTGCCCCAACTATCAACGACGTAATATTCAATGAGTGAGTTTCTCGTCCACCCGTAGAGAGTCAAATATCCATTGCCGCTAGGTGCCCAGACACCAGCATTATAGTTAATGGTCCGGGTGGGAGATCCGGTGGTCCAGCCTTTGCCGATCACGAAATTGCCGGTATTGGACCAATTAACACTATAGTTCCCGCCAGATCCGTTCACAGCATTTACTGTTCCACCGCCATCGGTCCAATTCTGCCAATAGTCTGTATCTGCACTGGCAGTTGCAGCAAACAGGCCTGTCATTGAAACGGCCATCACTAACGTCAAGATTTTCTTGTTAAACTTAAACATGATTGTACCTCCCATATTTTCTGATTTGTAATTCCTTACTTTAATCCACTAGATTATCACTCTAAGTAAATCACTCCCTCTCATTTGTGAGCCATCCCCAGCAAAAAAGTCATCTAACATATGCAAGACAAGCTACGTCTTGTATATGTAAATTATAGGAAGTAAGCGCATACATTTCAAATTACCAAATTCAAGATTTACCCCCTATTTTTTTCACTAATTTTTGGAAAGTCATCCATATCCGTTTGTCTCATAACGCAAAAAGCCGACCCTATAAAGGGACGGCTAGGCATTTGGGGAACTAATCCAGCGCTGTCCAAATGTTAAGCGCATGTGAGCGAACCGCAATGTTCGTGTGATTTCTGTACAGCCTCAGACGGTCTGCACACTCCGGACTCCACAATAGGGCACTTCCAGCAACTTCGAGCACAGAAAGCCCAATATACTGAGACTCGTAACCATTACCCTCAGCCCCTAGCAGATCTACAATATCTAATAGGGTTTCCGGATTCCAATAACCCCTACTGTCATTTAAATAATATGCGACCTGCTGATAAGCATCACTTAACAGCTGTGGCTGATTTGAAACACAGTTAACCATGCGGTTGAGATAAGCGGCGGATTCCTCCACGACATTCCAGTCTATGGCTGCTATATATAATTTCATCACCAGCTGCTGCAAGGTCTCATCCAATGCCAGAACATCAATAATCCCCATATACAAAGGAATCAGGTTTACGCGTGTGATCTTCTGCAATGACGTCAGCTGGTCTGCAAATTTCAGGAGACGCTGCCGGTGAGGCAAATCTCTTGTGGCAGTTGCATTCCATTTATCACTTATCGCTGCACTGGCCAGCTTCTGACAAACACTAATTACGACCTCATTGACCTTACCATCACGGCAGGTTTCGATCAGAGTATTCATAGCAAATTCCCACCTGGTGCTATCCTCCAAATCCGTAATCGCCTGGGCCGTAGCAGCTGCAATAACTTCTTCATTTCCACTTATCCACTGCATCATACAACTGAAAGCACACCTGCCAACAAATACATCCGAATGACCTGAGATTTCAATGATTAATGCTAAGTAGCGCGCTCTATAGTCTAGCGGAAGATCATGAGGCTGTTGAGATAATAAACTTCTCACGATGTCACTTTCTGCTGAAGAAGCCATTGCCTTTAATATAGTCCAGCCGCGTTCATCATCCAAAAGCTGTCTCGCTGCATGACCTATGGATATCATTACATCCTTGTGTACGTTTGTTTTTGCGAACTCATCCATCAATAGCGGGATACTGTCACTGCTTCTATAGGCACCCAGTAACCGGATGGCCTCTTTTCTGACAGTGACTTTCAGCTGGTCCCGGTTCAACAGCTCTCTAAGCATTGCAGTCAGTAACACCGGGTTCACCCTGCGGATACATCTGGGTATAGAGTACATGGCTACACGGGCCCGGTCCCCATCCAGATGCTCCAGCAGAACAGGAAGCGCCTTTTCCGGCTCTTCCAGGAGTGAAAGGGCATGAAGTGCAGCTTCTGCTACGGTTACCTCTTCATCCTGCACAAGCTTCAGTAAGGGACCCGGGCCAAGATCTGGCATACTTGCCATGATCCTAATGATTCTTGAACGTTCGGTCAGGCTGCGCTTGGCATCGAAGGCGACTTTTGTGAATAAGGAGCTTAATGATTGTTGCTGCCTTGGCAGCCACCTGTTAAACCCTTCAGTAGCCGGCAGAAGATAAATCGTTTTACCCGATAAAAACCTGCCTTTGATCGCAGCCCCCGAAATAAAGGGGTCCAGCCACTCTTGACGTTTCCGGTGCAGATGGAGGAACACTTCATAGACTGTAATGAACGATTTATCCAAAGCCAGTAACTCTTTCACTCTTTCATCACGTGTGGTATGCGGGGCAAGCCAATGTCTGGCCGCTTGTATAGCTGTAGAATCTGTTTTTGCTCCCGTGGCTTCCTTTAACAGATTCTGAAGTCTGTTGATGCCGTAACCCCGTTTGCCGAATGAATTAGCCAGGCTAATCACCAGATTGTAGTCTTCTCTCCGGTTGGCTTGCACAGCTAATGGATAAATGGCGTCGAAGATGCTCCCTTCAATCCCCCGGGGTACATTCTTCTCTAAGGATGGCAGTGAGAGCTGACCACTCTGCTTGCCCAGTTTCCGGATCGTATCAACAGCGAATTTGAACAGCTTACCCTGAGGATCGAAGGCATGATGCCGCAGAATTGCGAATGCCAGCTGTTGGACGCAGTACTTTGTACCATATGAAGTATCTCTCGCATCTATAACACTATCAACGAGCACGGTAAGCTCTTGGACATGGGCATCCGTGAACACAGACGCAGGACTATCCGACAGCTCTTTGAACACTGCTCCCCGGACAGGGTCCTGGTCATTTTTGATCCGCCGCAAGAACAGCAACGTCTCATCCATGCCCTGTCTCGATAGAACCGCACTCCTGATCAGCTGCATAAGCGCCGTGGCGCGTTCGTCTGCATTCGATACCTGTGTGGCTTGTTCAAGCTTCTCTCTGGAATGTTGAATAGAACGGCAAGCGGTAATTCTAATCGTCCGGTCCTGGTCATCCTTGATTTCACGAAGTCCCAGCATCCGGGCAGCTTCCTTGTCACGCAACGTATGCGGCAATACATACAGTAATCCTTCCGGAAAAATACGCTCTTGGCGTCTATCCTCTGCATACACCGCATCAAAAATCACTTTCCGGCTGGAAGGGGGCATATGATGGAGCAGCTTCGCTATTTGCATAGGACGATCTGCTAGTAACTTAGCCACTTCAATCCATTGATCGATGGATAAATAATTTCTTCTTTTTAGAATCTCATCAGGTACGCCATGAGCAAGCAGATCGCTGCGCGACTCGTTTCTTGTAAGCAGCATATACACTGTATCAGGATGGATTCGAACTAAAATGCCGAGTTGTTTTTTCAGCACAGGATGTATGGTCCCCAGGGGTCCATGATTCATAGCACATTCTAAAAGCAAATCCGCCTTGGAATGCCCCAAAATTTCGATAGCCGATGAGAATCTCCACCACACATATCCCTTTTCCCTGGGGGGTGTGCTCTCCAAAGTGGTTCTGAAATACTCTGCAACCACGTCTAGATGACGACTAGCCAGCTTGCGCCAATTATGAATGACATATCCAATGTCCATTAGCCATTTGCGAACCGTTTCCTTATAACATGCAGATAGCAATAGGGACGCCTCTTCCGCTCCCCACCCGGCATATACAGAAGGCAATAACCGTTCCGCCAATTCCTGACGATTGATCATTGAAACACAGCGCAGCAACTTTCGGCGGCAATCATGCGATAGGTTAGGAAGCTCGCGTTCAATATCCAGATCTGAACCCACTTTGGCCAAAAGCCCCGCTGCCGTATTTCTGACACTTGCCACAGGATGCCGTAGGGCTGACAACACAACCTTAGCATCTTGAGTGACATCCGCACCGGCTAATGCAAGCTGTGCCTCATAGGCACCCCCCTCCAGTAAAGAAGACAGCAATTCGGAGTACTCCGTGGAGCCATTATGATCACGGCCTAGAATGGCTACTGTATGGATTCTGTCTGAATATTTGAGTGCATCCAGTTCTTTAAGCAAGCTCTTTTTATCCATGGGATTTTTTTTGAAAATCATATGCTGCCTCCTCCGTTGTTCTCGTTTCATTCAACTGGATCAACTGGAATATTGGTTCTCATTCATGGTGTTATACTGTATATCTAAATAGTAACTGCCTTCGGGAGTTTCCAGATATAGATTCAAAGAGGCTTGTTCGTAGGGACCAGACTCTACTTTGAACTTTCCTTCACTGTCTAAGGTTACAGTCACGTCTTCTATCTGTTTAGGATGCTTCCCCCCTGTTTGTACCCGCACTTTGAGGCTTTGGCCGGCGAATTGGGTGAACTTTCCTTCAACAGTCAGCGCATGATCTCCATGGAAATCTGCAAAGAGGGTTTGATTGGTGAACATATCCGGCTTAACGTACACTACCTTTGGGGGAAGCTCTGTTAAAACTGAAGTTGGTGTTGCACCCGTCGGCCGCCCCCGTAATTCAGTAAGCTTGGGCCGCAAATATTGAAGGATCTGAGCAGCCTCTGCACGGGTAATCCCCTTATCCCCCTGATACCCTGACAAGGACAGCTCCGTAACCCCCCTCACATAATCCTTCCCTAACACGAACTTCACAGCATCATAGTTTTTGAAATTCAGCCCATCAGCTGCAGCTATAATCTCAGCGATCTTTAGCCGGGTAATTCGACTGTCCCTTGCGGGCAGTTTGGATAATCCATCCAGCGGGAAATTCCGGTCCTTGGCGATCAGGTATGCGGCATCTGCCCAATGCTTTATTTTGACTGGCTGATAAGCTTCAATGTTAACATTGTATGCTTTTAGGAGCATGGTCCAGAATTCAGCTTCGCTTACTGCTGCATCGGGTTTAAAGAGTCCCTTTCCAGCTTCGGTCATGATGCCTGCTTTCAGTGCCCATTCAATGGCCGGGAACGCCTTGTTCCCGGCAATATCCGTCAATTTGCCCGGGTCGGCAGCAGGGTAGATCTTTGATTTTAATTTTGGATATACTTTCACTTTAAGCTGTGAAGATAGGGCACCTAAGGAAGCTGTGATGGTGTAATCCCCTGATTTAACACCCATTATAGCTCCCGTGGAGGATACACTTAGACCATTAGTCCGGTTAACGGAATATTTAACCTCATCGCCCAAGAGCACATCCTTTGTTCCATCATCATAGTTGCCTTCCATTTGAAGCTGAAATGGTCCGCCTTCATTGATCACGATTTCTTTATAGGTTGGAACCAGCTGTGTCAGTACATGACCTTTTCCGGTGGTGAAAGACCATACTTTCGTCTGGGTATCCAAAGAGCCTTCTACTTGATATTCCAGGGATACGGTATACTTGTGATTCCCTTTTAATACCGACTTGGGATAAATAAAAAGAGTATTATCGTCTTTAAATTCTTCATAATAAGGAACCTCCGTTCCTTTCTCATCAGTAAGTACCGTTTGGTGTGAGATCATATTCTTATCTGTAGCTGCAGATATAATATAACCCGAGTACTTGGCTTCAAATTGTTCAAGTGGATTCGGTATTTCACTTCCGTAGAACCCAACAGGTACGTTGGTCTGCTGATCGTAAGGGTATACGGAGATCCCTCCAGCTACAGGCTGTGTTTTTCCAGGACCGCCGGCATCCAACACGGCAGTACCGTTAACCAGGCCAATTCCAATCTCTGTATAGCGGGGGTCCAGTATAATGTCACGGTGATAGGCTGTATCGAGCCACCCTTGAATAGCTGCTTTACTGCTCTTTTGTTGGAAGTGCATGACCTCTCCAGATGCATAGCCCTGCGATCCCGACGCCCAACCCGCCGCCTTCATCCGCGCTATTACCGACTGGCCCGTATAGCCGGGCTTTCCCGATATTTCGGAGTGAGCACTCAGGCCTGGAAGATCCGCTTGATTGTTATTGTAAAATTCAGCATGCGAGATTGCCGCCTTAGTAATCGCTGCATTCAGTTGAACGGGAGGAATCCCCGCCCGGGTTCTCACCTCGTTGAGGAATTGGAGACCTTCCAGCTGATCTTCGGTATACCCGCTCCCCTCACTAGTTGGATCTGCTGCGGCAATATTGCCTGCTGCACTAAATAACCCTGTACTTACAATTCCGAATACCAGTACGAAGAGGACAGTATAATGGATGAAGCGCATACGAGGACTGCGAACTACCTGATTTCGTTTTTTTCCGACAAATAACATGATAATCCCCCTTTTTTCTGAAGTTACCTATTCGACGTTTTTCAATATTTTTCCTCTATATGATCAGAGGTCTCCTACTCCAGCAAAGTAAAAACGCAAAAATGAAGACGCTGGGGGATGTATTCCCGAGCGTCTTCTTGTGTTCTTTTGACATTTGTTTTGACATGATATTAGCATAGTATATTGACAATTATAAAAATAGGTTCATAATAATGATCGGGTGATTATTAATGCAGGTACTTAAAGAAGAACTTAGAACCTTGATTTTGAAAAACGCAGAACAGGAATTTCTACAAAAAAAATTCGAGAATGCCTCCTTACGTAACATTGCAAAAGAAAGCGGCACGACCATCGGCAATATCTATCGCTACTTTTCAAACAAAGAAGCCCTTTTTGATGAACTTGTCAAAAATGAATATAATGCTTTTCTTTATTTGATGGAGCATCATGAAAATGCAGAGGTAGATATCAATCACGAAAATGATAAAAATATGAACTGGCGGGATTATTTTCAGACTTATCTCACAGAGTTTATGCCCATCTTCACTAAACGTTTTCTACTACTCATTGATAGGAGTGAGAATACACAGTACAAATCTGCAAGGAATATGGTTTTAATGACCCTTGAGCAGCATTTCGACAAGCACTTTACTGAGTATGGTATTCGTGCAACGCCAGGATTTACACGTGTTTTAGCTGAACAGATTCTCACAGGTTTGCTTTTTATTATTGAGAGCTGTGAGGACAATAAACAAAAACAACAGCTTATTAGTGACATGTTTGCCTTTTTTATTGAGGCAACCTTGCATTTTTCATAGCTTTATTTTTTGCCCAAATAATGATCACATGATCATTATTAATAAAAAACAGAAAGGAAATGTCTTTTGTATGGAAAATATCAAAAAATTACCTCTTTGGAAATCTATCGTTCTGTTTGCATTACCCAGCGCCTATTTCATTGCGTTAACAAAGTGGTTCACGCCCTTTTTACATGAAAATCTAGGCTTACATCCCTCGCTGAGTTGGTACATAACAGGCCTTCTTGTGTTTGTCCCACTGTTTGCTAGTGCTCTTTTATTCGTAAAAAGGGAAACAGGCATCCTCAATCTCCAAATAGTATTGAGAAGATTGAGGTTAAAAAAGCTGACAAAAAAAGATGTGACTTGGACGCTTTGCGCTACATTGTTGTCATTGGCAGCCATGGGACTAGTATGGTGGATTTCCACTCTGCTTACTCAATATTTTTCTGTTTCCCCACTCCAAACTACACCTAATTTCATGAGCTCCCAGCCTCTGGAGGGCTCTCAAAAATTATATTTGCTCATCTGGTTGCCCATGTTTTTCTTTAATATTGTGGGGGAACAAATGCTGTGGCACGGCTATATTTTACCACGGCAGGAGCTAACCCATGGCAAATCGGCTTGGCTTGTTAATGCCTTCTGCTGGCTGCTATTTCACATTTGCTTTGGTTCCGACTTAATCGTTCTTTTGCTGCCGTTGCTATTTATTGTCCCTTACACAATACAAAAAACTAAGAACACCACGACCGGACTTATTGTTCATGCAATTGTAAATGGACCGATGGCAGTAGTCATCGCTTTAGGTTTTTTTAAGTGAGATAATTTAGCAGGGTGCTTTCCATTTCAAGAACAATTGCCGTATTGGAAATGAATTGCTTCGTCGATTCCTGTATTAACTCTAAAATTTCGTTAGCTTCGAGCTTCATATCCACCCTCCCAATCCATATCCAACCGGCCAGCATCTGATCAACCTGCTTGATCTATAGCTTATCTATTAGAGTATTCCAGGTCAGCTCAAGAACCCCTGTCATGTTGTGTGGTTCATTTGAAATATAGGTAACAACGGCATTCTTATCTGGAAGCATGACAACATATTGACCATATAAACCATCCATTCGATATGAATTAGGATAGGAGTTCATCCAGATGTGATATCCATATCCCTGCTGATGGTCAGCGGTTGCAAAGTCCGGGGTGAAATCTTTGGTTTGAATTTGGACAGATGTTGCCTGTTTGATATAACTTGAAGGAATAAGCTGCTTCCCTTGCCAGACCCCTTGATCAAGAATTAATTGCCCGAATCTGGATAATTGCTCTGCCGTTAAATATAATCCTGCAAATCCCTGCGGAATTCCCTTTGGACAGGTATCCCATTTAGGTTTCGGTATATCCAATTGCTGAAATATTCTTTTATCTAAGTAATCATCTAAGTTAGTCCCTGTGGTCTTGCTTATTATTTTTGAAAGCATGTACGTTGCAGAGTTGTTATATGTAAAATGAGTCCCAGGCTCAAAGATAACCGGTTCTTCAAAGAACAACTGAGAAATATCCCAACTTGTATCGCTTCCCCAATCCGCTTTAACTACTGGGCATTCTGCGTGTCCAGTTCCCATGCACAGCAAATCATGGATAGTCATCTTTATTAAATATTCATTTAAATATACTTTTGGAATATCAGAAAAAAAATCAATAACAGGGTCATTCATTTTGAAGTAACCCTCACTGATAGCAATCCCAACTGCCATTGAAGTAAACGTTTTACTTACTGACCACAAAGGAGCAGGCTTTTCTTCTTCAAAATCATGTTTCGCTATGATCTGACCCTCTTGCCTAACCAGGACATTTAGCACCTGAAGATTTTGACTTTTTACGGACACTATCAAATCATTCAGCAATTTATTATTCATTGTAATCATCTCCGAGTTATTTCCTACAGCTTCATATATTGGTTATATAATTGCTCAAAGGTGTCGTATCGCTCGACCTTTCTTCCTACCCTGTTGTATTCTTCCAGATATTCATCCATGGCCTGCAGGAACTGATCTTTAAATAAATTAAGATGATCTGAATCAAAATACTGCATTAGCTCAAACTTTTTTGTCCCTCTCGTTTCTGTCATTTCATCAAGAAAATTTTGTGTACTCATTGCTGTAAGATAGGCATAGGATTTATCACCTAATTCCACACTTACTATAATCTTATTGCGAAGGTTACACCATAACTCCTCATAGGTACCAGCCAGATTATCATAGCCCGGGACAGGTTGCACTACGAAATCCTTATCCATTTTATGATATAAATCATTCATGCTCTTAAGAATGTTATAGGATGCACTTCTGATTTCCCGGGGAGTCTTCGCATCTATCACAGCCATATATTTCATTTCAAAATCACCAGGAATGTAACGGTATGTACCTATTTCCTCCAGATATCTCTTAAGCCCCCGTTTGAAATAGGTATTGTTCAAATTCGTCAGAGCATTTACCAAATTGAATAAAACTCCGCATGAAGCATACCTTATTGCTCCTAAATCTTCAGATAGCAATGTATTCGTATATTCCTGTTTTGCTACGTCTAAGTACTTTTTTGCTCTACGGATACATTCTTTCCCTATGGGCTTGGCTATAGCATCAAGTGCTCTCTGTTTATATAGGTTAAACTTATCCATGTATTCGGGTTTTGCACAATATAATATCTGTAAATCTACCAGATGTGAAATCATGGGACTCTCGAGATTCGCTTCATCCTCTATTCTTGTTTCCCACGGCGTACAATAGATGTCATATCCAATGTCCTCCAGGATAAAACAAGAAGAGATCCCCCAGCCCCGGTCCGTGTTATTAATGATAATTAGATCAAGGTCGCTTTTTTCATAAAAATCTCCGGTACTAAAAGAACCTGTAAGCCCAATGATTGCAATATCCTCGGGAAAATCTCTCTTCGCACGTTCAATAACCATGTTAATCAGTTTTTCATTTTTAATTAAAATCTTCTGTCTATTCCCATCATCCATATTCCATGTCCCCTCTCAGTCAGATCCAACGATTGATTGTATTGTATCAACCTGCCTGAATAAGGGGTATCCCGACTTTATCTATAAATCAATCTATACCAAAGGCTACGGGATGCAACTCCCGGGCAGCTTTGGACTGATTCATCAGCTCCTGGTACGCATAATTCAATTCCACGTCCTGCCCTTCGATAAATTTCATTTTAAAGGTCTGCTCGTTCATGGGAACTGTAATGTCGGGAGTCGCTCCTCCTTGTCCGTGTTCATCGCTATCCCCTTGAATCTTTTGGTCTTGATTAAGAGATCTGCCATCCGGAAACTGCACGACATATCCTCCCGGCATCTTCATCTCTATAGGAGCGGAGACGACACCGAATGAACCATTCGTAGGCGTAAAGCCGATAATCTTAACATTCGGCATTCCTTTTAAGAACAGAGGTAATCCTTCCCCCGAGCTCGCGGTGTTATGATTAATAAGGACAGCTATTTTCCCTGAAAAGTAAATCCGCGAAGGTTGAACGGTTCTGGTCTCGGCACGGTTGAGCTCGAAGCGTCCTGTGTTCCGGTTGTAGTAACTGACGTATTCAAAGATCCTTTTCCCATTCACGAAATGTCCTGCCATTTGGGCAACCAGGTCATCATCCCCGCCCGGATTATCCCGTAGATCAATGATTATTCCCTTTACATGTTTCTCCTGAAACTCTTTTATTGTATCTTCCAGCACTTTCGCGGGATCAGATTGCGTTGTACCCGGAAGGAAATATCTGATTTTTATATAGCCGTAATTCTCCTTAAGGATCTGACCCTCCACTGGCGGATCTTCTTTCTTCAGCTTTACCTTTGTTTTCTTCAAGGTTTCGTACTGATCGTCATAAGCTGTAAGTGTTGCAGTTATGGCCGCTGAATCGTCCGGATTCTGAAATTTGACTTGGATGTCTTGGCCGATAGGGGCCCTTGCTAAGAACCGTCCTTGATTCTGAATCCGGACTCCTTCCGTTGCCGGCGGGTTCTCACTCCAGAATGTCTGGTCCAATGCCTTGTGAACGTCCTTTCCATCCCAGGTAATAATTTCGGCTCCGAGCTTGATGCCGCATTTGTCAGCCGGGCTGCCCGGTACCAGCAAGCTAACCAACACCTTGCCGTTATCCAATTGAATCACGCTGATTCCGACTCCGCCGCCAACTTCTTTCTTAAATGTGTTATTCCCGTCATACAGATGTTCGTTCACGATTTGGATATGACCGTCACGGAATGAAAAGAGGTAATCCCTTAAAGTTTTATAGTAGAGGTTGGAATCTCGGTTGATTTCCGCTTGGAGGATTAAAGGCTCGTATTTATTCCGCTTAGCTTCCCAATCGACTTTTTTCCAGTCTCCGAAAGGATATTCGGCGGACAATCTTTCGTTCATCGCAATGAAGGCTTGGGTATAGCCCTTATGGCTGAAATCGCTCACTGGATTATATCGGACTTCGCCCGCAATGGTTAAGGCCAATAGCGTTGGCAGGGATCCGAGGACGAAACCGATAACCATGAAGGTCCGAACCTTCGGGGATATGGGTTTAACGGACGGTTTAAAGATTCTTCTAACGGTGAATAAGAAAAGTATGGCCGTTGAGGAGTAAATCAACAGAGCCAGTATAGAGGCATCACCACGGATAAGACTTATAACCGCAATGATTACGCCCGCGCCTGGAATAAAATAAAACCACCGGTTATTTCTGAGAAAAACATACCCCAGCAAGACAAACAAGTACAGCGCGCACAAAATCATTTCCCAGCCCGTTAACCATTTCAATGAATCGAAAATATTAAGTATAAAGCTCATCGTTCATATTCCTCCAATCGGTTCAATGTGTTTCGTAGTGAGCTTATTGGAGAAATATGAACGGAGCGTGAACTTAAAGAACAGAATCAGAAGGAGAGACAACGGGAAGTGTGACGGTGAACGTTGTGCCCACCCCGACCGTACTCTTCACCTCTAGGCTTCCATGATGGAGCGCAACGATCTTGTGGGAGATGGCAAGGCCAAGACCATTGCCGCTCCGGTCTTCAGCCCGCGACCTGTCCACTTTGTAGAAGCGCTCAAATATAGAGCTGATCTCCTCCGGCGCAATGCCGATCCCGGAATCGCTTACTGCTACAGCGATCTCATTAGGATGGGGCCGGCTGATCACGATGAAGACCTGTCCGGCGGAAGGTGTGAACTTAATGGCATTCCCGAGCAAATTCATCCACACTTGATTGAGTTGATCCTTGTCGGCCGTTATTCGGACTGCAGCCCCTGAAGGAGACTCCATATCGACGCGGATGTTTTTGGCCGACCACTGGGGCTCACAAGAGACAATCACCCGCCGAATCTGCTCATCCAGGGTATAGGCTTCCGCCTTGAACGGATGATGCTCCGATTCGAGGGAGGCTAGCTTCAGCAGATTGTCGCTAAGTCTGGACAACCTGTCACTCTCAGTAACGATAATATCCAAATAGCGAACGCGTTCATCCTCCCCGATAACAAGATTGCCATCCTTCAGCGCCTTCGCAAAACCAGAGATGGAAGTTAACGGGGACTGGATTTCATGAGACACGTTCGATACAAAATCCTGCCGCATCCGCTCCATTTGTCTGATATCCCGGGCCATATCGTTAATGCTCCGCGAGAGGGTTCCCAGTTCGTCTCCGCGGTTTATTTTCAGCTCAACCTCAAAGTCGCCTTTGGCCAGCCGCTTAGTCGCATTCGTCATCGCTTGGAGAGGCTTCACCACATATCTGCCAGCAATGAGAATGCCCAAGCTTCCGATCGCGAGCATGAGAAGAAGGATGGTAAAGAACAAACGGATGAGTGCGCCTTCATTCTTAGAAGAGCTATGTAAAAATAAGGCATAATGTTTCCCTTCAGATAAAAATGGAAGGCCGACAAACGTTCCGTTATCTTTTCCCTGCGAACGGTATAACTCTCCCTGCAGCACCTTGCGTACAGATTCCGGGTTAATCTTGCCGGCCTTCCTGCCTTTGGCCGGTACATAGGATTTCACCCCGCCATTGCCGTCGTACAGCTGCAGGGTATAGGAAACCAATTCGGCCATATTATCCATTAATACATCCAAATCCGGAGGATTCGTCTGTTCATACACGCTTATGATACGATTGCCGGCCGCGAGCATATCGTTCTTCCCTGTAGCGTTCAGAGTCTTCTGGAATAGAGCAAGGGAGATTAACAAGGATGAGACCAGGCTGATGACGATGACGGCCAGAAAAGTCAGCACGACGCGGACATATAATGTTTTCACCCCGGATTCACCGCCAGACGATAACCTACACTTCGTGCCGTTTCAATGCGGAAATGGCGGGCATCCCCGGCAAAACGTTCCCGCAGCCGCTTGATATGAACGTCAACAGTCCGGTCGTCTCCTTCGTAATCCATGCCCCAGATCTGGGTGATCAGCTGCTCCCGCGTGAAGATCTGCCCCGGGTGGCCGGCAAGCATGAATAACAGCTCGAATTCCTTTAGAGGCAAAGTTAATTCCTGGTCTCCCCGCATGACCTTATACGTTTTCCGGTTCAGTACGATATCCCCCAGAGGGATGACCTGGGAAGAGGCAATCCGGGATCGCCTCAGTAATGCCTTAACCCTCATCACAAGTTCCCCCGGATCGAACGGCTTCGTCATATAATCGTCGGTCCCGAGCTGGAAGCCTTTGATCTTTTGACCCGGTTCACCCTTGGCCGTTACCATCAGAAGCGGAATATCAGGATCACTTGTCCGAATCGCCTGGCATAACTCCCATCCGTCCATATGCGGCATCATAATATCGAGGATAACGAGATCGATTCCCGAACCTTTGATGATGGCATGTGCATCGATGCCATTATCCGCCTCAGCCAGATCAAACCCTTCATTCTTCAAGTAAAGGCAGATCAAGGCGCGAATATGCGGATCGTCGTCCACGATAAGAATTTTGACCATATAAACAGTCCTCCAGCCTTTTGTATTCATAACCTCACTGGACTGATTCCATCAGCTCATAGAAATACTGGGAATCGTGAGTCTTATTCAGACTATACCAGGCATCTAATGTTTTTGAAGAAAACACACCCATAGCTTTCAAGATATGTGCTGCAAATTCCAAAGGAGCTATTCCTGAAGACGTGATCAGTTTCCCATCGGTTACAGTGGACTCCGTTTTATAATACTGTTCGCCCGTATAAGCGGGACAGATCATTTTTAGATATCCCAGATCATTGCTTGTATGACAGCGTGAATTCAGCAGTCCAGTTTGGGCTAGTCCTATTGTAGCACCGCAAATGGCGGCAACCAGTACCCTTTCCTGTAAACACCTCTCAACAAATTTTAAGATGGGGTGATGAATGGACTCTGTCCATGTATTTCCACCGGGTAAAATTAATGTATCTGTACTTTCAATGCTGCACTCATCCAGTTGGAGGTCAGGCAGTATTTTCAATCCGCCCATTGTAGTTACAGGTGTCTTTTCAATTCCCACGGTAACTATTTTGGATGGGGAGAGTCCCTTTCTGTAATATCTTCCCGAGTTCAGTTCGGAAGTTAAGTAACCTATTTCCCAGTCTGCCATGGTGTCAAATACATAAAGATATACCGTGCTACTCATTTGTAAATCCTCCCAATATATTCTCAAGTGATAACCAATCATCAACAGCGATCAATTATTATCCCTATTATAAAACGGCTTGACTGACAACTACTGTCAGTCAAGCCGTTTTATTTAAACATATAAATAACTAACCGCAGCCATTTTATTTTTCCAACGCTGTGGCTCGATTACAGACATAGGTCGTCTAATGCTTCTGACCTGCATTCGATAATTAAAGTAATTCCTCTGCAACGTAGAATTGAGAAAAAGGTTCCACATCATCTTTTAATGATTTCCGGTTCACAATAGCCTACTGTACAAGTCAGCATTTCATTATAACTACTTACTCCCAACATGAGCCTTGGCGATTTAAACACGAGTGTGACAATATAAGCATCCTTTACAATAGATCTTCTTTTGGTCATAATACATGCCAACATAAAATCGCAGTCTCTGCAATTTCATATTGGGTGACTACTTGGAATATGGATTCCATTTCCTAATATAACACTATTTTTTTATAAACACATAGGTACTCTCTTCCGATAGCTCATCAGCAAAACAGAAATCAAACCCGTCGAAACCCTTAATATCCTCAATGCAGGTGATTTTCCGCTCGGCCATGAAGCGCACCATTTCACCTCGGGCCATCTTGACCAGGGTTCCTTTTTCAACCACCTTACCGCCAATTTCCTCCCCGAATACACAACTAACCATTCTAACGTTCGTCCCAATATACCTTGAGACGCACTTACTGTATTCTTTGGACGCCAGATTGAGAATGCAATCACTCTCCGAAAATAGCTGATCCGCCAGTTTGCTGTTCCAGAACTCATAGAGAGAGCCGAACCCAGGCCCCTTCAGCCTCGCCTGCATCTCCAGCCTGTACGGAACAACTCCGTCCAAGGGCCGGGCCATTCCATAGAACCCAGACAATATCCGCAAATGTTGCTGAAGATACTCGAGCTCCTCCATTTGCATGACCCCAGGTGCCATGTACTGATATTGAATACCCTCGTAGGAAAAGATAGCCGGCGTCAGATTCCGGGTTACATCCATATTACGAATCCGCTCCACATTCAACGTAGCGATGGCATCATTGCATTTCCATAGAGCTTTGGCTTCTTCATAATTCAACTTTTGTAGTAAGGCCAAGAGAGTTTCCGACTCGCTTATGAATTGCGGCATTTGGCGGCAATCCAAGAAATCCGTGTCTGTCTTCATCTTCTTCGCAGGTGAAATAATGATTCTCATGCTGCTCCCTTTTTTTGTCCCCGCGGGGAATATACATACAACTTTATCGTATCATAGTTTACATTTATAGGCTCAGTGTAAGTTTTGTTCATGTACAAGCGGTACAAATACAGAGGCGCACTTGGCTTATTCTCACGCATGTAACTCTTTAACGAAATGACTCCACCGCGCTGGTGGTAGTCGTCTTGGATTCAGTTTTTTCTGCAGAAAAAGTATAGCAAAAAGACGCTCAGAAAAGAGGAATTGAGCGCCTTTCATATGTATATGTAGGCGTTGACGCTGCCAAACCCTTGCCAATTCATTCGCACAACTATAAAGACATGCTTCTATAGTACTATTTCGCGTAAAAAAGAATATCCAACTATACAAATATCACCTATTTATAGGCTTAACATTAAATAAAATCTTCATATTTACGCTTACCGTAGAGTATTCGTCTAATTTCAACAATATCGTCAAACACGACATAGAACACCATATAATTCTCTACAACTAGAGAACGATATTCATCTTTTAGACCGTTAAGTTTGTAACAGATTGGCCCCGAAAACGGGAATAGCTCTAACCTGGATATAGCCTCATCAAACTTATCTACAAGATCATTTGCGGCATCCGGCGCAGAAAGCTCATTACATATATAATCAACAATGTCCTGCAAGTCTGATTGTGCCAATGTTAGATAACGCAGTTTATATTTTCTGTCCATAAGCGTCTCCCCCAGGTTAATTATTCATACCTATTTGTTTCAGCAACCGGCCTCTTTCCATTGTAAATCTCTGTTCAGTCTCTTGAATCCGTTCTTCATATTCCTGCTTACTTCGTCTAAGCTCAGCCCCTACTTGGTTCATCAAATCTATGGATAATAAAGGTATTTCAAGTTTTTCTAATTTAGACGGATTAATCAATTTAATCGTAGTCCCTGTCTGTAGACCATCAAGCATTCTACGTCCCACTTCGCTTTGTAAGAATTCATACAAGACGTACACATTATAGTGGGCAGGATTCACTCTGATAATGGATAAATTCCCGCTCACAAAAGCCTCTTCATACTTATCTTCTACAATTGCAAACTTGATCAAAGATCCCTTGGAAGTCATGATGATATCCATAGGGTGGATCGCAAATTTCTCCAGCCAGTCCCGTTTCTTATACGTTATCCTTGACTTCTCATCATAGGCAATTGTTCCATTCTCGATATCTTTAATATTCAATAAATAGTGAGTGGTTGTTCCTGACAGCTCCTCTATCTCTTCTTTCGTTAGTTGAACGCCTCGTCTAATTGTGGCAACATCACCAAGCTTGACTGTTTGATGAAAAGAATATTTCAATACATCAAAATCTAAATATTCCTTAGGGTTAAAACTATAGTTGTACTCTCTTATCTTAGCCAGATCAACAAATCTGCTGAAGTTCTCCTCTTCAGTTCCATTTCTATAGGCATAGACTATTTTTGAAATTCCCTCTTCCGTAATCGAGCATTGGTTCCTATTTAATCTCTGTGTAAACTTGCTGGCGTCAATAAACAGTATCTTTCCACTTCTATTTTTTGACTTAGTCTTATTAAATATAATGAGCTCTGTACCTATTCTCGCTCTAAGATAAAGATTATCAGGTAACGTAATCACTGCTTCAATTAAATCTTCTTCAGTAATTGCTTTACGTATATGTACTTCAGTGCTCCTGACCAACGTTCCCTTTGTACCAACTACGGCTGCTTGACCATGCTCATTTAAGTGATATAAAGCATTCTGATAGAATGCCCAGTCGGCAGAAGACTTCGGAGGAAGGCCATATTTATATCTGGGATCATTCTGGCCTTCCGATTGGTTCCATGCCACCCCGAAAGGCGCATCTGACCAAACAAAGTCAACCTCTAACCGTTCAGCCTCTAGGTGAACTCTCTCCAACACATCTTTATTCTCAATATGAAATTGAGGGACATTATTGATATTCAGCAACAATTTTGAAATCAAATAATCTGATGCATTCTTCTCTTCGCCATAATAGAAGACAGACTTATTAGCTCTCTCGGCTCTGAAATGCCTAAACAATTCAATTGCAAAACTAGATATTCCGGAACAATAATCAGCAACTGAAGAAACATTCTCGAAGTCCATCAAACCCAAAACCAGCTTAATGATCGTTTCCGGCGTCTGATTCTCTTCATAGTTGCAGCTATATTTCAATGCAATCAAATTAATAAATTGAACAATCTCTTCTTGATCGATGAATTGAAAACTGATAAGTTTCTCAATCATTGTCTTTAAAATAATGTCCGGGTAGTTATATTGAAGGAATGAGGGAACCAATCCTGTAAAAACTCCTGTAAACTCTTTGTATTGATGCTCAAGTTCAATCATGGTTTGGTCCAGCATTTGAGCAATCGATAGTGACTCTGAGAGCACCGCTCGGGCAGCTTGGTCCTTTTCACCCTGTTCTAACTCTCTTAAATAAAATATAGTCACAATAACCAAGATCATACGAGCTATCTGTTCGTTAGGATAGAGGCCCTCCAAATCTTCTGTTATGGACTCCAGTATGTATTTAATTTCGTTCTCTCTTCTATTCATTAACACACCCCCAATAATGTATGGTTATACCTAATTATTATTTTCTAAAAAAACACGTCTTACTAAGACGTGGGAAAATTTTATCTTGGTTACAACTGGACGTCAATAATCGTTAACTATTGGGTCTATTCCGGATCTTCATTCTCAAATTGTTGAACACCTCAGAGTGACTGAAGCGTTCATTAGAAGTATCAGCTTCATGTTCCGCTTCTTTAAGTTTCATCAAGATCTCTTGGTTCTGCTGTATATTTTCATATTGCTCTATGCTCATAACAACCATATCACCATATCCATTTTTCGTGAGAAAAACGGGTTCATTACTTTCATGCACTATTTTAGATATTTCAGTAAAGTTGTTGCGCAAATCGGATACAGGTCTAATTTGTGGCATAAATCCCCCTCCTTCTTAGCGTGATCATATCATAATTATGATATCAAATCAATTTCACCTCACTTCTTTTCACAATTACCATAACAAAAAAGCCCAAGCACCGACACAGCTGCAGGCATGAGCTTTTTCAATATTCCTACTCCCCAATTATCAGGATAACCGTGTCATACGGAGCCAATTCCATGGTGTGTTCTCCATCCTCCGTATGGATCGTAGTCCTTTGCAGCTGGCCGCTATTGTTCATCACAACGAGCTTCTTACTCTCCGGATAATAAGCACACTCTGTATATAAGTTATCCGTAAGGTACTTTGTCTCATGCAGCTCTTTGCCCGCATAGCGCAGCAGATTCAGCAGCAATCGTGTATTTTCCCAGCTGAATTCGAAAGAAGGAAGGTAGATTCCCTTTCCTTTACCGAAGGCATGAGTGGACAGGGTTATCCTTCCGCTTGCTTCATTCATTACTGTGGCAGACCCGTCGGTAAGATAAATATTAGGCTTAGGCGTTAGGCTGGCCCCTTCAGGCACCAATCCCTGCTCCGCCTTCACCTCATAGGTCCATCGGCCATGTGCTACTCTTGAGCCTGTATCTTCATCCAGACCGAGAACATGTGCCATTCTGAAAAAACTGTCGTACCCGTTGACCGCCGAAGGCTGGTTAATACCAATAAAGGTACCGCCCTCATACACCCACTGGGTCAGGACGTCCACGCACTTGCTGTCTTTCCAGCAGTCCCCGCCGCTCCAGGCTGAACCGGCAGAGCCCGCATTGATCACTACATCACAATTTTGCAGCTTCCCCTGGCGGATATCCTCAAAATCTATGAACTGCACATCTACCGGCAATCCGGATAAGGCCTCATTGATATGAATCAGATCATGCATGAACGTTTCATGAAAATGGCCGGACAGCGTCCACGATCTCAACTTGCCCCAAGCGTGCAGAATGGCTACCTTCGTCTTGATCTGATACGGCTTGCCCCGTTGATGCAGCTCTTGAATCTCCCGGAATTCACCCGCAATCTTCTCGATATAATCACAGAAATCCGGGTATGGCTCTACCAGATGCAGGTATCCGCCCAGTCCAATCCGGTCGACCGGCTCGCGCAGGAGGGCCCGCCGGATATGAATCCAGTATTTCTTGGCATCCAGCGTAGGGTCCCCGCCCTCCATAAAAGTAGGCGCTCCGCCTAAACCAACCGGAAACAGATACGGATGCAGCCGGATCTCATGCGTATCCACTTTTACCCCGGCACACAGCCTTGCCTCATAGCCTGAGAACACGCATTTAATCATCCCGTCCAAGCCAAACTCCTGAAAACGGTCGTTGTACGGCTCCATGCCCACCCAGCTGTCATCATAAAAGACATACGCCAGCTTGCCGTGCTTATGCACAAGGTCAATCAATTGCTTGCCGAATCCAATGACAAAATCATTGATAAAAGTCATATAATCAAGCTTGCGCTGCTCAGCCGGGATATGACTGACGCGGTATTTCCCGCCATTCACAAAATCCTCGGCCGACAGCGAATAGCCGTATCTCTCAGCGAACAGATCAAGCGCTCTTGCACTTACTGTGAAGTCATATGAACCCCAGTCCGAGAACAGATGGCGGTTGCGCTCACTGCTGCCCCAGATCCAGGCGAAATTATAAAAAAGCGAAGTGAACCGGACAACCGTTGTTCCCTTATGCTGCAGACACCAGTCCTCCATCCAGTCCAGCAGATACTTTTGCGTGTCTGCATACATGGGATCAATCTGCATCAAATGCTCTTTATCCCAATGATTCGTGGTGTGATTGTACATGGAAATCTCTTCCCAGATCCGGTAGGCCATGAAGCTGACCGTGTATTTATGCCAAGGCGCAATTCCGGTAAGGACCACGTTCCCCGCTTCCCGTTCATAATTCCACTGTTCTCTGGGAACCTCCTCCCCGGTCGTCCGGTCAATAACCTGCCAATACTTAAATGCCTCTTTGGAATCATTCACTCTGAATTGTTCAGCAAAAAAGTCCTCCATCAGATAGATGGATACATACCCCTGCACCGCTACCTTCGGATTCGTAATGAGAAAGCACTGCTGCAGCTTATCCGGATTGCGCGAAGCCCACACATTATGATCCCTAATGATACAGAGGGTAGAATAGATGCCGTATCCTGCGTGGATAATCTCATCGGACAACTTCGTGCCGTCACTGTCACGGATGACATCGGCACCCCACCGTTCAGCGAGTTCCAGGGTCAGCGCCTCATAACCGGATTCTCCCGGCAGCGTAAAGGCTCCCGCTCTATGTTTGGACAACGTGTTCCCTCCTATTGAAGCATATCGGACAGAAAAGCGAGTGCTAAGCCTTGTCCCCAGCCCTGAATCCAGTCTTTGGGAATATTGCGGTACCCTTCCCGGTCCTTCATCACTGCGGTTCCGCCCGATACCCCCAGTACCCGTCCATCTTCACTGATATGGTCCAGAATGCCTTTCAGGGCCTTTTGCACATATTTGGTATGCAGCGGGTTGCCGTTACCCACCATCGCCGCCGCAATCCCGCAGGATGCAGATACTTCTTCATAGGATTCCCCGTCATCCAGTACTGTCCGCCACAAGCCGTTCTCCGTCTGTACCAGCTTCAGCGCGGCCAGCTGATCACGCAGCGAACATTCCACGTCCATACACTGCGGATACAGATACCAGTCATTGAGCAAAGGTTTGACCTGAGACATGGTATAGGCACCCCAGGCATTCGCTCTCCCCCAATACAATCCGGACATGTGATCCTGCTTCACATTATTGTAACCATGGAACCAGAACCCGGTGCTGGGGTCTTGCAGGTATTTGATGTGCCAGTAATATTGATTCAAGGCATCCTGGATCATCGCCTGGTCCTTCAGTTTGCTTCCCACCCGCAGCAGGAAAAAGGCCGCCATAAACAGCGTATCCGCCCAAGCCTGCTCCGGAAAATCATTCGATACGGATACCGTATGCTGCAGCACATTGTCCCCGAATCTTAGCGCATGATTCTGGAGATAATCCACCTTGCTCATCACAATATCCCAATATTTCTGGTTGCCTGTCTCTTCATACAAGGTGATCAGCATATGGCCCATGGCACAGGTGTTCACCGTCCAGTCCGGCAGGCCAAGCTCGATATATTCATCCACCCACTGGATCAGCATGTTCAGATAATCCTTATTGCCTGTGGTCTGATAAGCTCTGGACACCCCGTAATACGCCACCCCGCAAGGCCATTCCCACGTTAAATCCATAGCCAAGGTTTTTCGGGTCACTTTGTCGATAATGCGTAGAATTTCTTCCTTGTCATACGTTAATTTATCCATCTTAATCCCCTCTCTTGTCGAACACTTCATATCCGTCCATATGCGTGCAAGCGCTTTACAGACTCTATTGTAAGCAGTAAAATGGTCTACATCTAAGCATATTCGCAGTAAAAGTGTGCAGTTTCGACCATTTATTGTTAGGGAGAAGGAGCAATTACATATGCCCAGAAAAAAGAAACCCGTCATCGAGTACCGCCACTACAGCCTGCCGATCCATTTTCCTATCCTGCTGCTGAGCGGAGACCGCTGGAGGATTTCTGATATCAAATCTGAGCATTTGCATTTCCATAACCATTTGGAGATTGGTATCTGTTATTCAGACAGCGGCATCATGGAGATCAAAGGAGAAGCCGTCCCCTTTAAAGCCGGTGATGTGACCTTTCTCCCCCGGTATCTTCCCCATACGACGTACAGTTCACCGGGTGAAGCCAGTCTGTGGTCTTATCTTTTTTTCTCCCCGGAGGATCTGTTCCAGCATTCCTTCAAAAGCGCCTACAGCAGCTTCGAACCGAATCTGTGGCGGGTGCAGGGGAAGAACTGTATTTTGAACAAGGCGCAGTATCCCAAGGTCTATTCCCTGGCCACATCCGTCGTCGAGGAATTGAAGCAGCAGAACCCCTACTATCAGGAAAGTGCCTACGGCTTGTTGTTATCACTGTATATCGAACTCCTTAGAATCCATTCCACGAATGAAACGCTGGCGGAACAAGACACCGAGCATAGCCTGAAGGGTGATTTTATCATTTCCCCGGCTCTGGAATATATCACCACAAACTACATGACCCCTATGACCATCGATTTCCTGGCAGATCTGTGCCACCTGAGCACCACGCATTTCCGCAGAAAATTCCATGAGATCATGGGCACCGCCCCTCTCGAGTTCCTGAGCAGTACCCGGATTGAAGAAGCCTGCAAGCAGCTAAAGAGCACGGAAGATTCCATTCTCTCCATCTCCGAACAAGTGGGATTTCACTCTATTTCCAGCTTCAACCGCTCTTTCTCCAGGCTAATGGGGGTGTCACCCAAGGAATGGCGTAAAGCTGCACAATCCGAGGCGCATTCTGCGAAGGCGTCTATTCTGGAGTTCACGGGATGGGTGTAATCCGGCTCACGGTTTGTGAAGTACTCCAGGCTCCTGCTTCGGCAGAGTGATAAAGATGACAAATCCAATGATAAATAACGGGATCACCGATAGAATACTAAGGCTAGCATTGCCCGTTAAGGTAGTTGTCAAAGACATGAGCGCAGGACCGATGATCGCCGCGAATTTGCCAAAGATATTGTAAAAGCCAAAGAATTCATTGGATTTTTCCTTAGGGATAATCTTCGCATAATAGGACCGGCTGAGCGCCTGAATGCCGCCCTGGGCTGAACCAATCAACGCCCCAAGAATAAAAATATGCCAGACGGAAGTGATAAAGAAAGCCGCGATACAGGCAATGATATAGGTGAATATCCCCACAATAATCATCGTCCGGGCGGAGTAGGTTTTGGCCAGGTTGCCATAGAGGATAGCACAGGGAAAAGCAATAATCTGGATCACCAGCAGAATGCCAAGCAAGGAAAACGTGTCTAAGGCATCAGCGCCCAGAACGGACGTCGCATAAGGCACTACCATTTTAATAATCGTATCTACCCCGTCAATATAGAAAAAGTAAGCAAGCAAGAAAACAAAGACCATTTTGTGCTGTCTGATATTCCTGAAGGTGCTAGCCAGTCTTCTGAAGCTGCGGATCACCGGTCTGGGCTCAGGCTCAATATAGTGTCTCTGCTTCACGTCTCTGATCATGGGTATGGTCAACAGCCCCCACCAAAGGGCCGTAATGATGAATCCAATCTGATAACCGGTGGCCTTATCCATCCCCAGAGCAAGAATCAAGAGCAGGCTGATCCCAAAAGGAATAACGCTGGAGATATAGCCAAAAGCAAACCCCCGGGTCGACACCTTATCCATCCGTTCATCCTTCGTAACATCCACCAGAAAGGAGTCATAGAAAATGTTAGCTCCGGCAAAACCGATGGCTGACAGGATATAGAATACAATTAATAGCTGCCACTGTCCGCTCGCAGGTGCGACGAAGGCCAGCGAAGCGGTAGCCAACACCCCGATCATAGTAAAAAACACGAAGAAACGTTTCTTCGTGTCCTTATAATCAGCGATCGTCCCTAAAACCGGACTTAGGATCGCCACCAAAATACTTGCGATGGAATTAAAATACCCCAGATCCATGCTGCTGTTCACATTCGTAAACATGCCAAATACTATGGGCAAAAGCGCCGTGGTCACCGCCATCGAATACGCCGAATTGCCGCAGTCATACAGAATCCATGATTTCTCTTCTTTGCTAAGCTTCATCCAACATCCACCTCTTATCACTAGTTAATTACTGTTATATCATGTGATCATATGAGGCATGTTAAGCGGATGTAAAATCACCTATTCTAACTACAACGTCTCCGTACTGAGTGTAAATCCTTCGATCACGACATCCTCGTCCACCTCGATCATGATGCAGCGTTTCCCTTGATAGTTCACCTGCTTCACATATCTCAGGTCCTGCGGGCTGATGGAAATGGTAGCTACCTTAGTTTCGATCTTGATCGACTTGGTCGTGAATTTCGGGATCACACTGCTCGCCTTCATTTCATAGTTCTTATCGTCGATGATGGTTTCGAATGCCCGCTCCACCTTTTCCGCCGTCACGTTCTCAACACCGCTTCCCGCCAGGACACGTTCCACGTCTTTGTAATCCAGCTTAGGTGGCTCTTCTTCCCCTGCGCCATCTTCAATGACCTGCTGAATCTGCTCATATACCTGGGCAAGGGTGGTCGTATCGAGCAGTTCACCCGCTACTTCCTTCACGATGTCCTCAAAGTAAGACCGTTCCTCGAGCGCCGTTACAGAGGTCTCCGCATTCAAGACCTGCTCAATGAACCGAGGGTCCGGAAAATTAGATTTTCCCGTACAATACAGAATGCGGTTCACATCCGAATAGTTGTCCGTCACACTCGGATAAAAGAAACCCTGCTCCGGCGTACTGAGCTTAACAATCGGATCGACGATAATATTGTACTTGAATTCCCGCTCCACATAATCGAACATGAGGTTCTTGCGCTGTTGCTCCGTGGAATTCACGCTGCACAGAATGAACGGATGCGCGAACATCTCGTTCTTCTCGCTCTCTTCGGCTTCATCATTTCTGGCCTTAGTCGGCCGGTAATACTGCCCGCGCACAAAAGTGACCACCATGTCCTTTTCATACTTGGCATCTACCAGCATTTTGTCCACCAGCAGCATCATCAGGTCCTGCCATTCTTCAGGATCACCTGTCACCAGGCCTTGGTGAAGCATGACCCGCGCCGGATCCTCTGCGTCCTCCTGAAACTTCAACTCGAACAGCTTATGGTCCAGATCACCGGTCAGCAATTTTTTGAAATTGCCCATATAGAGCTCCTGCTTCTCTCTGTCCACAAGGCCAAACGGCAGGCGCTCCCAATGATAAATCTCGTTCGTCTCCTTCATAATATACACGTTAAGAATATCATGGAGGTTCAGCAAATCATGATCCAGCTTAAACTGCTTGCGTATGTGTGCGACTTCTTTTTTATTCATAATGGGTTAGGCAGCTCCTTAGATGTGTTCTGACTTTTACTAGTATAAAGGATCGGAGCGGAATTTTCCTATGTTAACTTGGACTTTGAAAAGCTGCCGGGCCGCGTTCTTGCCGCATACTGTCTGCCGGCTCTTGATATGTATAGATATAGTGGGATTAACAGAGGTATGTCCCCTCCGGAAACAAAAGCAAAAAAGCGGGTTCAGACTGGGTCTGAATCCGCTTTTTTGCTGATTATTCCGAATTTAATTCGTAAGATCCGACTTCTGTAGCAGCCGTTGAATCAGGACTGCCACTTCTGCACGGGTGACATTGGATTTGGCCTCCAGTTTGTTACCGCTGCGGCCGCTGATCAAGCCTGCTTTGACGGCCAGTGCGAGACTGTCCTTAGCCCAGTCTCCTACACTTCCTGCATCCTTGAAGCTGGCAAGCACGCTCGCAGCATCTGCAGCCCCGGTCCGGTCAGCAAGTCCGGTCGGCTTCATCGCTTTGGCAATAATATTCATCGCCTGCTCACGGGTGATTTTGGCATCCGGACGGAATGTTCCGTCTTCGAAGCCGGTAATCAGACCGAACTCAGAAGCTGTTTCTACTGCTCCTGCATACCAGGCATCCGCAGGTACATCCGCAAATGCCGTTTTTCCTTCCCCAAGCTTCAGCCCCAGACCGCGTACGATAATTGCCGCGAACTCCGCCCGGGTAATATCAGAATTCGGATTAAATGTTGTTTCGTTCACTCCGTTAACTATCATACGTGAGCCCATATCATTCACCGCATCCTTAGCCCAATGGTTCTCCACATCAGCAAAGGTCATTGGATGCCAGATCACAGAATACGAGCTGTTCGTCAGGCTGTTAATCTCTGCATAATACTTTCCGTCCTTCAGGATGATTTTGGTCGGTACATGCCGCACTGTTCCATCAGGGTCTACAACAATCCCTGTTGTGATCCGTTTCGGGTCAATGCCGCCCGGAAGTGCTACTGTCCGCTCAACATACGCGTTAAACCGGCTGATCTCCACTGTCGAATTGCCGTAAGTTCCGGTAATAGTGAAATCCAATGAAGGAGCAATGAGGGTAAAACCATCTCTGCTTGCTGCCCCTGTTATCACCTGACTCATGGTCGTCGAAGTCTCACCAATGGTAATCTTCAGCTTGATATCTTCCAGCTTCACACCGGTACCGAATTGCTGAGCCATCGCCCCGATGTTGATTTCCTTGGCTGGCAAGATGTAGGAAGCATTATTCGTCTGAAGCACTAGTGTTGACGACACATTCTCCATATTTTTAATCATCTGACCATTCAGTTCGCCGACGAAAATGTTGGAATCCTGTGATACCGGAATTGTAACCACTGCCCCTTTGCCTTCCGTATCCAGCTTCGCTTGGAGTTTGGATGGATCAACAGCGATAGTAGTTGTTTTTACGGTACCGGTAGTTGTGGTCGTCGCTGTGCCTGCATTCTCTTGCTTGCCGTTAACAAGGACTATTACTTCGGTAATCCCCCCGGTGCCACTGGACGTGCCGCCGGTATTGCTATTCGTGTTGCCTGGATCTGTGCTAGGAGCCGCCGTTTCAGCAACTACAACTGCTATCACGCTTCCATACTTCACTACCTTGCCGCCCGCATCAACTTCAGCAATCCCCATTCTTTCACCATTCGCCGCAGGAACCAATCCATCACTTCCCACAAGCGTGTAGCCTGCAAGGATGTCTCCTACATTCGGCACTACGGCACTGCCGGTGCCAAAGTTCTTATAGTATAAATTATGCCCAGCTGCAGGTGCAGGTGTGACTGTGATTTGGGTTTTACCGTTATTGCCCGTGCCGCTTGGATCGCTGGCGCTCAAGTTGAGACCGCCAGCTGGAGCAGGCACACTATCCGTAAAGGTCAGTGTAGTAGCCTGTCCTGCCGGTAAAGAGCCACTGGCAGCCACCCTTACTTTAACGATATGATTGCCGCTTAAATCCGGCAGGTTAGTACCGTCATACCGTACATAAGATTTATCATCTACTGCAAATTCCATGCTCGTATCGAGACCAACAATCGCATTGTTCTGATCGTCAGCTGTGACTTCAGGTGCGGCTGGAATGACTGCATTGGAGTTATGCACGGTAACTTGAAGAGCAATGGAAGCAAAGGATGTTGGCGTCGCCTTTACCCGGATGTAGTAGGTATCAGGGGCAAGGCCGGTTATCGCAGCATCCTCCACTATTGTCCAAGAGCCTGCGCTGCCTTTCTTGTACTCCATCTGGAGTGTCACATTCTGAATGGAACCGTTGTTAGCCCCGCCGTATGTGATATCTGTGACGGTCACTCCAACCGGAGCCGCAGAACGGGACGGAACATTCAGCGTCTGCGCCGTGCTGTCTGTAGTTGTCGAGCCGTTACCCTTCTTCACGATGCTCAGCGGTGTTCCCAGCCAGCTGCTGTCCATCGCCAGCTTGCCGCTGGCGTCTGCCATAACTGCATTACCGTTCACCGTGTAAGAGCCGCTTGCCGTCAGGCCGGTCAGCTGCTCGGCAGTGTAGTCGATCACTGCCGCCGGGGTTGTTTCCGGTGTGGCCGTGAACGCGCCGACCGTCACTTGTACGGGAGTTGAAGCGAATGTTGTTGGCGTTGCTTTTGTACGGACGTAGTACATGTCCGGTGCAAGTCCGGTTACGCTTGTACCCGTTACATCTGACCAAGCCCCTACAGAGCCTTTCTTGTATTCCATTGCAGTGGTCACATTCGTGAGCGAGCCGTCGTTCGCATTCACTGCTGTTTCATTCGTCTTGCCGACACTGCTTGGTGCCGCCGGACGGGACGGAACATTCAGCGTCTGCGCCGTGCTGTCTGTAGTCGTGGAGCCATTCCCCTTCTTCACGATGCTCAGCGGTGTTCCCAGCCAGCTGCTGTCGATCGCCAGCTTGCCGTTAGCGTCTGCCGTGACTGCATTACCGTTCACGGTGTAGGAGCCGTTTGCCGTCAGGCCGGTCAGCTGCTCAGCGGTGTAGTCGATCACTGCCGCCGGTGTCGATTCCGGTGTGGCCGTGAACGCGCCGACCGTCACTTGTACGGGAGCTGAAACGAATGTTGTTGGCGTTGCTTTCGTCCGGACGTAGTACATGTCCGGTGCAAGTCCGGTTACGCTTGTACCCGTTACATCTGACCAAGCCCCTACTGAGCCTTTCTTGTACTCCATTGCAGTGCTCACATTCGTGAGCGAGCCGTCGTTCGCATTCACTGCTGTTTCATTCGTCTTGCCGACACTGCTTGGTGCCGCCGGACGCGACGGAACATTCAGCGTCTGCGCCGTGCTGTCTGTAGTCGTGGAGCCGTTCCCCTTCTTCACGATGCTCAGCGGCGTTCCCAGCCAGCTGCTGTCCATCGCCAGCTTGCCGCTGGCGTCTGCCGTGACTGCATTACCGTTCACGGTATAGGAGCCGCTTGCCGTCAGGCCGCTTAACTGCTCGGCGGTGTAGTCGATCACTGCCGCCGGGGTTGTTTCCGGCGTGGCCGTGAACGCGCCGACCGTCACTTGTACGGGAGCTGAAGCGAATGTTGTTGGCGTTGCTTTCGTCCGGACGTAGTACATGTCCGGTGCAAGTCCGGTTACGCTTGTACCCGTTACATCTGACCAAGCCCCTACTGAGCCTTTCTTGTACTCCATTGCAGTGGTCACATTCGTGAGCGAGCCGTCGTTCGCATTCACTGCTGTTTCATTCGTCTTGCCGACACTGCTTGGTGCCGCAGAACGAGACGGAACATTCAGCGTCTGCGCCGTGCTGTCTGTAGTTGTCGAGCCGTTACCCTTCTTCACGATGCTCAGTGGCGTTCCCAGCCAGCTGCTATCGATCGCCAGCTTGCCGCTGGCGTCTGCCGTGACTGCATTACCGTTCACGGTGTAGGAACCGTTTGCCGTTAGGCCGGTTAACTGCTCGGCGGTGTAGTCGATCACTGCCGCCGGGGTCGTTTCCGCTATCCCACCACTTCCGAGCACAATTTTTGTATTCCCGTTACCAACAATATAGAATTTATTATTTTGATAGAGAACCTGGCTTAATCCGCTTCCGCTTACTCCCAGGGCTTGCTCATCATACTTGGACCATGTCTGTAGATCATTGGAAGAGTATGCAACATGATGTTGAATATTCTGATTGTCGTACATCGTTCCAACAGCAACATACATTCCGTTGCCATAATCTATGGAGTACAGTTCAGTCCAATTTGAGCTTCCGTCAATAACATGGTCTGTCCAGACCGAGGCACCGCTTAATGCTCCTGTGGTCTCCAGAACATGAGGAAATCCATCATTGCCATTCGTAACCACAACCATGTATTTTCCATTTGCATAAGTTACATCATAGATGGAATAATATTCGCTGGATTGCTGATAGTCATTAACTAACGAATCAAGAGAACTCCAACTCGTACCATTCACGGAGCTCCATACGCCTCCAGTACCAAAGGCTACATATACCCCGTTCACATACTTCACGTTATAAAATGTTGCCCCGCTATAGGTTGCGCCTACAGTCCATGAGGTTCCATCAGCGGATGTGAGGATTTTATCACCTTTAGTTACAGCAACAAAGCCGCTGGCGCCATAGGCTAACCCGGTCACAGGCCCTGCAGCTCCGGCTGGAAGATCGGAGATTGTCCAGGTTTGTGCATCTGCCGAGACCCCTACTCTCTTCCCTGCCGCAACGAAAAGATTGTTCCCATATGCAATTTTTGAAAGACCCTGTGCAGGCAGCAGAGTATCGGCTGTACTCAGCTGATCCCATCCGCCTGAAGAGGACAAGATGAACCCATCCGGAAGCTCCGCACTATCATTAGGACTTATGCTTCCGGCAACCCCCCATGTGCTTCCGTTATACGCAATCCCCTGTAAATTACCACTGAGTCTTTTCCAAGTTACTCTATCGGGAGTAACGACAAGACTTGGGGATGACGTAGTGATCAGTACCATTCCTGTACCGTTCGAGGCAGCCGAACGTATCGTATGGTTCGTTACGGAATTCGCTGCTGTCCACGCCGCTCCGCCGTTTACCGAACTATACATCTCTCCTGCCCGGCCAAAACGATACAGCTGTGACCCTACCTGCACAACACCAAGCGTTCTATTGTAGGATGAATCTGCGGTAAACGTCATTCCATCACTGCTGGCGAAACCTTCATTCCAGCTATGTGATACATAGAGCTTACTGTTGTACACAGATAATGAATCCAATCCGTATGAATTACTCAAGCCACTCAAGAATTTAGTTGTCCAGCTTGCCCCATTAGTCGAGTATGCATATCCGGCAAATACATTTCCGGTGACAACATATTTTCCATTAAAGTAGGAGATGTCTGTCAAATAAAATGGGGTGCTGGTGGTTGATCCACTAGGCCAGAAACAAGCCGTTGTACTCCATTGGCTCCAGTTCTGCCCATCTGCAGAAGAATAGACCACTCCCAAGTCCTCCGCCCGGGCAAAGGCACTATTGCTGGTACTCCATCTTCCGCCAACAGCATAAAATGCCCCGTTGAGGTAGCGCACACTTTGTAAGACATCAGCAGTTACAGCTGTGGACTTGTCCGTCCATGTTGCGCCTCCGTCCGTGGAAACCATCAGCTTGGCTTTTGCACTGGAGTTTGTATAATCTACACCTGTCACCACATAAGTACTTGAAGTGAAGGCAATGCTCCGCCATGAAATTTTGGCATTAGAGAACGGGACAGTGATTAGGGTCCAATTCATCCCATCTGCCGATTGAATAACTTTCCCGCCTTCACCTACTGCCGTATACTTCCCATTAGCATAGATCACGCTGTTTAAATTTCCGTCCAGATTCCCTGCTACCGCCGATTCAACGGTCAGGTTGCCCCCCGAAGCCTGCGCCCGGACCATATTCAAATTCGGAAATACCAGTAAGAGTGCGAGAATTAAAACTAAGGATCTCTTCCATAACAACTGTTTCTTCATGCTGTTCCTCCTCTTCTCGATTTGATGTGCTGCATAGCAGTTTACTCTGTAGCTATTCCTCAGGTTTATCTTTAAAAAGCTTCTTCCTGTGTGAGCGATTTAATTGACAAAGATAAAGTTCGACAAATAATAACAAATCCCTTTAAAATGCGGTACTATATTCAAAAAAATCTTCTGCTAATATTGAAATTTTCGACTAATTGACCTCTTTACTATTTAATCTCATTAACCCTATAGTCTCATCCGTTACGTATGGTAAAAACAAAAAGAAGGGGCAATACTTCTCCCCTTCCATTCTCTCTTCTTATATAAATAAGAACCCTACTTTTCCTTGAAGCAAACGGACAACCACTAATCCCGTTCCGGCTCATTTTACATAGTCTTCTCTTAGAATACTGTACATTTCTATATCAATAATCCCTTTACCTGACCATAAGGTTGCTTGTCTTAACGTTCCTTCTTTGATGAAGCCGTTCTTCAATAGGACCTTCTTGGAATTCTCATTTCGAGGCATGACTTCAGCCTGAATTCTGTTGACGTTGACGTCCCTGAACAAGAAATCGAGCAACAGGTTTACCGCTCCGGCAGCAATCCCTTTTCCCCAATGCGATTCCGCCAAAAAGTAGCCAATCGTCACCACGTTTACCTTTTGATTAAAATCTTGAGCTTCAATAATCCCCATCAACCGGCCGGGCTCAGAATGGTAGAAGATTCCCCACTTGACCCTTGATTTTTTATGATAGTCTCTCTCGAAATGCCCTATCATGTTCTTCACAGTATCTTTATTGTGTTTCGGGATGATGCCGCAGTATTCAAATACACGGTCATTGGTGTAGATTTCAAAAACTTCGTCCAAATGATCATCCACAATCTTTTTCAATACGATATCATCTGACTGCAGGATCGGAAACTGCCCAAACACGGCTTCTAAGTTCATTCCGGCACCACTCCTATTCTCATATAAGTAAAATGATATAATAATCGTTTGTTAATTTCTTGATAATCAATGCGCATATGTGTCTGAGTCTGTACATAACGCGTCAGCGGTCAGACCCTGAGCGAGCCACGGAATCCCCTAGCACCATAGTAAGAATCCGCACCGTTATGATACACGAAGACATTGCCGTAACGGAAATCAGCAAAGATAGCACCACCAAGTTGTCTAATCTCAGAAGGTGTTTTCACCCAGCTTGATGTTTTCATATCGAAATTCCCAAGCTTCTGCAGCTCACGGTATTGTTCTTCTGTTAACAGCTCAATGCCCATGGCGGCCACCATATTCATAGCGCTGTTTTTCGGCTTATGTTCTTTCCTTGACTCCAGCGCTTTATGGTCATAACATACACTTCTGCGGCCTTTAGGGCTCTCTGCTGAGCAGTCATAAAAAATGTATTCATCCGTCTCTTCCTCATACCTAACCACATCCGGTTCACCGCCGGTTATCTCCATTTCATGGAGTGACCACCATTTTTCAGGATTCGCTTCCAGCTTTGCTTGTACTTTAGCCCATTCCAAACCTGGATGGCGGTTCATGTGTTTCTCAAAACGGGCTTTCAATACTCCGAGCAGTTCTTCACGTTGTTCTGTTGACAATTCTCTTTTTTCATTGGTCATCATGAAACCCCCTCAATTTGTATAACGATTATATTGAATAGGAACCATCGTAATTATACTTCAGTTCACCCCGCCATATACTGGCTCTGGAACAGCAGATCATACGGTTCGTTTCTGTTACGCAGGTTGTCATGCGTATCTAAAGCCGCCACCCTGCCGTCCTTTAGCACCATTACCTTGTCGCAGTCCACAATAGTCGATAAACGGTGAGCAATCGAAATCATGGTTTTCCCAGAGGAGAGACTCTTCAGTTCTGTAATGATGTCACTCTCATTTTCATTATCAAGGGCGCTTGTACTTTCGTCAAAAATAATGATGTCCCTGTCCTGTAAAAATGCCCGGGCAATCGATAAACGCTGCCTCTGGCCCCCCGACAGCTTTACACCCTTTTCTCCGATGATGGTATCGAGTTGATCCTGCAATGTTTCAATGAAGTCATAAATACGCGCTCTGCGGCAGCACCCGATCAATTCCGCGTCGGTTGCGCCAGCCTTTGCCAGCAATAAGTTCTCTCGGATTGTCATATTGAAAAGAACGGGTTCCTGCACGACTATACTCACTTTGCCCGAAACACTCTCGCCGCTCACTGTATGGAGATCAACACCGCCAATCTGTATAGCACCCGCTTGCGGTTTGATCTGCCCGGTCAGCAGCTTCGCGAGGGTAGACTTGCCGCTGCCGCTTTGTCCCACGATGGCCAGATGCTCGCCCTTACTCACCGAGAACGAAATCCCGTCAAGCGCAAATGAATCGTTTCCCTCATACGTAAATCTCAGATTATCAACGGTTAATCCGGTTCCGGCGATTTTCTTATAAGGCCTCTTGTCTGTTTCTACATTTAAGATTCCGATCACTTTCTCGATATTCACCGAATCACTCTTATAATTCATCATGCCATTGCTGATGTTCTCGATGAACCCGAAGAACTGCCCGTAAAAGTTGATAAATACAAGCAGTACGCCAACCTCCGAGTAGCCCTTAATAACAAATACTCCGCCAATGAAATAGATAAACAGCTGGGTAATGAAGTTTTTGGTGAAGAACGAGTAGGTAATCCCCAGATGCATATAGAGCTGGTTCAGAAACCAAATAGGCCTGATCTTCTTGTAGTGCCCGTTTAATTCAGCGAGTTGCGCGTCTTCCAGGTTGTTGGTCTTGATATCCTTCCAGTTTTGAAAATTGGCATGTAAAAAGCTTTCATATTGGATTTGCAGCTTCCAGAGCTCCTCACCGGTGCTCTTCGCTTTCCCTCCCAGAACATTAACCGTAACCAAAGAAACCGGAACAAAAATAAAGCTGAGGAGCGCAATCCGCCAGTCGTAGCACAGCAAAATAACGGCAAGTGCAATAGCGTAAACGACAGCGTAGATAAAGTCTAATATATGGGTCGTAAAAAACCTCCCGGCAACCGCGGAATCGTTCTCAATCCGGCTTTTCACGTCGCCAATACTATAATTGCTGTACACCTCACTATCAAGACTTATATACTTCTTCAGCAATTTGTTCTTGATTCGCAGGTCGAATTTCAGGATTAACTGGTTGGAGAACCGCTTGGAGGCGGCAATCCCGATGGTCGTAAGCAGGAAAACAGCCAGGAATCCTGCGATGACAGGCCCAAGCTCATGTAACTTCTGATCCACGAGGACATGGTTAACCAAATACGAATACAAGAACAAAGGGATCAGCCCGAATATTAAGCTCCACAGCTTGAACAGGCCGAGCGCAAGGAGCGGCTTGTGAATACCGTCTATATCCCGGGTTAAGGCCTTGAAGGTTTCTATTCGTGTCATACCGCTTCACCTCCTGCAAACTGTTCGCTGAATAAGTCTATATACGTTTTGTTGCTTGTAATCAGTACATCGTGGGTGTCGTAGCCTTCGACAATGCCGTCCGCTAACACCGCGATTTTATCACAACTCTTAATCGTGGAAAAACGGTGGGCGATGATAATCAGCGTCCGTTCCTTCGACAGTTCACCAAGCATGCTCCGGATCAGCACTTCGTTCCGGCTGTCGAGGGATGAGGTGGCTTCGTCGAAGACCAGAATCTTAGGATTCTTGACCAATATTCTCGCGATAGCCAGCCGCTGCTTCTGCCCGCCGGATAATTCCTGCCCGCCCGTCCCAAGCCGCGTATCCAGTCCGTCAGGAAGGGCCTGGACAACCTCATACAGGGCTGCTTTCTTAATGGCCTCCATCAAAGCGTCATCCTTATCCTTGCAGTTTGTGAAGGAAAGATTGTAGCGCAGGGTCTGATCATAGAGAATCGTCTCCTGATGGACAATCCCCACCTGGCTCCGCAGGCTATGCAGGTTATACTCCTTAACATTCGTTCCGTCGATCAGAAGCTCGCCGCTGTCCACGTTGTACAGGTTGTAGAGCAGGTTCCCCATCGTTGTTTTACCCGCGCCGCTCCTTCCGACAATGCCAATCGTGCTTCCTGCCTCAATACGGAGATTGAATCCGTTCAGAACCGGTCTGTCTCCGGCGTATCCAAAGGTGACATTGTTAAACTCAATCCTGCCCTCTTGGATTGGCTTCGGAGGCTGGTTTTCCCGGTAATCCTCTTCCTCTTCATTCAGAATATCCACGACACGCTGCAAGGAGACCGACTGCCCCCAGACATCGACAATTTTGCTGTTGATCGAGCTGAAATAGTTCACAGCCATATTGAAGTAGCTTACGGCGGCTACAAAAACGCCAAGCTGCATTTGGCCTTTTGTAATGAAATAAGCACAAATCGTAAATATCAGCAGCTGTGCAATCAGCGTGATGAACGAATTCACCCGCTCTGTCGTCACTTCGATTTTTCCGTTGTCCACATTCATTTTATGGATCGAGGTCGTTTTTCTTAAATAGGTGCTGGTTACTTTCCGGCCTGCATTAAGGATTCGGATCTCCTGCAAGTTCTTCACGATCTCAAATAAATAAGAGGATAGCTTGCCCTGTTCGGCTGCAATATCCTTGTTGACCTTTTGCGCCCGGGTCTTGAAATATTTTGAGGCGAAGAACACAGCGGGAACCAGAACGACCGTAAAAGCCCCCAGAAATACATTGTAGTAAAACATGAAACCGACAGCGAACAGGATATGCAAAAAGTTGGAATACCCCCACAGTCCGCTCCAGAAGACGAGATTCATAATATCCGTAGTGTCGTGATTCATCCGGCTGATCATATCCCCGCTGTACATCCCGGAGAGGTCCTTCCCCTTCTTATGTAATATCTTGTTGAACAGAGCCCGGCGGATATCAAATACAAACCCCGTCATCATCTGCGAAGAAATGAGATTATTTAACGTCGCAACAACAAACTGATTGAACAAGAGGATCCCCGCATAGATCAGGCACAGATTCATAAAGGCGCTCATGTCTTTATCATAAAAAGCTACATTAATCAGCTTCCCGCCCAGGAACGGGTACATCAGATTGACCATCGTCATTAATGTGGTGATCACAAACCCAAATAAGAATACCCATTTATGCATCAGTATAAATTTGGTGACCCATTGCCTTTTCGTCATCAACTCCCGTAACCCCCTTCCATATATTCACAAAAGAAATTGTAGCACAAACGTTCGCTTGGGAGAGTGATGATTTTATGACTTCTGATTGTTACATATTTATGGCGCAAAAAAGAGACACGAATGGGTTCGTGTCTCTTGTATGCGATAATTACAACAGCTTACCCCAATACTGCCGGGCAATCTGTTGTCCTTGCCTAATCTTCGCCCACTGCTCATCTTCCGTTAATTCATTACCGCCATCGCAGGAGGCAAACCCGCATTGATGAGACAGTAATAACCGGTCCTTATCAATAATTTTCGATGCTTCATCCAGCATTTGTACTACACGCGCTTCATCGTCAAGCGTACTGGTCTTGGAAGACAATAGCCCAAGTACAATTTCCGTCTCCGGCTTATCCTTGAAAACTGCTAGCGCCTCAAGGGAGCCCGCACGGTCATCATCCCATTCCAGGAAAAAGCGGTCGTACTTCAGCTGCTTCAGGAACAGATTAGCAATCTTGGCATAGGAGCCGCCGCCCATATTACGGGAATCATAGTTGCCCCGGCAGTTATGTGTCCACATTAGGAGGCCTAAGCTATGACCGTAATCAATGACGGTATTGTTAATGTCAATAAATGCTGCAGCCAGCGCCTGTACTTCCGCTTGGTTAATATTCTCGCCGGTATATGGGGAGTTCGGGTTATCATCGGCGAACAGCTCCCACAAGCAATCGTCGAATTGCAGAATACGTCCTCCGGCAGCAGCGAATTCCCCTACAAAATCCTTATAAGCCTTAACCAAACCGTCTTTCAGCTCATGTCTGTCCTTATACACGGCTTCGGTGCCGCCAATGTTATCCGACCAGGATAATTCACCATAAATATGGGACGGCGAAGGCACGCATAGCTTGGTCTCCCGGTCGCCGGCAAGAGCCTGAAGCTTCTTATAGGCTTGAATGAAATGATGGTTCTTTCCACCCAATTCACCTGTAATGCGCAGACCAATATCTTTTCTCGTCTCATATTTGGAAGTTCCATCTGTATCTCTGAAGAAATACCCATGATCCGCAATGTAGCGGTCAATCCCCTGGAAGCCCCAGACAAAGTCCAGATGCCACATCGATTTGGAATATTCGCCATCCGTAAGTATGGTCAGGCCATTCTCACTTTCTTGTTCAACTACAGCCTGAATCGCCTCAGCCTCACACTGCTCATACCCCTGGAAGTCCTGGTAAAAAGGATACCGGATATCATCCCGGTGTTCGATCTGCCCTTTATATTCTAATAAATCCGCCGGACGCAGCAGGCTGCCTACGATTTGAAATCTATTGCACATGAATACTCCTCCTCCATCGAATACATCTCTTACTCTAATGCATTGATTCTAGCATGGAGGGTTATCCACTAAGTAACACTTAAAAGTGATATCTGGTTATAGGGAAAAGGTATAGGGGGGCAGATTAAATGCCGAAAAACTCTGCCGCCGTTTCTTTCGACCGTTAAACATTCGTATTTATACGCCTCCCGTTTAGCTTAAAGCAATTTCAAGCTATAGCTTTACTCCGAAGCCTAACTGACCATACTGGTTATTATTACCGCTTACCCACAATTTCCCGTTGGATGCCCAGTACATGTTACCATTGCTCGTTTCGATCAGTGTCACATTTTTGTACGAGTTTTTTCCTTCCTTCGTTGTCGAGAACGCCACGGTTCCTGCATTATAACCCATGAAAAGCATCTCGTTCTTATCCGTTAGAACCAAGGCACCCTCATCGCCAGCAGAAATCGTTTTGTATACCAGGTCTTCATTGGGATAAGAATACCCGTCCTTTTTAATACGGATCGGACCTTTATTAATTATGGTAGGCTTAGACATGTATTGTGTGACATTGAAGCCAAGCTGGCGCGAACCATTGCTCCCCCATGCCCACAAGTTCCCCTTATTATCCAGAGCAAGCAGGTAAGGATTGTTATCCCCCGCGGAGTCGATCTGCTTTATATTCTTGAATCCCTCGATCTGACTTACCGTGTTTTCCTTATCTACAATCGTTGTTTGCCAGTACCACACCGTTCCGTCCTTCTTCACAGCGTAAGCTCGTAATAAATCCCCGATGGCAATATCGGTTACATCGCTGATCGGCAGTTTTCGAACATGATTTTTGAGCAGTAGCACTCCAGGACCGTAGGCCCCACCTAGTTGGTACACATTCCCTTCATTTGTCAGCAACACAACGCCTTGACTATATACTTTCATCGATCTGATTGCTTCAGGCACGAGTGTAATCTTCTGGGGCGTTCCCGTTTTCGTTTTGACTCCCAAATAGTTCAGATCGCCCCAGCCATATAACTCGCCCTGCTTGGTCAAATAGAGCGAGAATCGTTCGCCTGCTTCCACCTGCCTTACATTGGACAGCATACCAATCTTAGTTACCGGAAGTACCGGGTAGCTGCTATTATTAATTTCATTATGTAAATTGTTTCCCCAACCATACAAGCTTCCATCGGCCGTCAAAGCAATAACGTGAGTATCGCTTGCTGCCACTGATACCGGATTCGTCACTTGCTTGATCAGCTCAGCTTCGAATATAACTGGAGCACCCTTCCCCACGCCGTATAAGGAATAATCAATATTTTTCATTGGCGGAATGTATCCATCCTTAAATTTATCATAGGGTCCTTCTTTAGGAATGTCAGGGTCTTCGTAGTAGACGCTCATATCTATGTTCGGTACATCCAACGGATATTTAGGCGAAATGCTTGATTCCCTGCCTTGCTCATTGTAAACGGAAATCGTAATCGCGCTCTCTTGAACCTGCGCCGCATCGATCGGTGTCGTCGTGACACTGAAATAACCGTTGGTATTCGTGGATACAACCTGTTCGAACAATGTAACACTTTTAGATTCCTTATTCTTGCCGATGTTTACGAAACCTCGTGTACTGACTTTCAAACGGACCGTCGCGTTTTTGGAATTATCAGCAACCCCCTCAATGAAAATGGTGCCATCCGGATTTGGCGTGTACCGGTAGTCCACGAAAGGCCTTTCCTCAGCATGCGTTACAGGTGCCTGACCAAGCGTTAACGAAGACATTATCAACGTCAGAACGAGGAGTGCACCCAACATCTTTCTGATCTGCAAAATGATTCCTTCCTTCTTCCATGAATTTAAATGTTACATTGATAAATATATCGCATTGACGACATCATTTGAACAAAACTATCTCTTTTCCCCTGAAATCACATATTCCTTACCTCCACAACCTTCCCCAGATCCACATACTGCTCATGATCCAGCTTCACCTGCACTCTACCCTTGCGGCGCTTCTCCCGCCATTCGCGAATATCTTCCTCCGTCTCTAAACGAAGCTCTGCAATCTCCAAAGCCCGGTCCAGGATGTACTTGCTGGTATAGAGCACGGTATAGATTCCTTGTCCTCCAAGTACGATAGGAGCAGCCAACCGCTTCCATTCCTCAACCGCAAACCGAACATACAGCTCTTCTTCTGTACCCGGGCGACAAGGGACTTCCTGGATCTCCTTACGCCGCAGCACCTTCCAATCCGCTACTTTCCCTACCCAGTGAATCCCCGTTTTTGCAGGATCATTGAACTTTTTTCTGGATTGGCACATTGCCACGTATTCGATTTGAGTGAGTATCTTAACATCCGCAAGGTTCCTCAAAGGCACATGGTAAAAAGAATGCCGCCGCGCCACCTCAACTTGTTCAGGGCCTTTAACCGAACCGACCAGCACATTTTTGCCCGCAAGCTGATTGGCATAGTATTCCCTCGTCCCCCGTGGACGTGTGGAGCGTTCGTAAGCTTTTTCCGGACTGTCCTGGATAATCTCATCCAAGAATTGCTCTACGAGGCTTGTGGAATTCGGCAGGAACGGCAAGGCGCCAATATTCAATAGCTCAATGCTTTTGTAAAAATGGTGTGCCTTGTACCGCTCCTCATCTGGATACGGAAACAACACATACGCGCCAAACATACTTCGCTCATATTCTCCAGAGCCTTTTTCCTGATACACAATCGCGTCCCGATACCGGTGCATCGTGTTGATGTCATCCTCCTCAGGTCCAGGCTGTCTATATTTCTCATGATAGGAAGTACCCTCGTAGGCCGGATTTAAGCGGTATTTGGCATCAAAAACATACTTATACTCTTTGACTCTGCCCGCATCCTTCTTCTTCAGCGTCAGTACATTATCCGGCCTTTGACTGAGCGTCGGGGCCTTATCCGAGCCGGGAATTGTATTATAGTACAAGATGAACTGCTCCCCGTTGACTGGATTCTCGTAGACCATCTTAGCGCTCTGCGAGCGATCTAGCGTAACAAAGATGCCGTTCCGATTCACCTTGATAATGTCCTGCTTCACCAACTTATACTTCTGCCCCAGGAGCTGATTCAGCTTGAGGAAGCACCAATACTCATAGAGCTGAGCAACATCCTTCATCGATAAGCGGAACAGGTCGCCTTGGATAGACAGACCTTTCAGCAGCATCAGATAGCAGCGATAGACCTCACGGTATCCAGGGGCCATCTGCAGAACAAGCGTAACAGACATCTGCTTAAGCACTCCTGCTTCACGCAAAAAATCCATCTTGAGCAGTCGTTCCAGCTGGGTGAGCATGGCATCTAACCTTTTGATCAGTAATGGATCTGGGGTTCGGTTATTCAGCTTCCAGCGACCCTTGAGCTCCTTCAGCTTCCCATGAATACGTTCCAGCATCCAGCGGATGAACCGGTTCTCATTCGTATCATAGGCGAGCCGTTTACGTGTCTCTATTAAATGTGTGGCTGTGTAGTTCCGATTGCCGATGGTTATGAAGCCATGTCTTGGATCTTCTCTCAACCGTTCAGGATGCTTCACGAGCTCGCGGATGTTCTCTCTTCCTGCCCTTTTGACCCGATTGGCATCCATCAGCCTCTGATCCTGGAGCAGTGCGTAATTGGGATTCTTGTTAATCCGCTCGACCGCATCCAAGAGCTGTCTAAAGACATGCTGTAGTATGGTGAAGAACTCCGTCAGGCTCTGATGCTGCGTCTCCCGCAGGCCTGTGAGTTGGTAGGTTCGGCGCAGGAAATCAAACGCCAAATTATAAATCTGCGCGTTCACTTCATTGAGGATATTCTGGTAATCCAGCTTGTAATCCATCTTCGAGGGGAAAATCTCCATCTCTACCCGCAGTACAGTCTGTCCCTTACTTCGGACCTCCCACTCCGTCAGCCCAACCTCATTCCCGAAGTTCAGAACACCCGCAAGAATAGAGTCCCCTAGAGGCTTAACCGCCTGCCGCAGAAGTACATTTTCATGGTAAAAGGAAAGGCTCTCCGAGCTCTTGTTCTGGATAACTAGTTCATACGATTGTGTCTCATAAAAGCAAGGGAAAACAGTCGCCCCCGGCTGCCACTCCACCATCCTGCCCCTCTCAGGTGAAAAGACTTTAATCTGCACATTACCCAGCCGTTCGGAGCAATTCAGCCCAAGCTGCGCATTCACCCACTCCTGACTAGAGGAACGATGAAGCTGCAATGTCTGTACCGTAGGATGATAAGGCCTTCCTTGGAGAAAAAGCGTAAAAAGCTCCGTTTCTACACGCAGCAACTCGGCCGTCCCATTAAGAGAGCCAGAATGAGGTGAATCCATCTTCCTCCAGCCTCCTGAGCATAAAAGCCAATTTACGAGCACTTTGCGGATGTTTGGCCGTAGGCGGAGTTTGGCCAGCAGCCCATTTCATATAGAGCGGAGTAGCATCCTCCATGAGATCATCCATATTAACCGTCACACCAGAACCACTACCAATAGCACCCTTGATCAAGTTCAACAGGACTCGACGAACCGAGGAATGGCTCCCTTGGATGCGTGGCAGTATCTTTTGCAGCAGCTGCCAGTCAAAAGCTTCTTCTTCACTCATCAGCTTGTACCGATCGTTATAAATCATATAGAAGCAAATCGCATCCCGCACCCGAAAGCCCACATTAGCATGAATATCCTCTAGCAAGGCATTGATCTTAAGCAATCTCTCTGTCGTCCGGATCACGAGCTCTTTGTTGACATCATAGGCATCCACTAGCTGCAAGTAATCGGAGCGCAGGAAAAGATGATTCAGTTCGGCAGCATCAGGGCCCTCATTAGCCTCTACCAGCTCACTCAAATCCGGATACTGCTGCAGATTGATGTAATTGAACTCTAAGGTGCTTGCGCGGTCGAGTACTTTTTTGCTAAAAGGATGTGTGGTCTCGTCCATATTCACCGTCCCGATCAAGAACACATTCTCCGGGATGCCAAGACCGCCATACTCCTCTTGATCCTCAGGTGTGCCGAGCAAGGTTGGAGCGATAAGGTCCTGCGTCGTAATCCTTCCCTCCCGCCACTCCTGTGTTTCCAGCACACTTAACAGATCACTGAAATAATGCTCCACCCGTGCCAAATTCATCTCATCCAGGCAGATAAAATAAGGCTTATGCTGATTCTCCAGCTTCCGCGCCTCCACGAACACCTTCGTAATCGGACCCGGTTGGAACCTCCCCGAAAGATCCTTATACCCCAGCAGATCCGCAGGATCACTCCAATCCGGCCGCACCGGGATCAAGGTGAACTGGCCGTTAACCCGTGTTGCCCCAAGCGCCTCCGCAAACAACTTCACTAGCCGAGTCTTCCCTGTGCCCGAGATACCCGCCAGAATGACAAAAGGCTTAGCCTTCAGCGAGAGGTAGAAATTTTCGATAAGGTGTTCAGGGAAAAAGAATCCTTGGCGGCGGATGTGGGATTGGATTTGGTGGAGGAATGAGGGGATTTGGGCATCGTCAATTGGCTCAGGTAACGATTCTATATACTCCATCACTGGCTCTACCTCCAGAGTGCTTGCCGTTTCGTTAAGTATGTGCTCTTCAACATAGATTCGATAATCTTCCATTACGTTCTGTAAATCCTGTACCAATTTCTCATCTGACGGCACTTTGCCACGTTCATACTTTATATAAGCAACAGTAGATGCCTGATAATCATTCCCTCGGCCGTGGCCCAGGAGCTGAATGTTTTCATCCTTGTTCATATCTACGAGAGGAATGAGCTCACGAATTTCTTGGGTTTTATTGCGTAGATAGGCATACTTATCCTTGCTCCCCTTCTCCTTCGGTGCAGTTGTTACTCCTTGGGCAAGTGTTAGATACACGGCACTCATATTTTCGGCAAAAAGATAGACGACATATTCACCGCTTTGAGTGGTTCTAGTAATGCGTTTATCTAATATAGAAAACCAAGGCACATCAGCCCATTTCCCCTGTCCAATGGAGCCTTGAATCTTATAGTGCTCCTCATTCAGGAAAGGCAAAGCCCTTAATTCAGCAGGAATCGTCTTTCTCAATAAAGTGCCCAATGAATGATCTTTAAAGGGTTCTCTTTTGGCCTGAACATACTGAGCCATTATATTATCCAGGTGATTTTTTAGAGAGAATTGTTGCATTGCAGTATTATATTTATGAAGCTCTTCTTTTGCTAGTTTCTCCAACTGGCGTAGGCCATCCTCCCCGAGTTGATTCTTTACCTCAGGATAAAAACCAATTGAATTATCTTCTGTATCTACAAATATAACCTCTGAAAGAACCTTAACAGGTGTCGTTAAAATAGAATTCAGCTGCCCTTTCGTTATCCCACTCCATCGGGCGTGATAGCGAGTAGGTGTCTCATCTACTCTATGCCCAAGATCTTGTTGCTGGGTATAGTAACTAAGAAATCGGTTCTTCACTTTATCAAAAGAAACTCTCTCTTGATCGGTAATCTTCAGCTCTTCAATTAAAGATAAGATGAGCACCATCTTGTATGATTTTTGTTTTTTCTTGAAAATTTGAGTAATGGATTCCGATAATGTCATGTTGATCCCCCAATAGGCGCGTTTGATTTCAAGTGAGAACGATTACTCCGTTACTTCAATTAGAAAATTACGATCTTTAAAGCCTCCGCGTTCCTCAACTTTCTTTGCGCGCACCTTCTCTAAATCCTCCGGTAGGATCTTATGTATTTGAGCAAGAGCATGGACCACCTCAAGAATATCGGCCAGCTCTTCCACTGCCTCTGAATCATCAGCAGCCTGGGTATACTCTTCTACCTCTTCACGAAGCTTACGTTTTAGTTCAGAAATATAAAATTCATACTCTAAAGTTATACAATTGCAGTCCTTACCCGAGCTTCGGATAATATTCGGGATTTTGTCACGAACAAGTTTGTTGTAGATCGGCATTAAAATCAGCTCCTGTTCTTGATTTTATCCACATGACGCCTACGAATCTCGGCATCGTTAATATTAGTCTGAACCAAATGATTGTATATGGTTTGGACCTGTGCTGCAGAAATAGAAGTTTCAGGTGCTGCCGTTCTCAAACTGAGCATCTTCCTAGTGATAAACTCACTTAATTCCACATCATAGACAATCAGTTCGTCCGAGTGGATCTTCCGAAGCTCCGGGTCAATACTGAACCTACATCTCATCGTGAATGAAATCATAGAGATGTATTTCACCGTGGCCACATTTTTTAACAGACTCTCGATGGCCTTGATATGTCCATAGTTCTGTTTCAGCGGATTGTACATCTTGTAACGGTTACTCACTGACCATTGCTGATCCGTCCGTCCACCTTTAATTTCCCCATTGTAGTTTTTCGTCTCGATGACAAATACGCAATACGGGGAAATAACAACATGATCAATCTGGGCGTAACCTGTTCTAGACTTGGAATTAGGAAGCAGCAGATCGCTTAAAGATCTACATTCCTTAGGTAGCTGGTCAAGTTGAATATTGATTTTATGTTCGCCTAACTCTCCAATTCGCGTGGGAGCAACTTTTGGCTTCGATTTTGGAGCCTGCACCTTATGTACAGCTTGTGGCGGCTTAGGATCGGATTTCTTGAAGAGAGACATTAGTGCTTTAAACATAGCTAAACCTCATATCATCTAGATTTACAATATGTATGGTTATTCGACAATATGGGAAGGATTCCCTTCCAAAAATGCACATAAGAAAAGACTGTCGCATGGACAGCCCAAATATAAGTATGCTTATGTTTTTTATTGTGTTTTATTCCGAGAGAACAGAAGGAGCAGTAAAGGCATGTGCAAGCTGCATTCCATCCTTAAGTCCCTGAAGATATAAGCGTTCATAAAGAACGGCCTGTTTCAATTGAAGTTTATTCTCCCAATCCTCAAACTCCGGCATACGAGCAATACCAATGGAGTCAAATAACGCCTGAAAAGCATCGCTCTCTTCTTCAAAAGCTTGTCTAGGCTCCGATTGATATTCTATTTGTGCAGTCACCTCATTCAATCGACCTTGAATTGTTTGTATAAACCACGCTGGAAAGCTCACCACATCTCCCCCAAGACAGAAGTTTAAACGCAAAGCCTCTGAATAACCGTCCTTTTCTTGATACATCTGATTAATAAGTTCATCCACTCTACGACTCTGAGCCTGAAGTGCCTCATTGGTGCTCAAAGGAATTCCTTGCTCCATTAATCGCTGCCCGAGTTCATTCAGCTTGCGTTTCTCTTCCTCATATTTATGCGTCAGATTGTGCATTGCATCCTCACCTTTCTGGCAAAGCTAAGTCTGTAGACGATGTACAGAGGTTTTAGTGCGTTTATCGGTTTATTTTATTTTAATTCGATATTCGCATTAAAACAATACTTGCCTCGCATACAATTTTGTTAAATTGTGAGGTGACACGGAAATGAGACATCGTAAAGAGCCCCCAGGTGACAAAAACATCATAGGAACTCGAGTTGTAGCTATTCGAAAAGCTAAGCGAATGAAGCAAAAGGATTTCCTCGCCAAATTACAAACCTTCGGTTTGGACATCAGCCCAACCAGTTTGTCGCGGTTGGAAGGTCAATATAGGCTTGTGCAGGATTATGAGGTGGTGGCTATTGCGAAGGCGTTGGAGGTTTCTGTTGGGGAGTTGTTGGAAAAAGATGACTTAGGCGCTGGAAGAGTTTAATAATTGGACGATATAGGCAACAAGGTCTAGCCTCCAGATGTGATCCTAACGTCTTTACATGATGCTTAGAATTTGGGAGCTGAATTTCTTTTCATAAATTCCAAAATGTAGTTCATTGCATTATTGCTTAGTACCCTTTGCTTAGACAAATTACTTATAAATATGACTTTACAGTTCGACAACAACATTAAAATAAGAACTGAACAATCTAAATCAGCTCATAAGGCTATACCGCAATACCGCAATACCGCAAGTGAGTAGGATAGGTAGATGGATCAGAAACGCCTCCCCCCAGAAAGGGAGCACCTTTCCTAGTTGGGCTTGGCGCGCGATTGAGAACACCTCCTACTTAATGCTGGGAGGAAGAGTTATTATAAAAAAAGATATTTTTATAATATTTTTTTGCAGAGGCACTTTTTGCAGGAGCATCTACGAATGAAGTTTGCCTTTTACCAAGATATTAATCTCAACTCAACATTCTATATTCTTTATTTGAATAGTATTCTTGCATACCTTTCAGAATACCCTGAATAAAATCAACAACTGCAATTTTAATTTCATATAAATCGTTCAAAGTAAGATCCCTAGCACACTCGCTAAAAGAAACATCTCCATGAGCAAGACTATTTCTCTTTTCCTTCACCGTTTGAAGAGCAGCTTTATCATCACTTGCAACATATCTTATACGATGTTTGTCACAAAAAAACTTAATCCTCTTAGCATCAAGATTTCCTGATAGTTTAAAAGAGTTTCTATCCAACTGAATCACGCTATTGTTAGTTATGCTTTCAATTATACTTTTCATTTTTTTTTCGTATGCGCTTTGAGTAGTAGTCGGTCCATATATTTTAGAAATTTGTGAGTCGACCCAAATATCCTTAATTTCATCAATAACACTTTGATATGTGCAGTTATCATTTTTTACCTGTTCGTAGATCTCCATAATTCCACTAATAGTGCAAGACTCCACCAAATTATATAACATTAAAATGAAATTAGATTTAAGTATCTTAAAAAACCTGGAATTATTAATAGTTTTTATTGTGGGACTTTGATTGTCTAAATCAAGCATTATTGAATAATATAATTCTAACTCCTCAATTCTATCTGAAAAAATCTCTTTTGTGTTATTCATGGAGTCCTCTGCAACAATTGATCTCTGACATACTCAATTCGCCCACGTAGCTTCGCTTGGTTATTACTTGCATCTGAAGTTGTACATTGTTTGAAATCATCGGATTCAATCCACAATACATTTTCAACAGTCAAATCTGGTTGTTCTCTCAAGGCTAAACATACCCCAACCGATATAGCCTCAAATCGCACTCTTGGTGTAGCTGTTGCATTATTTATCTTTGCAAACCCGTTAGGGAAGTATTTTTCTACAAACTCTAACATTGACACAAATTCCTTATAGTATAATTCCTCGTCAAATGTTTCCATATTGGAAACAAGAAATTCATCTAAGAATGTGTTAACACTATGGACAAATGATAAATAATTGTTTGAATATGCAAAAAAGCGTATGACTAATTCAAAACGTTCATGACGTCGTTCTCCCTTTTCTGGTATCGGGCATAGCTTAATAAAGAGTTCATTTTTACAACATTCCTCTATGAATGAAGTGAGTTTTCCAGGGAAAGAGCCTCTTCTAATTTCAGATGGGTTTGCTTTTATACCAGTTGTATTTATACGATTAAAAAGATCTTGCCTTATCTCATCTGGTGTATTTTCTTCAAGTGTAATAATTCTTAATGTCTTCTCCTTGAATTTTCGTTGTTGGGTATCTGACAAATCCGAAAAGAAAAATTTGTTTAATTGATCTAACTTTTTCAACCCAATAAGTCTAAATCCATCTGCCAAAAAAGAATTCATTGTTTGTATTCTCTGTGCTCCATCAATAATTTCAATTTTACCATCATCGCAATTACCAAAAAACATAAATGGGATTGGTAATCCTAATAAGACTGATTCAATAAATAGTGCTCTATTTGCATCTTTCCAAATAAAATCACGTTGATATTCAGGAATGAAAAAATCCCCCTTTTTAAACTTTTCGACTAAAAATTCAATTGTGTAGTCTTTGGTATCATAATCAATTTGTTTTTGTATTTCCTTTATCTGTATATCTGCACTGTGTTTTTGTTCGAGTGTAACTTTAGATTTTCTTTTCTTGTTCATTAAGCTTTAACCTCCTTTAAATGTTTAATTATACTTATTCCTATAGCTCTGCCTAACTCCACCGGAACAGCATTTCCAATATGTGTACCTAAAATTCTTTTATTAAACGGTTTCTCAGGAGCAATGAATTGATATTTTCCTGGGAAAGATTGGAGAATCGCCCCTTCTCTTAATGATAGTGCACGATGCTGCTCAGGGTGACCGAAGCGTCCATTCCCTAACCCATAAAATTGTGTGGTTATCGTCGGTGACGGTAAATCCCACGACATTCTTCCATATACAGAAGGATAACTTCTTCCTGTTTTCTTCTTATGGCATTCTAATTGTAGCGACTCATCCCAATCACGCCAAGTTCCTCCAGGCATTGATTGACGAATACGCTGGCGATTAAGTGATGAAAGACTGCTGGCTTGATGTGTAACATCATTAGGATCAATTTCTCCATCAGTAAGAGTAGGTAACCCACTTAAAGCCTCTCTTACAGTGACAAAATTAGTTTCATCATGTGTTGGCGGAATAAGATCAATCTTTGCAAGATTTGATGCAAGTAAAACTAGTCTTTTTCGGTATTGAGGTACTCCATAGTTGGTTGCATTAACTATTCCCCAAGATACCTTATAATTTAATTTTTCCAAAATATTAATAAAATCAACAAACACTTCTTCACGGGATAGTTCTGGCACATTCTCCATTGAAACAATCTCTGGGCGTGCTTCTTTAATTATTCTCGCAAATGAATACAATAACTTCCACTTATCATCCACAGGCCCTTCTTTTCTATATCTTTTTGTATATTTAGAAAAAGGTTGGCATGGAGCACAACCAACTAAAATACGCAAGCTTTCTGTGGGGTAAAGTCTATTAATGTCTGCCCCTGTTAAAGTATTAATATCTTCATTTATAAAAAGTGCACTATTGTTCTTTTCATATGCAAATCTACATGACTCTTCAATATCAAAACCAGCAACCACATTTAAGCCAGATAACTCCAGACCATGAGTTAACCCACCTACACCACAAAACAAATCAATCACCGCTGCATTTGGCATTTTCATTCACCTTATCTTTATCCTCTAATTTTTGTAACTTTTCTCCTTATCCAAAATGGATAAAAGTAATTTTAAAATGTACATGAGATTTTAGTTTAAATTATATTCAATCTTTCAATAAAAAAATATGCTTAACAAAAAAGCTATTATTCAGACATTAGAATGAAGAGTCCAAGAACAAACGTTCTTAACTAAAAAAGTATATCACAAGTCTTCTTTATCAACAATCCACTTAAATTCTTAACATATAATTTAATAACAATTCTAAATAAAACTGTACCCTCATTAAGCATAAACATACGTCTTATTTTTCCCCCTACTGCACCTTATAATTCGGCCATAAACTGCTTAAAACCAAACAGCTATTTAAATAATTTGCGCTGTGATATCAGAATATTTTATAGAGAGAATCATAGCGTTTAAAATTATTCTAGGACATATAATTCTCACCAAAACAAAACAGAGGATCGGCTGGATGTCTCCGGGTTACCCCCTCTCCATTCATCCGATCCTCAATCTTTCCAAATCACTGATACAACTCTCCATCGCCCTCAACTAACCTTATCCCGAAATTACCACCGAACTTTGGATAGCCAATCGCCTTTGCAAGTACGCCTTCAGATGAGGGTCCACACAATAGATATAGCACCCCTTCGTTCCTCGGGTCATTAACGTCCTGTAGGTGTTTCGTATAATTTGATCGGCCATTCGGAGCGCCTCGTCCTTATCTTTCTTATACAAGGTCTTGAAGCCAGAAAGAGACTTATCCGTCTTCGCACGTTTGAACGGGTCGGTGACGATACGGTTATTCTCGTAACGCATATCTTCGCCAATGATCACTCCGACATAGTCAAATTCAAGTCCCTGTGAGGTATGTATGCAGCCCACTTGTTCGATGGATTCAGGGTCGATCGCCCAAGTCGTCGTATTGTTAAGGTTCCAGCTCATGAAGAATTGATAGCGATCTAATTGAATGTCATGGACGCCAGGATTGTTCTTGCCATCCGTCTTCCAATCCCAGCAGTATCCTGCAAGCATTCTTGCCTTATTATTGATCTGATTCTTGCTGAAGATTTCGTCCCGTAATTCATTCGGGTCATCATAGAGTCGAATGTCATAGTCGAAATCGAAACCATCTGCGTTTGCCGTTTCACGGATATCGAGTACATCATCGAGCCATGCCAGATATCCATCGGAGCCATTGCACCGGAATTGAGAAGCCAATGTCAGCTCCGTAATATCCGCATCCATTTGTTCGGCATAATGTCTAATCTGCTCTTTGCTACCAACATCGTGCATCGCGATCTTCTGATATTCATCGATAAAAAATACAGAAAACCGGGCAGCGCGGATAATCTCCATGGTTTGATTGATTCCTTTATTCTTGAACAGACCCGACTTTTCATTTAAGCGATGCGCCTCGTCAACAATCAAACAACCGAATTCATCGGGCAATGCTTCATAGTAAACGCCTGATCCCTTAAACAAGTTATCAATGAACGATTTCTTCAAGTTTTGCTGCAGCTTTTTCATGTATACGGCACGAGGCGCGCTATTCTTGGTTACATATTGGCAGACTAGTTCTCGTGCCGTAAGTTCTACCAAAAGATTAATTCCGAGAACCGACTTCCCTGTCCCTGGTCCGCCTTCGACAATCAAGACTTGTTTCTTGCCCGACTGGGCTTGCTGCGCCAATCTTAACGCTTCCTCATAGACTACCTTCTGATCGTCAATCATGATGAATTCCTGATTCCCCTGCAACATGCTGACGAGTGAATCCTGCAGCGATTTTGAGGGTTTAATTTTGCCATGTTCAATGAGGTACAGCGATTTGCTTCTATCGGTTTTTTTGATGTAGGTTGAGATAAACCCTCTTAACTTTAGAACATCCCCCTTTGAGAAGATAGGAGCTTCCTCAATGTATTGATTGTAGACAGGATGTAATAGAGGGTCGTTATCGGTCTGTACATAGTTATGTAAATAAGCACAAGGATAGAGCTCAACCGCTTCGTTCTGCACGGTCTCGTTATAATCCCTAATCAGCCTGGCATAAGACCATGCCTGAAAAGAAGGATGCGACGTTTTAGTCTTTGTTCCGTTATAGCGGGTTCTAACAAGGCCATCTGCATCCTCAACCGTTTCAACTTCTGACCATTGCTTAAGCTCGATGATGACGACAGAGTATTGATCCTTTTCATTCAAGCCTGTAATCATGAAGTCAACTCTTCTCGAGGTCGCTGGAATTTTATATTCAATCGCGATTCCCACGTTATCTGGAATGGTTGATGTGTTTAATACTTTATATAGGTAGTTCATCGAATTGTTCCATGCGTTGATTTCGCCCATGGAAACCCTGCCGACTTTTTGGACGTACTGGTTATGAATCTTTACCGCAATGCTGTCTTCGGTCACATCATTCATAAATTGCTGCTTTGTCGATTCATAAATAATCATGGAGTTCTCCCCTATCCGTTCACTGCCGCGTACCTTTTTTAGAACTTCCCTTGAAGCTGGATACCGGATATTTCTCCGCGTTTTTGTTTATTTTCTGAAGAACGGCATCCTTTACGTCAATATTTAAATCATGAACGAGCGTTAGCGTATAGATGAGAATATCAGCGATTTCGTCCTGCATGTCAGAATAATGTTGCTCTATGGCTTGCTGGCTGTTCTTCCATTGGAAGAGTTCCAGCAGTTCGCTAGACTCGAGCGAGATGGAAAGAGCCAGATCTTTAGGATCATGAAATTGCTTCCAGTCCCTTTCGTCGCGGAATTGGATAATTTTCTCGATTAGTTCGTCCATTTGTAGCACCTCATCCTGTTGTTCTAATTCAATCTACTTGCTCTGTACAAAATAATGATAGCCCAATCCTCAATGTAAATCCACGAAATTCCTACAAATTAAATAGAAAAAGACTCCTGTTAACAGAAGCCCTTATTAAATCATATATCTAATCATGGCTCTGAACCTCATAATGTACCACGCCGCAACTCATAAAAATACCGCACAACCGGATGCTTCAACTCCATCTTTTCCACCATACCCACAATCCGCTTTTTCCCAACTCTCCGGTCCACCAAAGCCAGAATATTCAATACCATATCATTGCTCTCCAAGCTCTCCTCTATAGGCGTCGTTAAGAACTGATTAGCCACCACGATAAAATTCGATTTAACGAGTGTAGCCTGTGCTGACATTAGCTCCTTGGCATGTTCTGTACTTTTTCTGCTTCTGGCCATTACGATTAGGCGATCCTCCGGTACTGGTCCCTTGGTGGCCTGTCTGACCGCTTCAATATCGTCGTCGCTGATAGGAATTTGGATATCCGGATCATTCTTAATTTCCAGCTCATTTCGGTACCATCTGATCGCATTCGTTTTATCACTCATATTGAGTACGTTCTTTTTATCTACCGAGATATAGCAAATCCCTGATCAGGCAGATAACGGTAACCGGGCGCGCGGTATTCTACCCTTCCATGTAGCGCCGGGCTGAGAAAGCCCTCCAGTTGTTGCTTCAATTTGCTCCAGGACATGTGATCCCCTCCCATATCAAATACCCCCACAAAGTGGGGCTTTAGCTTCGAAGATGACTCAGGTACTTTGGGACCCCAAAACATATTTTTAGAAACAGAGGAAAGGCTTGGTGGCTCCGGGTTGTTCCCCTTCTCCATTTAGCCGATCCTCGATCTTTTTGCGTCTTTTTCTATTTTCACACGGATTTCTCCAATCTGGGCAGCCTAATCTCCAAGTGCCTCTGCCACTGTATATACAGAATAATGTCATCATAGATTACCAAGCAATCGATAACCTTAGGTTTATTTTCTCTATTCATCCAAAAGTGTTCCACATCAATTGTAGTCGGGGTGAGATAAAATTCATGTTCTAATGTCATGTAATCCTCCTGAAATTCCGTACTACATAACCCCCTCCTCAGGTTCACCAACATTAAACCCTAATACTTTTGTTGCTTCTGATTTAAACCGTTCTATCCAAGAATCCCATTCACTCTTATTCATCTGTGAAACGAAACTGAGCTATTATTCGCAGCAGCTTGCGCGGGGTATCCTCAAGCACTCTGCCGTCCTAATGATGGCTGATATGTCACCCGGATAAGGCCGTTCCGGATTGCATCTAGCATCTAGGAGAGCTCCGATGCTTAGACGTTCGACTGCCCAGAGTACTTATTATTTATGAAAAAAACAAAAATAGAGCTGGAGTGTTGTTAAACTCGACGAAAGACTTCCCTATATAGTGAGACAGCAAAGCGCGCTGGTGGCTCAAACAAAAATATCATTTTGGAGGTAGATTAATTATGGCAAGAAGTCGTGAATATGCAGCTTCTATTACGGTTAGTATTGCTCAACTGGAACAAATGCGTGACGCACAGAACTACTCTTATATTTATGGGCATTGGGGTGACGGTTCGGCTGACAAAGTGGGTTTGACTGGTGCACTGGCAGGATACTCTGCTACAATCCTTGGTCTTATTTTTGTGGCTAGCACGCCTGCTGGGATTGCTGTGGGTATTACAAGTCTTGTAGCAAGTTTATTTGCTACAACAGGTAATGATACAGGACATGTTATCCAAAACGGGGTTACATCCATGACTGAAATGATTCGTGGCTTGAAACCTTTAACTCGGTACGATCTGTTTCAAATCCGGTTCCCTTTCCTTGAATTCAGTTTGCAAGATGGCACAGTTATTCGTTTTATTTCTGGTAATGGGGTTATTGAGAGAGCCCATTCCGGTAGTGGTTGGGAGATCGTTTAAGTCTAAGTATCATAAAAGCCTGATACATCCAGTATCAGGCTTTTTCCTTGTACAAAACCATGAGCGTTATCTCTGTAATTATTGAATAAAGACTCGTAAGTGTTTTTTATTGGCAAACCTGCTTGGAAAAGTACCAAGCCCATTACTCACAAATAGATCGATGAAGCATTGAGTAAGGTCGAGTCTGCACGAAGGAGACATAGTTCCTGAAATAGGTACGAGAAACAGGAAAGCACCCATTCCACCGCAAAATGGTATATAATTGGAAATGAATATGTGAAGGATATGCAACACATGGCAACATGTAATCTTACGAAAGCGAATTATCCTGCCATTCTTGTGTCTCTGGTAGGCAGAAGGGAGTGACAACAAAGAGAAGACAGAGGATTAATGAATAAGGAGAAAAGGACGTGATGTGAATGAAACTGCTGAAAAAAAACGCAATAATAGCAATAATTGTGATTGTTGGTATTATTGTTTACGGAATTTATTATTTTATGAGCTTAACTACAACTATGGATAAAGCAGTACTTAATAAGCTCAATCAAACTGGTGTTACTCTTCAAATTATCCGCTTACCTCTTACTACCGATTCAGTTCCAAGTAAAGAAGTAAACATCACTGATCAAAATCAGATTAGTAATGTGTTTAAATACATGTCCAGTCTTAAATTAAAGAAAATATCTAATTTTAAAAAACTAGATGCCACCTCAGAGTATGACGTGTTTATTTATTCAAAAGATAATCAAAAAATCCTTTTCCGTGTCGCATTCCTGAGTGATAAATACGTTTACGTATATGATAAAAACAACAAAGAAACTATACAAAATTATTCCATTACAAGTGATTTTGACTTTAAATCATTTTCGGATATGCTCGAACAATCACTTAATTCGCAATAAATGAGGGGGCGATACCATTGACCTCTCCAACACCGTATATGATAGGAATCGATAAAAATACGATTCGTTTAAAGGGAGCTGCGGCTATCGCAGCTCCCTTCGTCTGTTGAATCCATACAGTAGGTCTGTCTTATTTGCGTTCCATAATTTTGAAATTGTTTTGTTTCTCCTCCAGCATCTGAATGGCCTGTGTGAGCAATTTCAATGAAGCATCCAGTTTATCTAATTTCTCCCCTACGGTGTCCAGCACATAACGAATCAGAATAAAGCAGAGTGTGACCGGAAAACCTACATTAGTTATTAAGGTGACAACATCTTCGATCTTCAAAGTTTCCCTCCTTCCTGAATCCACGCTTTTAAGGTAGGGAAACGGCATGCCCGTTTCACAACCATTACTTTTCATTCAAAAAAATGGTATAATTTATAGAAACATATGTTCCCATTTGGTTGTCATCGCCCTCTTTAAATTTACCTACTTATATAAGCTATATTAGAAAGGAGAGCACCATAATTGGAACAGAGCGAATATAACCGTTACAAGACTGAAATTTATCGTATTGGCTGGAGATTGCAGTATAGGGCTAAAAAGATAAGAAGACGAGAACATGGTTTTGACCGTGAATTCCCTGCACCTTCTTTCACAGAGTTATCAGATAACAAGGTGGCGGTGGAGCAGATACTTCGTACGCTCTCCTCCTATGAAAGAACAATTTTGCAAAAAATATATTTGGAAGGCTTGTCGGAAGCTGAAGTTGCCCACCAATTTAACATAACTCAACAGGGGGTGAATAAATGCAAAAGGAAGTTGCTTCAGAACCTATCACAAACAGCGAATTTTTAAATCTCTTAAATGCAGCCAGGAACAAAGACTCGGATGCAACCCTACAACTCCTTGAGCTGTACAAGCCGGATATTCTCCGCTTAAGTCGGTTTATACATTTACCAAAGGAAGACGTGAGTTCTGAAATTATTGTGGAGTTTCTGGAATTAATTTATCGAGAAAAGAAATAAACCGTAAAAAAATATAAAACCCTCTCAGTGAAAAGAGGGTTTTCACATCTTTTTCAATGATCGCGAAATTCGCATTCCGCCATTGATATATACGAAGGATATGATTTTAATCACCCTGTAAGTCAGGAAGAAACCTGATTTCTTTATGAGTCTACCTATATTTCCTGGAAAGATGTGTTTATATTAATATAAAACCCTGACGCGGAATAAGCGAAGGATTACGGGAGGAGAAGTTCAAATGAGCCAAGAGGTTACCGAGTTTATCGAGAAGGTCAAAGAACCGTGGCAAGCCAGTCTATGCCATGAATTACGCCAAGTCGTCCACAATGCAATTCCCGATGTACAGGAGCGTATTCAATACAATAAGCCTCATTTTCTGAAGAACAAAAAATATGCAGCCGTGATCTCTATTGCTAAGGATGCTGTCAGCTTCACGATCTTCAATGCGACTGGGCTGGAGCTTCCCGAAGGATTGTTCGACGGCCCTCCAGAACGGAAGACGATCAAGTTCCGAAATGGTGAGCAGATCGATGCCGGAATGCTGAACGATTGGGTGAAACAAGCCTCCCAGACGCTCTAGCACAATCAGAAAAGGGCTCCTGTTAATCGGAAGCCCTTATTAAATCATACACTAGCTAGGCACTTCTCTATAGGGCTACCCTACCCCGACAATCGACCAATTATTATCGACTTCCGGTGATAACGTCCCCTGTTCCTTGATGTAGCTAACCAGCATATCCCGGACGCTGCAGGACGACTCCCAATGTTTAGCCCTGCTAACCAATTTGGACGCCTTCAATAAGCTGCTGTAGCGGTAATTGTTGACGGCAAGCTGCAGCTGCTGCGTATCGGCTAGGGGTTGGCCTTGGTAGAGCACATTGATGATCCGGTGACCGGCTGGCTGTGACAGATCGATCTGATAATCGATCCCGGCGAACATGTCATAGAGGTAACTGGGCACCTCAGGATTGGCAGTGATCTCACGATCTCCCGGCTGCCACTGGTTGAAATGCGTGGCCGAGACTTCCATATAGGCTCTAAGCTCTTTGCCGGTTACCGTCACAACGTACAGCACATTGTCGAATGGATAGATGCGGTACACATCGGCGTAAGTTAACGGCCCCTGCCTCAAATCCGCCGTATCTGCGAAGAGGCTTGTGGCGGCAACATCCGCCCCGCTGGCCTGCAGCATCGCCTTCTGAATCAGCGTAATGACCGCTGTATCCCGCAATCTTCCCGCCGGTACTCCGCCCGTCCCGGCCTGCGGCTGGAAGTCGGCGGCCGCATAACCCAAGAGGCTGCTGGCTGCTTCTGAAGAGGAGTCTCCGCCTCCCTGGCCGCTGAAGGTCATCGTCTCTTCATGCGCTTCTGCAACCAGCTTCCGGAATTCAGGGTCCGGTTCCCAGCCAGCCATATCCACAATCGAGACTTCCTTGTTCACCACCCGGGGCCTTGCACCATCTAGCTGAACGGTCAGGTCGAAGCGGACCACCTCCCGCCCCCGGTCGCGCGGCCCTCCAATGACGGTATCCCCTATCCGTTCCTTAACGGTAATATGCATATGCCCGACGAGCAGCACATCTGCCTCAGGAACGAGCTTCGTAATGCGTTCAGCAGAATCCGAGCCGCCTTCTTCATCGAACTCGGCCACCATTCCCGCATGAGCGCTGATGACAATAATGTCGGCCTTGCCTTCAGCCCTCAGGGAGGCAGTAATCTGCTGCGCCGTTTCAGCCATGGGGCCAAAGTGCAGCGCATCCACCTTCCCGGCGTCCCAGCGCGGAATATTAGGATTAGTCAGTCCGATCACTGCGATTCTGACGCCTTGGATCTCCATTAGCGTATACGGCTCTGCGAACCGTTCTCCGCTGTGATACGCGGCATTCGCAGCAAGCACAGGGAACTCCAGCTCCTGCCTGAACTTCTCGATCAGGCCAAGCCCGAAATTAAATTCATGGTTGCCGAGGGTCATAGCCACATAACCCATTGCATTCAGCACAGCCGAAACCGGATGTATGCTATCCGGCCGCTTATTGTAGATATCATCAGTCAGCATATTCCCCTGGAACACGTCACCGTTATCGATGAGGATGACTTCCGCTCCACTGTCTCTGACTTCCCTGACATAGGCGGCGACTCTGGCCATCCCGTCATTCGTTGTCTCGTGGCCGTCTTCATACCGGTAACCCCACAGATTTCCGTGAAGATCCGAGGTGGCGATTATTACGATATTCAATAGTGTGCTGGTACCAGCCTGTATAGTCATCCCTTCATCCTTCTTTCGCCCTAATTACTTCAGAATTGCCCCTGCGGTAAAACTCTTCTCCATCTGTTCACTGAACAGCACGTAAGCCAGCAGAATGGGCAGTGTGGATATGACCATAGCTGCTGCCAGCGGCCCCCAGCTGATGCTGTATTGACCGCTGAAATTCATCAGGCCCAGCGGCAACGTCCTCAGCTCTTGCTTTTGAATAAAGGTAGCCGCCATCAACAGCTCATTCCACACCGCCAGGAACACGAAGATCGCTACCGAAGCAAGCGGCGGCTTGAGTAGCGGCAGCACTACCTTGAAGAAGGACTTCACCACCCCGCAGCCGTCCATAAATGCAGCTTCTTCCAGCTCCTTCGGCATGGTCCGCAGAAAAGCCGACAGCATGTATACGCCAATAGGCAAATTCACCGCGATGTACGGCAGAATAATGGACAGTCTTGAGCTAAGAATCCCCAGATTCTTGAGTATCATGAAGAGCGGAATTAGTGTAGCATGAATCGGAACCATCACGCCCATCAGAAGCATGAACAATATGACACTGTTATATTTGAATTTCATCCGTGTTAACGCATACGCCATCATCGAAGCAAACAGCAGCACAAACAAGAGTGTAACCAGCGTGACAATCACACTGTTCCCAAAGTATTGATTCACCTTGGCACTAACCCACGCCTCTGTAAAATTGCTTAAGCGCCACTCTGTAGGAAGCGCCCAGACGGTCCCGCCAATAATCTCCGAATTATCCTTAAAGGCACTGATCACAAGCCAGTAGAGCGGAAACAGCTGGAGGACGGCGATTATGATCATCAGGATATAGAGGCTTGAATTCTTTGTTTTTCTGAGCATGACCGATCCTCCTTAATATTCAATTTTCTCTTGGGTCAATATTTTATTTAGCACCCAGGAAATTACGAGGCATTCCAGCACCATAAATACCGCAAGCGCACTGCCATAACCAAAATTCTGCCTCAGGAAGGCTTCCTGGAACATTTTCAGCGCAATCACTGTTGTTGAATTCAGGGGTCCCCCGTTAGTCATTACATACACACTTTCGAACGTCTTCAGGGCATAGATCACATTCAGGACGATACAGATCCGCAGCACATCGGACAATAGCGGAAAGGTAATATGACGCACAGCTTTCCAGCCTGTCGCTCCGTCCAGCTTCGCCGCTTCATAATACTGCTCCGGTATCCCTTGCATCCCGGCGAACAGAATCAGCATATTGTAACCGACATAATGCCAGGTAGTCACGATCAGGACGGACAACAGTGCCGTCTTCGTATCTCCAAGCCAGGCCCCCGTCCAGGCACCCAGTCCAAGGGTATCCATCAATGTGTTCAGCATGCCGATGTTCGGATCATAGATTTTGACCCACAGCAGGCTGACCATTGTCGTTGACATCACTACCGGAAAAAAATAAATATTGCGGAACCATTTACGTCCCTTCATCTTCCGGGAGACCAGCAGCGCCAATGCAAACGAGACCGGCAGCTGGATAAACACGCCTACCAGTAAGAAAGCAAGGCTATTCCATACCGCCTGCCAGAAGCTTTTATCCACCGTAAACATCTTGGTGTAGTTGTCCAGTCCAATGAAGGTCATCGGGTTAATGCCATCCCAATCTTGGAGACTGTAGTAGGCGGTCATCACAATAGGCACAAAATAAAAAATCAGAAAAACGATGAAGCCGGGCAATAAAAACAAAGCAATTATTTTTTTATTAGAGAGTGCTTTTTCCATCACTTACCCACCTGTCCAATTACAGAAAGTCGATGCGGTCCTGGTGACTGCATCGACTTTCCTGGAATATTGTATTAAATGCTGCCGCCTTGAGCGGAACTGTGTAAGGAATCCTTCTTACTTGGCTGCATGCAGCAACGTCTCCAGCTGAGCGGTGAACTCACCTGCTGTGAGCTGCCCGCCATATAATGCTTGTGTCAGATCACGGTATTCCTGGCCTACATCTGCTGACAACAGACCGAACCACATCGCCTGCGTTTTGGCAGTCTTTTTAATATCCGCAGCATACGCTGAGAGCTCCTTATTCTGTGATTCGGACTTCACCTCGCTCTTGGCATACCCAGGGAGACCTTTTCTGACAAATTCATCATTAAGCTTCAAAGATAAACGGATGGCAAATTCCTTCGCTTCCTCCACATTTGCAGAGCTGTTGTTCACGAACAAGGAGTATGGCGCTTCAGCGTTCTGGAAGCCGATAGTTGCACTGAGGACATCCTCTGCCCCCGTCTTTGGAAACGCAATATAGCCCAGATTGTCACCCATTGCCTTAGACAGGGAGGAGAAGTTAAAGCTTCCGTCGATCCACATCGCAGCCTTATCATTCTTGAACAGCTCTTGTGCATCCAGGTAAGCAGAGCCGAGGAAGCCTTTCTGGAAGGCATTCGAATTCACCAGGGTGGTCACCTTATTCGCCGCCTCAACAAATGGTGCATCTGTGAACTTCGCCTTCCCGTTAATCGCCTCATCGAAGGCGTTCACATCCTCACGGGCTACGAGCATATTGTAGAGCAGATCCGCTTGCCATCTTTCTTTTCCGCCCAGTGCAATGGGAATCACGCCTTTATCGTTCGCAGCTTTAATCAGCGCCTGAAGATCATCCCATGTTGCTGGAGCAGCAGCGCCAAGTTCGCTTATTAGCTTTTTATTATAGTAAAGAACAAGGGTTGTACTGATGTTAGAAGGAACCGAATAGATGTTGCCATCCTTTTCCGTCACCAGCTGGTTGTCCAGGAATTGCGCGCCCAGGCCCGTGGAATCGAGGGTATCATTAAGCGGAGCCACTGTCTTCGACTGCAGAACAGGGGTACGGTAGGACTTGCCGGCATGCTGCTGGAATACATCCGGAAGCTCATTTGCGGCAAGCGCAACACTCAGTTTGGTTTTGTAGGTCTCATCTTGAATGTATTCATACTTCAGTTCAACGCCCATTTCCGCTGCGGTAGCCTCAGCTGCTGACTGGTACATCGGATCTGCATCGAAAATCCACAGCGTGACAGATTTCTTACTATCCGCTGCCGCCGCTTCCTGACCCTGGGTTCCCCCATTATTGGCTTCCGCACCTCCGCACGAAGTAAGCACTACACTGACGAGCGCGGCGGATGCTGCAACAACCCCAAACTTTTTACCAAACATCTGATTTGGACCACCTTTCACAATTTACGGATACGAACCACAGGTACAATCTTAACAAGTACGAAGCCAGGTTCGAATGGAGATATATTGGCTTTGACAGTAAAATTTTTAGGTATGTTATGTTACTTTACATGCACTTTACATTTCTCCTTATCAATAACATCAGGTTTACACAATAACCGTTTTGCATCAACAAAAAAGCCCGGTTGAATAACCGGACTCCTGCTGGCGATGGCTCAATATTTCCCGGAATAGGTTCCTCCGTATACTTTATTCGGGGTAATTCCGTACTTCTTCTTAAAGCATTTGCTGAAGTAGAACGGATCTCTGTAGCCGACCTGATGGGCGATCGTTGCTACCTTGGGAACCGAAGCATCCTCGGTAGCCGCCCCCTGGCGCAACAGCTCCATGGCTTTGCCCAGGCGGATATTTGTCATATACTCCACGAAAGACTCGTTGGTCTCCTTCTTGAAGACATGACTTAAGTAGCTCGGATTCACGAAGAGGGCACTCGCTGTGCTCTGAAGCGATAAGGTATCCTCGGCATAATGTGCAGTCACATACGCAGCCGCTTTATGGATCAGCCGTTTCCCGCTGCCCTGGCGTCCTCCATCCTCAGAAGTCTGGTCCGCGGCCGGCTGCCCCTCGTAACCCGCCTCTATTTTCAACCGGTTAATGTAACGTTCCTCTTCCCATTTCTCCTGCAACTGCGCACGGATAGTATTAAGCGCCTGTTCAACCGCCTCCTCATCAACGGGCTTCAGCAAATAATGATCCGCTCCGAGCGAGATAGCCTGCTGGGCATAGGTGAAGTTATCATAGCTTGTGATGAAAATCAGCTTAGCCGCTGAGTCTAAGGCACGGACGGCCTTCACAAAATCAAGCCCGTTCATATTCGGCATTTCAATATCTGTAATAATCAGATCAATCGGCTGTTCCTCCATGATCCTCAAGGCTTCCGAACCGTCCTCCGCCTCTGCAACCACTTCGAAACCGGCAGAAGTCCAGTCTATCAAATGGATCAGCAGCTGCCTGAAATAATATTCGTCATCTACGATCAGGACGCGTGCTGCCGGCGCTGTAGTTCTCATTCAGCTATCCCCTCCCCTGCTCGTTCGCTTGCATAATCAGCGGCAACCGTACCTTCACTTCTACTCCATGTCCCGGTTCAGACGACAGGACGATACCATAAGCTTCGCCAAATCTCAGCTGAATCCGGTCCTGGATATTCTTAAGTCCGAAGCTGTACTCCCCTTCTTCACTCGAACTTAACCAGATCTGCCGCTGTTCCTCTTCACTCATGCCTTTGCCGTTGTCACGGACTATAAAGCACAGAATACGCTCCTCTCCCGAACTTTCCATAGAGCCGGTAATCTCACATAAACCTCCGTCCGGCATCCCTCTGATTCCATGGTGAATCGCATTCTCGACCAGAGGCTGGAGCAGCATCGTGGGTACTTGGCAGGACTCAATTCCCGGTTCAAACGAAATCCGGTAATTCAGCTTTTTGAAGCGGATCTGCTGAATGTAGAGATAGCTCTCCAGATGCTTCTTCTCCTGTGCTGCCGCAATCAATTCCTGTCCGTTGCTAAGTGAAATCCGGTAGAACTCCCCCAGCGCCTTCAAGATACTGCTAATCTCCTTAGCATTCGTCATCACAGCCATCGCACGAATCGTGTCCAGTGTATTATATAGAAAATGCGGTTTGATCTGCGAATACAGCAGCCTCAGCTCCAACAGCCGCTTGGTCTTCTCTTCCGTTTCAATGGTTAGCATCAAGTCCTGAATATGCTCGACCATCTCATTAAATGTCGCACCCAGCCTGCCTATTTCATCCTGGCTGCCGGCAGATGCGCGTCTCTCGAAATTCCCGGCACCCACCTCAACAATAACCTCACTGAGCTTGCTTAGGGGCCGGGTCAGCCGGCGCGCGAATACAACCGACAGGACCATTGCGGACAGCATGCTGATCAGCCCGAAAACGGCTATAGATAAGGCGATCTTCCAATACCCGTTCGTCAATTCCGAAGTGGGGACAAGGTGGATTACCTTCCAGCCATAGGGATCAAGCCTTTGTAAGGATACCAGATAGCGCTTGTCCCCCACCCGCTCGGTCCTACTCCCTCCCGATGCCGACTTCACCCACCGGGCAAGCGACTGATCCTCAACGGTGCGGCTGACGAGTGCAGCTTCATACGCGGAGATCACCACTCCCTCTTGGTTGATGACCAGGGTAGGATTCTGATTATCCTGTTCATTATGGTACAGCCGGGCGAGCGTCCGTTCGTCAATATTGACATATATATAACCGATCGGCGTCCCCTTCTCCATGCTCATAATGACTCTGCACACACTAATCATATGCTTAGCAGTCATCCCCGACAGAAATGAAGGCTTCAGCGTATCTACCCAGACCGCACCGCCTTTTGCCGCATCAATCTTATCTTTGGGATAGATGGCGAGACTCTGCGAAGTCACACCGGTCAGGTTGGAGGTATAATAGAGATCGCCCCCGATCGATTCGATAATGACCGAGTCGATGTTAGGCTCTGTCTCCAGCATTGCAGCCAGCGTGTTATGTATAGACTTCAGCGCGGAGACATCCCCGTCTGCTCCGGTATCCCGGCTAAGTACATTCTGTGTATCCTGGTTAATCAGAGCAAATTTCGAGAAGTTCTGAACCGATTGGAATACGGTCTTCATAGACTGGCTTACCAGCTTCACTTCCTGCTGCGAACTGGCCGAAGTTCTATCGAGCGTCTGATTAAAGACAATTCTATGAATACTTAGAACGAATATCACCAGAGCCAGTAGAACAATAAGGATGTTACTGATTAGAATCTTCCTCCGAAGCGGCATATTCTGTCTGAACGCCAAAGATTGAACCGCCTGGAATTTCTTCAAGAGGGATTGGTGAGACAGTAGCTTCTTCATATTCCCCTCCGATGGTTGTTGAATCGTTCAGTATAATCTGCCTGCTTGTTATCCCTCACTATTATACACACCCATTCAACCCTATCGGAAGACTGCAATTTGTCTCCATAATCTCCTTTGAATTTTAACTACCTGCTCCAGGACATAGTAATCCCCCTTCATATCAAAAAAAAGGAAAGGCTTGTTAGCTCCGGGCTGGTGCCCTTCCCCATTCAGCCGATCCTTAATCTTTTTGCGTCTTTTTCTATTTTCACACGGATTTCTCTAATCCCGGCCGCTTAATCTCCAAGTTCCTCTGTATACTCATCTATTACCTAATGAAACCCATCCTCAGGTTCACCAACATTAAACCCTAATGCTTTTGTTGCTTCTGATTTAAACCGTTCTATCCAAGAATCCCATTCACTCTTATTCATCTGTGCATAAAATGATAATCCACTCGGCTCAACGGATGCCTGAATAAAAACATCATCATCTTCCTGCCCAAACCAGTGTGGAATTCCATCTGTGTACCCTTTCCAACCAGGCATAAGCTCATATATATTAGCAACTTTATTCCATACTTCATCAGGTAGATGAGCCCATATATTCAAATTACAATGATGAGAGTGTATTCTATCCATTTGCCTCTCCCTCCATCGTGAAATGCCTGTATACTCTTATTTTTGATAAAATCAATCATTGTATAGTCACAACCTCCAATTAAACTTCGTTCCCATCGTACCATATGTTGGAATTTCGGTCCTATCGCAAATTATTCAATTATAGTTGCCGAAAAGATGTGCCAGCCATTCCTAGCCTAGACAAACAGAAAAACCCTCTCAGTGAAGAGAGGGCGATCATTCCCAGGCATCATATCTCACAACGCCCCCCGCCTTAGCTCATAAAAATACCGCACAATCGGATGCTTTAACTCCATCTTCTCTACCATACTCAAAATCCACTTTTTCCCAACTCTCCTGTCCACCAAAGCCAGAACATTCAACAGGATTTCACTGCTCTCCAAGCTTTCCTCTATAGGCGTCGTCATTTGGCAAGAACATTGGGTCTCCAGCAGGTCAACAGACCGTATTTGGACAGACAGATGTTAGAAAGTCGTTAAGAGAGACTGCTAACTTGTTGGGGATACCGGGATATGTTGCCAAGGTGCACAAAATCTCTTTGTGATTATACAAAAAAAGTCGGCTGCACCTACACAGCCGACTAAGAAATCACTCATTCTTATTTTTTAAATATTCATCTAAATACTCTTGGTGGAATTCATCTCTAGGTAATAATCCAAGAACCTCATATTTCCAGATCGTAAGTTGTTTAGAGGGATTGTTAATTACTTCATCATAACTATAATCAATATTAAATTTACCTGATTGCTCAAGATACATCGTCAGATTTGTCCAAGGTTGATCAAGAGTATTTCTGAAAACCTTATTCAGTTCAACAAAATATTCTTGCAACTCCCCATGCAACCGATCATATATGCGTTCATCTACTCCATAAATCTCAGGGATTAAATGACTATATATTAGTTCTTTTTTTGTAGCAGATTCGAAGTAAAAATAGATGATTCTTGAACCTGGCAATACTTCTGCGTAGAGATAAATTTTATCCCACTGATCGGGAATTATTCCTACTAATTTCTTACCTATAAGTTGATATAGTTCTTCCATTTTTTCCATGTATGTGTCAACCTCCAACTTTATTTAATATAGTTACCAAAAAGGTTTATCATTGTCAATTCTATATTTCACATTAAATTATGCCGGGCGCCCCCTTGCCCATCTATGATCATTTGCGGGTAAAAATTGTTTGCTTCACAATGTATCACGCCGTAGCTCATAAAAATACCGCACAATCGGATGCTTTAACTCCATCTTCTCAGCCATGTTTAAAATCCGCTTCTTCCCAACTCTCCGGTCCACCAAAGCCAGAATATTCAATACCATATCATTGCTCTCTAAGCTCTCCTCTATAGGCGTCGTTAAGAACTGATTAGCCACCACGATAAAATTCGATTTAACGAGTGCAGCCTGTGCTGACATTAGCTCTTTGGCATGTTCTGTACTTTTTCTGCTTCTGGCCATTACGATTAGGCGATCCTCCGGCACTGGCCCCTTGGTAGCTTGTCTGACCGCTTCAATGTCGCTATTTGCGATAGGAATTTGGATATCCGGATCATTTTTAATCTCCAGTTCTGTTTGATACCATCTGATAGTGTTCGTCTTATCACTCATGTTGAGTACGTTCTTTTTATCTACCGAGATATAGCAAATCCCTGATTTATCAGGCAGATAACGGTAACCGGGCGCGCGGTATTCTACCCTTCTATGTAGCGCCGGGCTAAGAAAGCCCTCCAGTTGTTGCTTCAATTTGCTCCAGGACATGTGGTCCCCCTCCCATATAAAAAATGAGGAACGGCTTGCTGGCTCCGGGCTTGTCCCTTCCCCATCATCCGATCCTCACACTCTTTTTACGTCTATTCTATTTCCCGCTCGAAATTCAATAATTCTGGCTGCCTAATCCCCAAGCTCCCCCGCCCCGTCCTGCTCCTTGCTCCCAAACTCATCCAGCAGCGCACGCACTTCACTTGTGGACTTGGTGTTCATTAAGCTATTTCTTAACTCACTTGCCCCGCGAAATCCGCGGACATAGATTTTGAAGAATCGTTGAAGCGGGCTGAACGAACGTGGTGCTTGTCCTGCGTATTGATCATAGAGATCCAGATGCAGCCGCAGCAGATCAAGCAATTCCTCACTACTGTGCTCCTTCGGCTCCTGCTCAAAAGCAAACGGATTCTGAAAAATACCGCGCCCGATCATAATTCCATCCACACCGTACTGCTCAGCGAGCCTGAGGCCGGTCTGACGGTCAGGAATGTCCCCGTTAATAGTCAGCAGTGTATGGGGTGCCACCTCATCACGAAGTTTCTTAATCTCCGGAATCAGCTCCCAGTGGGCATCTACTTTGCTCATTTCCTCTCTGGTGCGCAGATGAATGGACAGATTCACAATATCTTGCTGCAAAATATGGGTTAACCAGCCGCGCCATTCGTCGATGTCACTAAATCCGAGCCTTGTTTTGACACTGACGGGCAGTCCCCCGGCCTTTGCGGCCTGGATGATCTCTGCTGCAAGTTCGGGACGGCAGATTAGGCCGCTTCCCTTCCCGTTCTCTGCTACATTCGCTACAGGACACCCCATATTAAGATCAATACCTTTGAAGCCTTCCTCGGCCATCCCGATGCTCATCTGACGGAAGAATTCCGGCTTATCTCCCCAGATATGCGCTACAATGGGCTGTTCATCCTCTGTAAATGTCAGACGCCCGCGCACAGCATGGTGCCCCTCCGGGTGACAATAGCTCTCTGAATTCGCAAACTCCGTAAAAAACACATCCGGTCTAGCAGCAATACTTACGACATGGCGAAACACAACATCCGTCACATCTTCCATGGGCGCCAGTATGAAAAAAGGCCGTGGTAAATCACGCCAAAAATTATTCGTCATATCATTAACCTCTCTATACGTACCAGGACACTCTTTATCCCGAAATAGTAAACGAACCTGTTCATGACAAAGTATATCATAACCCCGGTAGAAGCATACTCACCCAATAAATGTGCATCTTTTGAATTTGCAATTGTATAGTTATTTTCCGGGTTCACACATGGTAAAATAAAGAAGAATTTACTGTTGGGTGAATTCAACCTCGAGCGATAAAGAAGGAGAAAACACATGAAAATATGCAGTGGCACCGCTCCGTGCAAGGTCTGAACCGGACGAAACTGCACGGAGCGGATAGAGTTCGTCCGTTCGGCTTTGCACTTTCATTGATTCGTTAAGAATTCATTGAAAGAGGAGCAGAGTCATGATAAAAAAATTAAAAACGAACGTCAGGGAGCTTCGAACGTTCCTGATTTTATGGATTACACAGTCATTTTCAGCACTGGGCAGTGCAATGACCTCCTTTGCCTTAGTGATCTGGTCTTATCAACAGCAAGGGTCGGCTCTTACCAGCTCGCTATTGGTTATCTGTTCCTACGCCCCCTATGTCCTGCTGAGTATCTTCGCAGGTGCACTGAGCGACCGTTGGAACAAGAAGGCCACTATGCTGATCAGCGACAGCTTTGCGGCACTTTGTACCGTTTCGATCCTTATTCTGATGACGACGGGTACACTCCAGATTTGGCATCTGTATTTGATCAATACCTTGAATGGTGTGATGAACACTGTACAGCAACCGGCGTCGGATGTAGCGATTAGCCTGTTAGCTCCGCAAAAACACTACCAGAAGGTAAGCGGGATGCGTTCCTTATCCAATTCATTGGTTACCATACTGACGCCTATACTCGCCACTTCAATGCTTTCCTTTACCAGTATCCGGGTTGTTATTGTGTTTGATTTGATTACATTTGCTACAGCGTTCATGGCGTTGCTCTGCTGGGTCCATATCCCGCAAGTTCCAAAACAGAGCGGCACGGGGAGCGAGACGGTATTACAATCTGCCAAAAGCGGCTTACGGTATCTCAGGGACAACCGGGGCATTCTGGATTTGATCCTTTTTTTGGCCGTGATCAATTTTACCGCCTCGATCTTCAATGCTGCCCTGCCCGCAATGATGCTCTCACGTGTTGGCGGCGGAGAATTAGCGCTAGGTATGGTCAACGCAGTTACAGGGATAGCCATGATGGTTGGAAGCCTTGCGGTTGCTATTCTGCCGCCGCCAAAAAGCCGGGTTCGGGTCATTTTGAATTGCCTGCTGTTCTCCATGAGCTCCGAGAATTTCATCCTTGCCTTCGGCAGAAGTACACCGGTATGGTGTTTGGGCGCTATCCTCGGATGGGTATTCATTCCGGTTATGAACGCTAATATGGATGTGCTTTTCCGCTCCACCATCCCGATTGAGATGCAGGGGCGTGTCTATTCGGCAAGGAATACGTTACAGTTTTTCACCATTCCTGTAGGATATCTGTGCGGTGGCGTGTTGGTTGACAGGGTGTTTGAACCCTTTATGGCCGTGCAGCCGATGAACAGCCTGTGGGTCGCACTGGTCGGAACAGGCAAAGGCTCCGGAGCAGCCTTGCTATTTCTTGCCATCGGAATTTTCGGTGCCTGTTCTTGCCTGCCGTTCCGGGCGGACAAACATATCTGGAGATTGGAAGAATAGTTGCCCCGGGTAAATAAATGTCTGAATTGACCATAGCTGGTAAGCTGTCCAATGGGTACGCTTAAGGTGCAGGAGCACTTTAAGAGAGGATGAAAGAGATGTATGAGCACCATAGACAGACGCTGGAGAAGCTGGTGGGGAAGCATGAGAAGAACCCTTCCTGTCTGGCAGTAATCACCAGTGGTTCGGTAGCGCAAGGAACGGCCAAGGAAACCTCGGATGTGGATGTTCACCTCGTATTCACCGATGAAGCGTATGAAGAATATGACCGGAACAATACGCTGTCCTATGTGGACCATGAAGTCAGTACCTATGAAGGCGGATACGCCGATATCAAGGTGATCAACCTCCGGTTCTTGGAGCTTGCAGCCAAGCGGGGCAATGAGCCGACGAGGTATGCTTTTACCGGTTCAGACGTTGTGTTCTCTAGAATCCCGCAGCTGAACGATCTGGTAGCCCGAATCCCCGTCTATCCTGAAGAGAACCGGGACCGCAATCTGCGGGACTTTTGCGCCCAGATCTTCCTGTACGCTTTTTATTTCGCCAAAGAGGCGGCCCGGAAGAACGATGCCTACCTGCTCGCTCACACAGCCAGCAATCTGGTATTCTTCAGCGGGAGAATGATCCTGGCTTATAACCGGAGGCTCTTTCCAAGCCACAAGGGGCTTCTGGATGCCGTAGATGCTGCAGAACATAAGCCGAAGGACTTCCGTAAGCTCGCTGCAGAGCTGCTGCAGTCGCCCGGTGCAGATAAGAGTATGCGCTTCGCCGCGAAGATGCTGGCTTTTTATAATCACGGCCTTACCTTCGAGCAGGCGCTGGGCATCTATGTGATGAACAACGAGCGCTCCTGGATAGAGCAGCCTCCTTCCCTGCAGGACCGCTAATACAAACAGCGACTCTCCGGTGATCGGAGGTCGCTGTTTTGACGTTTGGACTATAGATGGCTGGCCGCATTATAGACCCGGCGCTGCTGCGCCTCGGCCATGATTATGGATTGAAGGTGCACCCGTTCCCATGTAGCTTCCAGCTTTTCTGCCCTTTGCCCGCTCATCATTTCTGCAAAAGCCTCCAGCTGGTTGACATAATAGTTCATCGGCTCAAATTCGCAAAGGGTGCTGCGGTTGTCCGGAAGATCATGCCGTATTTTGATTTTGTAGAATCCTTTGACCGGCCGGAAGAAATCCGGGACCGTCAGCACTGTATGCTCGAAATACAAGGTATGCGAAGCCCGGAAAGGAAGCTCAAAGGAAGTGAGACACTCCGCTTCCAGACCGTTCTCATATTGCAGCGCCGCCTGAAAGGTCCAATCGCAGCCATCCGGTCCGTCAAAAGCCGACTGGGCCCTCATCTCTCGGGGCTGAAGACCGACCAGGGTCTGCAGGAACTGCAGCCAATAACAGCCCAGGTCGGTAAAAGCGCCTCCACCTTTAGCCTTGACACTGCGGTAATTTCCGGCATATCTGTCCTTGGCAGGGACGGATATTCTTGTACTGATCCTGTGGAGCGGACCGAATTGCCCGGAGCGGACAATAGATTGGAGTGCCTGCTGCCAGGGGTGGAAGGCAATCATCAGACCTTCGGCAAGCTTTGGAGTGGCGAATTTTTCTTTTACCAGACGTAACCGTTCTGCTTCTTCGGGATTCAGGCAGATCGGCTTTTCTACCAATACATGCTTACCCGCCTTCAAAGCCCGGACTGCCCATTCTGTATGAAGCTCATTACTGAGTGCAATATATACTCCATCCAGCTCGCCAAGCTCCAGCAGTTCCTCCAGACTGCCCGCCACATAAGGAATCCGGTAGGTGTCCGCCAGTTTCACCGCTTTTTCAAAGGTCCGGTTGGCGATTGCCGTTATCCGAACCTTCTCCACAACCCGCGCAGGCTCCAGTATGGCCGGTACAGCAATGTTCGACGAACCCAGGATTCCGAGCTTGTAGGCAGGTTGTTCCTCTCCGTTCTTCATACATGCGTTAGCGCAGCATAAGTATTCAAGTACAGCACATTGCATTTGGAGCATGCCGGCGACAAGCCTTCATCCAGAATCCGCCGCAGCCTGTCGTAGCGGGCTGAATTCCATATTTCCGTCAGCGTCTGCTCCTTCACATTGCCAATAGCCAGCTCGCCAAAAAATTTGCATGCACTCACCATGCCGTTCGGAGCAATATCCACCCGGGTACTGAGCGCCAGACATTTCGACGTACTGCGGGACGCCATCGGCTTGCCAGCCACAAAGTCTTCGATTTCATCAAAGTCCAGCCCCGGCTGATAACGGATTCGGGTATTGTGCCAAGTGTTGCTGTTGATCCGTTTCAGGTCTTCGGTTAGCCTTGTGACATTCTCAGGCTTGATATGGTATTTGAAGGCATGCCAGCTGCTCCGGTGATCCGGCGGAAGCTCAGCCAGCCACTGGAAGTGTTCATCGTAGAAGCGGTCCATTTCCAGACTGGTTTCCGCAGAGATATACCACGGGAAGCAGAGCAATACCAGATCGACTTTCTTTTGCTCAAAAAACTCCACCAGCTCGTACAATCGGCCGATCATATTGTCATTAATCACATTGTGCACAGAGATCCGGCCGCGGAAGCGGCCTTGCTTGCGCAGTTCAAGCAGCCGTTCGACGCTCTCGATCACTTTGTGAAATGAACCTTTGCCGCGCAGCAAATCATGCTCCTCCTCGAACCCTTCTATCGGAATCAGCAGTTCCAGGTTGTCAGAGATCGCACACAGCTCCTCTTCGTACTTAGGAATCAGATAGGCGTTGGTACAGATCGTTGTATCCCGGGGATGCTCCTTCAGAAGCTCCAGAATCTGCCGGGTATTCCGGTGAAAAAGCGGCTCGCCCCCCCATAAATACAAACGGGATTGTGCCTCATCCGTCTCCTCCAGAAGCCTCTGGATCATCTCCAGATCCATATCCAGGTTCTGCTCGGCGGTGTCCATATCATGATGATAGCCGGATTCATTCCATTGGTAGCAATGCTTGCAGCGGAGATTACAGCGGTTGGTCAGCTTCAGGGACATAATTTCCGGCATAACGGTTCTGAACCCGGGATCAAGTTTGCGTTCTCTGTGTGGAACCACGACATTCTTGATCGTGCGTTTCAGAGCCTCAAAGGACTTGGCATCAAGGTTAACTCTACTGGTAGGCTGCATTAGCTTCTCCCTTCTGCTGCGGATCGTTGTTCCGCATAGCTTGCCGCATAGTCTGGATACCGGCCCCTGGCTGACCTGAGGTTATCCGCCAGCTTACGCAATTTCTCACGGTCAAAGCCAGATTCGGCCCACTCCCCGTAACGGATGCCATAACCAAGCTCTACCCACAGATCACTGTTAATCTTCTCGTGCGGGCCAAAGGGGTCCAGCAGCACCAGCGGAGTGCCCGAAGTAAGTGAATCAATCAAGGCGCCTCCTCCCGGCTTGCTGATTACTGCGGATGTCTGCCGGATGACACCATACATCCCATCCTGATAGTTACGGCAGGGCGGAAAACGGTCTGCCTGGTTACTGGTTACCTCTGCAAAAGGCGGGAAGGTATACTGCCCGCTGCTGTCACGCTTCCAGGTCCGCCACTCCGGGTCGTTCATATAATAACGTCTTCCATGGATGGCCGCTCCAATCTCCTGAGAGCTGTACGCGGCAATATCCAGTTCATACCCTGCCGACTCCAGGGCATCAAACTTCTCACGGAAGGTTCCAATTCCCCAGCCGCCGCCATGAACAACCAGTCTTCCGTTCCTAGCCGAAGGGGACAGCGCTTCCGGGGGGCCGGCATCTATGCTGTATAGAATCTCCCGTTTCGCGGGATCATACATGCTTACTTCACGGTAGCCTTCCGCGTAACCAGGGTTCAGCCTGCGGAGATTCTTCCATGATGGCGAAAGATCGGCATCAATATAGAGCAAATCGGCATCCACAGAAAAGCCGGCCAGTTCACGGTACCTGTCCATAACATGCACCCAGTGCCCGGATAATACAATGAAGCGCTGTCTTTCTTCCTGCTTCCATTGTTGAAGCAAACGTTCCACGGCTGCAGCATCAAGGCTGCTCCGGATATCCGCCGGTATTTTCTGTGAGGTCAAGGCTACGGCGAAGTTCTGCTGGTACGCTTTGCGGCTGTTGTCCGTCTGCTTCTTTTTGCTGTCCGGCATGAGTGTTTCAAAAACTTCAATCTCCGCCTGGATACCAAGTGCTATGAGTCTCCGTTCAATCAGCAGGCCGGGGACATAGAAGCCCAGACCAAAACCAGAACATAGAATAGTTACGGTGTTATTCATTGGAGGATCCCTTTCTTTATCGCAGTATAGTATAGCCAGTGCGCAGAAGCGATTCGTCCAGCTTACGGATGAGTCTATTCTTGCTGTCTTCATTCCGGTAAGCGAGTGCTGCATACAGCTTGCCTTTGCCGGAGCCGGTGGATCGGGAAGAGGCTGGAGGCTGGAGTGTACCCGAAGCCAAAGGAATTACTCCTTCCCCCTCTCCCAGCGAAAATAAAACGTCTTCTTGCGCAAGCCGCCCCAGCAGATCTTCATAATGAACCTCGCCTAGAGTTGCCAGCGGTACCTGTAATAGACAGGTGTGCATCCCCTCCTGCTTGAGATGGCGGTCTACATTATGCTTGATCAGACTCATCGACTTCCGGGCATTGATCTCCACCAGAGGGGCGAGGCTCCCGTCACGCAGCAGCATTGAATCCACGCATACATCACCGAAATAACCATCTGCATACAGCTCCCGCCCAATGCTGTGCATGGTTTCCCAATATCCTTCCCGGTCCAGCCTTTCGAGCAGAGACGGCTCCGGGGAATGTGACTCTCCGAAGGCAAAACCGTGGTTGACCAGTTGCTGAACGGACAATATCGAGATCCGGCCTTCCGGATCAATGTGAAATTGACAGGAGAAGTCTGTCTCCCGGTCCAGCAGAGGTTCGAGCACAAACTTTATTCTTTTGTCCTGGTTTCGGCTGGACTCCAGATACCCGGCAATTCTGCGCAACACCCGCTCAGAGTCCACGAGCTGATTTCCTTTGCCGGATACACCATACTCATCCTTGATCAGAAAAGCCCCCTTCTCCAGCAACGCTTGTCCTGATTGCAGCAACTCTTCCGTGTTATGGACGACAAGAGCGATATTCGGCAGCAGCAGCCTGTCCCGCATAGCAGCAGAGTAGGTTTTGGTGTTCACTTTGCGTACAATTTGTTCATCCGGGATAACGGGCAGAAGCTTATATCGCCTAACCGCCTCATGCGTCCCGGGAAGCACGGCAAAAGGTTCAAGGAACCATCCTTCCGGTATTAAGCTGCCCAGTTCCTGCCCGGGGTCCAGCCTTCCCAGCAATTCAAATACATTCAGTGCGTTCTGTGCTGTGCCTGGTTCCTCCACTCCCAAGGTTAATGGATTCCTATTGGTCCTAAATGAATAATCGAGCGATTGCAGATAGTCATATTGAGCCTTGTCCATACCCTGACGGGTTAATAGAATATCTCCGCTCCTGCAGAAGACAAACAGCATCTCATCCATGGCCTGCACAATAGCCAGAGCCTTCGCATCAGGAACGGATGGCAGAGCAGCCAGATCTTCCTCCCGCCAGTACCGTTCCGACTCCAGGCTGCCGCAGTGCACAGCGTTCTTCATCGTACGGCAAGCCCCGCGACATAATCGGAGAAGCGGTCTACCGATTTCAAATGTTCAAGATCAAAGGTATCGAAATCTACTTCGACATCGAATTCGTCTTCGATTCTCAGAATAAAGTTGATGATTTGCAGGGAATCAAGTGCGGCGTCCAGCGTCAGATCTGAAGCTCCGTTCAGCGTCTGAAGCAGGCCCGGTTCCTCTTTGATTTCGGCGATAATTTCAATGACCTTCTGCTGCATGTGTATACCCCTTTCAGTATGCGTATTAGGAATGAATAGAAAGAATATACCAAAAATCGAACTGTTAATATATGGTTGAATGCGCCAAAATATTCAGCTATACTAGGGGAGATTCCAGGTTGTCCATCCTAAGGAAGCAGGAAACGGAGGTTTGTTTATGGAAGGTTTTCCGGTATTTACTGGGGAATATCTATTTGACTCCTGTTCATCGGTACAAATGCTCCTCACTCAGGAAACGGTCACTTCCGTATGTCATCAGCACGATTTTTTGGAGCTCGCTTATGTGGTTCAAGGGAAAGGAATCCATCTGGCGGGTGAGGATAAAATGCAGGTTATGCAGGGGGATTTGTTAGTTATACCTCCCGGGGTTTCCCATGTCTTTCACCCTCAGGATCTGACCGGTGCAGAGCCGCTCCTCATCTTCAATTGTATGCTCAGGCCTGAGCTTAACAGGATTCTCAGAGAGCTGCCGGGACCCTTCTCCGAAGTGGATATGTTACCACTGCTGAGGCTTCTGGAGGTGAAGCAATGGTTCTGGTATAGAGGGAAAAGCGTAGAGCTGACCTTATTGCTCCGCCGTATGCAGGGGATGCAAAACTATGGCTCACTTAGGGGTCAACAGCAGCTATACCCGTTGCTGTTCGAAGTGGCGAACCTCATTATGCCTGCAGCTGCCGTCCCTTTCACTCAGCAGCCCGGGAAGGACTATGATCCGCTGCATGACGTCATCCTGTATATGATTAGTAATTTCAGGAAAAAAATCACGCTGAAGGAGATGAGCCGGCAGATTTCGGTGAGCTCCCGCCAATTTCAGAGATTATTCAAAATTAAAACCGGCAGGTCCTACATCCAGATGCTGCAGGAAATCCGCATGAAATACAGCTGCATCCTGCTGATGTTCACGAAGCTCGGGATACAGTCCGTTGCACTGGAGGTCGGAATTTACGATATGAAATATTTCTACCGGCTATTCCGTGAATATAGCGGGATGACCCCTGCCTCTTACCGAAACCGGTTGCAGAGTCATTTTTTGTCGGCGAAGGAGATGATGAGCAGTGCTGAACATTGCTCCCATTAAGAGTACCCCCTACCCTACCCTGCGCAGTTGTATTGATGACTGCATCCAGTCTGTTGCGAAGTGGCAGGGAACGGACAGCAAGTGCATGTACGGCAATGCCTGGCAGATGTCTTTTGAAGAACAGCAGTCCCCGGATCAGCCGTTGATTGAGCGGTTAATGCTGCCACGGATCAGTACAGAATCCCTGTCTGCGTACCATGGCCTTAGGTTCAGTTATATCGAACGGAAGGGGCCGGCTATGGATAAGAACTTTATGCTGGACATCCTGGAGAGCCGGCTGTCCTCAGGAATGCCGGTCCTGGTCGGATTCGATTCTTATGACTGCCCCTGGTGTGTGGCCTTCCGCAGGCTGCATACCAGCCATGCCTGTCTCGCCGTTGGACTGGACCGTTCGAGCAACATCATTTATCTGACGGATGCCTACTATGGCAAAGAGCTTGAAGCAGTGGATTTTGATCTCCTGGAGCAAGCCTGCCATTTCTATGCCTTATTTGATCTTTGTGATACTTCGCGTTCATACACAGATTGGCAGACTACGCTTCAAGGAATGCTGACCCATCCAACCCACCAGATTCAGCCGGGCCAGGTTGCCGCGCAGCTATCCGCCTATGCGGACGCCTATCTGGAGGAGGGAGTTACCGGCGACGGGACTGCCGAAGCCAGTTCTAACTTCAAGATCTACGCCAACGCCCTGCCGATCAGCAGAATTCGGTTCAGCCTGTTCCTGCAGCTGCTTGACGATGGTGCCCATGTGCCCGCACTCTCCCGGGCCGCCGAGGGCTACCGGCATGCAGGAGAGCAGTGGGATCTGATTAATCAATTTATAATCAAGGTGATGTGTTCCGGCAATAAGCCGGCTGCGCGGGTGAAGATTCATAAGAAGATGGGTGAGATCATCAGCTTGGAAGAGCAGCTTCTGGATGAATTGGTAGAGTTAACAATGATCATCAACAACCATTATTAAATCCCCATTATTCTGCACAAGCACAAAAAAAGAAGACGCACAGGAATTAGGAGTTTCCTGCGTCTTCTTTTCATTGGTGATGCCACAGGGTGGAATCACGTAATCTAATTCTCTCTCCGAAGGCCATCTACAATATTTACTTTATTTAACCTATACATCGGCCAAATCGCGGCGGCGAGCGACGTAATCATCGCACCCGCGAAGGCAATGCCGATACTGGCCCACGGGAATACCCAGGCTGTATCCAAAATGCCTGCGAAGAGAACATGTAGTCCATAATTCAGAGCCGTCCCTAGCAGAATACCGATCAAGGAGGCCAATAAACCATAGAATATCCCTTCTAAAATAATCATTTTCCTCACTTCATTCTGCGTCATGCCGATGGCCTTCAGCACTGCAAACTCTTTCGTACGAAGGATCAGATTCGTACCTACGGTATTCATAATGTTCAAGAAACCAATGAGCACAATGACACCGATGAAGCCATACAGCAAGATACTGAACGTCATGGCGTCATTTTTGGCCTGAGCGATTTCCGTCACCCGATCCGTATAATTAAATCCGGCATCCTTTTCATTTAATGATTTGAGATAGTCTGTTATAGGCAGGCTCGATAGCTCCGGATTAGCCAGGATGAAGATTCTGGAATAAGTATCGGTTCCCATGATCCTGGAATAGACTTCCGGGGACGTAAAGAATGAAAGAACTTGACTGCTATTATATTCGTTCGACAGCAAATCCTGATCGACAATCCCCGCTACTGTCACAGTTAGATATCCTTTATGCTTCCCGTCCATGGCTCGAATGGTGATGTGGTCTCCAAGGCCCGAAATAAAAAAGATTCGGGCAGTGAGGTGATGCTCTTTATTTTATTTGAACAACGGCATTGAGCGGAGATCAGATAGATCAAAACCATTTGTCATCTGTACCCCTCAAAAAAAAGCTGCTCTGCCAATACGCCAATAGTTGCAGATCCGGCTGCCGCCGCAAGCCTTCTCGGCATTTTCCCCTGAAACAGCATGACAAAAGAAAGAAGAGTTAATAATATCTCGAAAGTCGAAAGTTGTCATGATTCCTCCCTTATATAAGCTGTTCGTGGTCTTGTACATAAGGACTAGCTCCAATCGAATACTCTTTTTCATTTCAATAAATGCCTCAGCTTATCTGGGTTCCTAATAAAGTACAGGTTGCAAATCGCATTTCTCTCAACGTGTATCAGCACAACAACTTCGATGCCCTCGCCTGAACGGACAACAAGCCCTGTTTGACCATTTATATCCGTCATCTCTACATGCACGCCTCCTTCGTAATGAGGAGCCTTACGAATTAGACCGAGAAGGAACCGGGCGACGGGATCGCGCGATTCAATAGGACGGACGGCGGCGAACGCTTTGCCCCCTCCATCAGAGACCAACACGACATCTTCGGCGAGTATGGATACAACCGTGTCCACGTTTCCCAGTTCGAGAGCCTTCAGGAATCGACGGACCCACTCTTCGCTCGCCGCTTCTGAGTGGACCTGCTCATCACGGGTAATCCCCATCTTCCCTCTCGCACGGCTGAACAGTTTGCGGCAATTTGCTTCACTTTTGTCAACAAGTTCAGCAATATCTGAATATTCAAAGCCGAGCGCTTCACGAAGCACGAACACCGCCCGTTCCGTATGGGATAGCCTTTCAAGCAACACGAGCATAGCGTAAGACAACAGCTCATCACGAACAACCGCTTCAAACGATTCATCATTGGGCGTAAAAATGGGCTCGGGAAGCCATTGTCCGAAATACAGTTCCCGCCGTTTACGCGCCGATTTGAATAAATCCCGACAGCGATTAGTCACCATTTTGCACAGATATGCTCTGGGTTTAACCAAACGCGCCAGATCTACGTCATTGATCTTCAGGAATACGTCCTGCACAACATCCTCCGCATCGGAAGCCGACCCGGTCAGTTGGTAGGCAAGCGTAAACAGCAGCGCTTTATACTGCTCATATAACTCTTGCATCTTCCCACTTCCAATCTTAGCCTCAAATCCTCTACTTAGTTACATTATTTTAACAGACTTGGTGCATCCCATGTAAATTTCCTCAGTCGCCAACCCAGCTTTCCCGTAAAAACAATATCTACCCCCAATATACGTGTCCATGCCATTCCATGCCCCGGACCTAAGCCAAAGCAGAAAAAGTCTATAAACCCCTTATGCGAAGGTGCAGGGCGCCCTTCAAGATCCGCCGACAAAATCTTCCCAAGCCTTGCCGCTTGAGCGGTCGCTTCCTTACACGTCTTCCCGTCCGCACGTCCGCTAGCAGGGTCTACGATTCGGGCGCAGTCGCCAATGCTGTATACACCCTGAGTACCCTGAACCCGGTAACTTGCATCTACGATCACGTATCCTTCCGGAGTGACCGGTAACCCGATGTTTCGCAGCGTTGGATTGGGTAGAAGCCCCAGCGTCCAAACACATAGACCGACAGACATCGTTTCTCCGCTAGATAAGGTAAGCGTTCCCTCTTTCTCCTGTAAAACTCTGCTCCCTTGTAAGACGGTTACTCCGCAAGCTTCAAGTGAACGTTCCAGTTTAAGCCCTACCTTGGCCGGGCCATCCGGGAATAGCCTCTTGTTCGTGTTAAATAGTTTTATCCTCACAGCGCCCGGATCAAGTCCCCATTGCTGCGCATCTTCTCGAACGAAATGAGCCAGTTCGGCAGATGTCTCGATGCCGCTTATACCTGCTCCCGCAACGGCAATGGTCATTAATCTCTGACGCTCTTTCGCGTTTGTTTCCTTAACGGCTTTTTGCATATTCGTGCGCCACGCTTCTCTGATCTTCCACGCGGCATCCAAGCTCGCCAATGCCATCCCCCCCTGATCAAGGTCGGGTTGCCGTACGATGCTGCCTACCGTCAAAACGAGAATGTCATATTCCATCGAATTCTCAATTCCTTCGGCATCCTGATAAAGCAGCCTTCTCTTCTCTGATTCGATTTTGGTTACTGTAGCCTGAACGAATTCGACCCCCACGGGAAACAACCTTGTCAGTGGGACAATTATATCTTCGTTTCCTGCCGCAGGCTTAAAAAGCAAAACTTTACGAAGGTGATAGGGATTCTTATCGATTAGAATGAGTCGAAGCGGACGCTGGCTTGACTCACCCTTTAACGTTTTTCGAATCGCATTAACCGCATTGATGCCCGCATATCCTCCGCCAACGATGATGCATATCAATTCTTTCATTGCAACCACTCCTTATTTTGTTTTGCTTATAAAACGAGATAAGGGGTCGTGTTGTGACAACAGCGATATGTTGACGACTGCCGATTATTCGTACTCACGGATATTAAACGGTGTAAAACATGCCTTACCTTTGTCGGTAATTATTTTCGATTGAGAATTGAATCTTTATCATATTTTCCCCTTTGTTTGTTGGATTTACAGGCGTAAAGACTTGAAGCATCTCAAAATGATTAGGTTTCAATCCAAAATCTTTTTACGATATTGCCATCTTCTTCTGTAAAGCTTGTGTCCGGTATTCCGCCGTTGTTTAGTATCGTTTTCTCGGAAGCTATATTGTCTTCATCACATACAACAAGAACTTTTCTGATACCGAGTTCTTTTGTTTTTCCCAATGCCATAGCAAGTAATTTTGTAGCATAACCTTTTTGTCTCTCGGTAGGACGAATTCCGTATCCAATATGACCGCCACAATTTAATAACTTTTCAGTTAAGTCATGTCTGATATTTACTGCCCCTATGACCCTCTTGTCATTGGATACTAACCAGTATGTAGAACTTGGAACCCAATTTTCAGGGATATGCTCTCGATTTTCATTTTCAAGCAGAAATTGAATCATACCCTCAAAGTCAGACGGGTCTCTGCTTACAACCCACGGTACAATAGATTCTCCACTAGACCTCCATTCCTCGTAGAAAGCTATGTATTCGTCTTGATATTCAATACTCGGCTTTGCTAAAAATACGGTTTTCAAGAACAATCCCCCCTATCAACTATTTGCCAGTAGTCAAAATCAAATATAATCAACCATTACATTTTTCCCAAAAAATAGATGTGATATTGTGATTTTATACAATGATAACGAGGAGAGATCTGCGATTGAATAAAAATTTGAGTATAGCAAAGGAAGCGTTAAGTAACTACTCCATAACATGTAAATCGATTGATTTCATTGCACAAAGCGGAAATACGATCTACAAAATCACTGACCTGGATAACAACAGCTATAGCCTCCGATTGCATATATCCAAGGGTGACGCTCTTGAGAGTTTTTGGAGTAAGCCGGAAGTGATCCATTCCGAAATGATCTGGCTTCACGCCTTAGCATTAGATACAGATTTAACCCTGCCTTCACCTTACAAGAATACCTGCGGAGAATTCATTACGAACGTAAACAATACAAGCTGCACTTTGCTACAATGGGTGGAAGGTGAGCAGAAGCCTTTTATCCTTACAATAGATGACGCTAAATATATAGGTGAAATGACCGGTAAATTACATAGGCAAGCCTCTAACTGGCAAATCCCAAGTTTATTTGAACGTCCTGTCTTTGATAGTTCCCGTATATTACAATCACTGGGCAAGCTTAGGGAGCGGGCTAATGCAGGTTTGCTTCATACAAGTGATACTGAACTTCTTCAGATTGCAGGTGAGCAGGTAATTACAATGATGAACTCTATGGAGAGAACGTCCGGTAATTGGGGAATGATTCATGCCGATTTGATTCCAAGTAATATTGTGTTTCATGAAAACGAGGCGCGGCCCATCGATTTTGGCGCTTGCGGGTTTGGTTACTATTTGGTTGATCTGGGCTGGACGTTCTCCTATATACACCCTTCATTCAGAGAACAGTTACTGAAATCATATTCTAAGTATCATTCATTACCGGATAACTATATTGAGCTATTGGAAGGTTTTTTCGTTGCAGCACAGCTTGAAACCATGAATTTCTGGCTGGGTCTGCCCGATTCGCAGGATTGGTTGCCAAACCATATCAGTAAATTAGCCAGTAGAGAAATTAATGCCTATGTAAACAATGAATCGTTTCTCTTCACAGGTGTTCCGTATTGGGAATAACAATTCCTATACTCTTGAACGCTCGCAATCTAAGTTTAAAAATACACAAAAGAGCCATGTAGACCTCTCTACATGGCTCTTACTCCAGAAGAGATCCGGAATCTTATATAGATTCCTGGCCGCTTCTGTTTATTTTTTACTCCCTCACTAGCAAAGCTACCGACTCCACATGCACCGTATGCGGGAACATATCCACCGGAGTCACCTCCACTGTCTTGTACCCGCCATCCTCCAGCACCCGCAAATCCCTCGCCAGTGTCGATGGATTACACGACACATACACCACCCGCTCCGGCTTCATTGCAAGGATTGTCTCTAATAACCTAGGATCGCAGCCCTTACGCGGCGGATCAACAACGATCACGTCCGGTGTGACGCCCTGCTCTTTCCAGTTCGGAATCACGTCTTCGGACGCGCCTACCTCGAACACTACGTTCTTCATCCCATTCAACTTAGCGTTAGAACGCGCGTCTTCAATCGCTTCAGGCACAATCTCAACACCGTACACCTTAGCCGCGTGCTGTGCCAGGAACAGCGAGATCGTTCCGATGCCGCAGTAGGCATCAATAACCGTTTCATTACCTGTCAATCCGGCGTATTCTACGGTTTTACCGTACAGCACCTCAGTCTGTGCCGGATTGACCTGATAGAAGGAACGGGCAGAAATGGCGAACTGTACATCTCCGATGTAGTCGTAGATGACGTCTCTGCCCCACAGGACACGGGTTTCGCTGCCAAAAATCACATTCGTCCGCTGGGTGTTCACGTTCTGGCAGATGCTCTCCACTTGCGGCAGTGCCTCACGGATGCTGCCGATCCAGGCGTCCAGATGCGGGATATCGCGGCCGTTGGTTACGAGGACGAGCATCATTTCGCCGGTGCGGAAGGCCTTCTTCACTACGACGTGACGCAGTAGCCCGCGTCCGGTTTCCTCATCGTAGGCAGAGATGCCAAGCTCTCTGCCGATTCGCTTCACTGCAGCTACGACATCGTCGTTATGTTCATGCTGGATCAGACAGGTCTCCATGTCGACAATCCGGTGGCTGCCGCGGGCGTAGAATCCGCCCACAAGTCCTCCGTCGGTAACGCCGATAGGCACCTGGGCTTTGTTGCGGTATCGCCAAGGCTCGTCCATACCGAGGGTGGGCCGGACGATGATGCCGTCAGCCTGTGCCCCCGCAGCACTTGCGCTTACATCCGCCACGTTATCCCCATCAGACGCCCCAATTTCCGCCCCGGCAGTGAGATTCGCCGCGGCTCCTTCTGCACCCCCGCTTCCAGCTATAGCACCTCTCCCCGGTGCCCCCATAATCTGCAGCTTCCCTATCCGCTGCAGGTTGTCCACCACCAGCTGGCGTTTCCACGCCAGCTGGGCCGTGTAGTCCATATGCTGCAGCTGGCAGCCGCCGCATTGGTCGTAGATCGGGCAAGGCGGCTGGATCCGGTCGCCGCTGGCCTGCACAAGCTCAAGCAGTTTGGCATAGCCATACTGCTTCTTGGTCTTAAGCACCTTGGCCCGGACCTTCTCACCAGGTAGCGCGCCCTGCACAAAAAGGGTAAAGCCCTCTACCCGGCCTACCCCCTCGCCTTCATGGGTCATGCCGATAATATCGAGCATCACCTCGTCATTCTTATTCACTGGCAGTCCGGCGGCAGGTGCCGAGCCGTCACGGCGGCTTGCGCTGCGTCCACTGCGTTGTTTACTCATCTATGGGTTCACTTCTTTCATTATCTTCACTATTAAGCTTCTTAACTATGGTCCTCGGAAGCACCTATATCATACATTTAGTTGGAATTCCTCCAGCTAATTATATCTCATTGTCATTATAGAAGCACTTAAATGGAAAAACTCCAGCTAATTCGCCGGCTCGACATTCAAAGAGGAGCTTGTTACACGAATTAAATGGAGCAATTCCAACTATTTCAGCGCACAGAGACTTTCCAGCCCATTTAGTTGGAGTATTTCCCGTTATTGAAGGATTCCCGCTCAATTATTCTGTGCAAAAATCCGCAGATGCTGCGGCAGTATACTGAAATTGCCCGGCAGTGTGCCGCCAAGCTCGCCGTCCAGATTTAGCTGAACATAGCCTGGGGAGGTAACCTCCATGGCATCGGTGCGGAAATAGACAACCTTCTTATCCTGCAAGTGCTCACCGCGGATCGTCAGGCTGACCAGGCGGATAAATTCGGCCAGGTTACATTTCTTGACCGCGATTACGTCGAATAGTCCATCGTCAATCCGGGCATCCGGAGCAAGCTTCTCAAAGCCGCCTACGGAATTAGTATTGGCGATCAGGAAGAGCATGAACTCGTCATGGATCAGTTCTTGGCCGTTCGCGCGGATGTACAGCTCCTGCGGAGAGAGACTGGCCATTTTTTCAATCCCCTTCAGGTAGTACGCAAGCTGGCCCATCATAGTCTTCAGTCGGCTGGGAACCTCGTATGTCAGCTCAGTCAGTTGTCCGCCGCCGGCTATATTAATGAAATAACGGTCATTGGCTTTGCCAAGATCAATTAGGCGCGACTCCTGACGCAGAATCAGATCACATGAATCCTCCCAGTTCTTAGGGATACCCATCGCCCGGGCAAAATCATTGGTAGTCCCCACCGGAAATACACCGAGAGGAGGAAGATTCGGCTTCTCGGCCATACCATTGATAACCTCATTCAGCGTACCGTCGCCACCCGCCGCTATGATCAGATCATAACACCCGCGTTCGACGGCTTCCGCTGCGGCTGCTGTAGCATCGCCCTCTCCGGTTGTTGCATGGCACGAGGCTTCAATGCCGCCAATATCCAGCCGGTCCAAAATATCGGCAAGCCGCTTCTTCATTTCTTCCCGACCAGAGGTGGGATTATAGATCAATCTCGCAGTTTTCATTACCGGACGCCACCTGTTTATATAATTGATAACTTTACTGATTATACCCAATTCGGGACCACACAAGCAATGACGGCAAGCAGAATGCATAGATCAATGTATGCAGCAGGAGATGAAATCAATACCGGAAACACTATTTTTTGCTGCAAAATATTCTTAACAGCCTTCCCGAATCCGTTCCAGCATAACCTTCACCTGCTGCTCAATCCAGTGCGGCAATAAGGGATGCGGCAGCAGCGTCTGTCCTGAATAGGCATACTTCAGGCCGCTGAGCCGCCCGGGAATAACATGCTTGGTGAAATAGCCTTGACTTAAAAAAAGCGGAGCCACCAGTACATCATGGCCCTGCTCCTGCCAATACTCCACCTTGCTCCGCACACTGTCCGGGTTCAGCAGACCGTAGTCCGCCGCTGCTGCACCGCTAATCCGGCGCACACGTTCAGCCAGCGTGGATATCCCCTGCTGCCAGCGCTGCCGGAACCCGTCATGTACGCTACCATGGCCCACCAGCAGAATCGTCTCCCGCTCCGGATGCTTGGACAGCCCTCGCAGCTTGTCCCAGATCATAACAGCTATATCCGGATCGTCGTCGACCGGGTAGCCGTAATGCACCCTGGCCTTGACGGCAAAAGGTTCAAGGTCGGTCTCCTTCTCCGGCGCAGGCTTGGCGCCCAGCGCATACTCTATCTCATCGATATGTGTACTGCCGGAAGAAACAAACAAGGGGATCACAATAATATCTGTGACCCCTGCATGTTCCAAACTATCTATACCATCCTGAATCAAACGGCCTTCTACCAGCTCCAGAAAAGAAACCGCAACGGGCATCTCTTCCTCCAGCGCCACATGGCTTACAGCTTCCTCGACAATTGAAACCCAGGCCTGATCGCGGGAGCCGTGACTGATAATCAGTACGCCCGTCTTCATCAATTATCGTCCCAAACGTTCCAGCGTTAACTTGTATCCGTCATTCCCGTAGTTCAGGCAGCGCTTCACACGCGAAATCGTCGCAGTGCTGGCTCCGGTCTCCGCTTCAATCTGATTGTATGTAGACCCTTTGCCCAGCATACGCGCCACTTCCAGACGCTGCGAGAGGGATTGAATCTCATTCACCGTGCACAGGTCATCAAAAAACACATAGCATTCTTCCATATCTTTTAAAGTCAAAATGGCTTCGAATAATTGGTCTATACTTTTATCGTTTAGCTTCTTAAGCTGCATCGATTATCATCCCCTAAAAGTTTGGTCAGTGCTGACATCACTGATAAGATATCCTTCAAAAAAAAGAGTTCAAAAGCCTAAATGTAGTGACTATCTTGCCTCTACTATATTGTACTGGAGCACATTTTTCAAGCATTAACGGTTTCACGCTGTAAAGAACGAAATCGACGGACAAACGTCCACCCCACGCGCACAAAATTAATCCTGCATTCAGACTCCTACTCTGAATCCGCAAGATTTACCGCCTTAACTATAGTACTACATAAGCGCCGAAAATCAAGCATGGTCACGGTTTCTTCACTTCCGGCACGGGCGGGTGGGCATCCGCCCTTTTCCGCTGCTATCCCGGTAAACCGGGCGTTCGTCTATACCTTATGTTCGCCTATGACATACAGTATATCAAACCACTAACGAAGGAATGTGATGTTATGCCTGATCATTACTATAATCACTCCCGCCGGGGCGGGCGTTCGCTGGCCGAGCCGTATCCTTCATCGCCGTATCCCGGGATCAGTTCATATGCCCAGCCCCCCTTCTATGGGGAATCTGGAATGCTTCCTGCCCTAGGCACAGAAGCAGCCGCAGAGACGGCTCTGGCCGTCCCCGTTGCCGAAGCCGCTGCCGCCAAACCCGGCGGACTGCTCGGAGGACTTGGCAATCTTGGAAATCTTGGAAATCTCGCAAACATGGAGCAGATCAAGGGCATCGTTGACCGGCTGGGCGGCGTCGACGGCATTGTCAATTCCATGGGCAAGGTGCAGAAGGTCATGCAGGGATTTCAGCAGATGGCCCCGATGGTGAAGCTGGTCATGGGCAGCTTTGGCAAGAAGAAGGGCTCGGGAGCAGGCGAGCTGGCAGCTGAAGAAGACGCAGCACTCTACGGCCCCAAACGGCGCAAGAAGAGACGCTCAGGGTCACAGCCACGCAAAAAAACGGCTCCGAAGAGCCGGCGCAAATCCTCCCCCGCCTCCGTTAAACGCCGCCGCAAGTAGGCGGCGTTTAACGCTTTTGGCGAATAGCCGTTAACGGTTCTGCCGTACATCGATTCGCGGCATAGCTGCAAGCTCCAGCCTAAAAAGCGTACCTCTCAAGGTACGCTTCAGTCAAACCTGGCGCTCGATTAATGCTAATGTCCCCTTTACTTAAACCAGCCGCTGCGCCGGAACCAGCGGAACATGCCCACGCCGAGCACCAGCATCAGCAGCAGCACTCCAAAGTAACCGTATTTCCAGTCCAGCTCCGGCATTACCCGAAAATTCATGCCGTATATTCCGGCAATCAGGGTCAGCGGCATGAAGACGGTTGTGATAACCGTCAGGGTCTTCATGATCGAGTTCATCCGGTTGGAGTTGAGCGAGATGTAGCTGTCGCGCAGATCGGCTGTCATTTCCCGGTCCACTTCGATCATATCGGTCAGCTTCAGCAGATGATCATAAATATCGCCAAAGTAGATCCGCTCCTCGCCGTTGCTCTGCACATGCTGCGAATTGACGATCCGGTACATCAGGTCACGCATCGGCACGATCGTCCGGCGCAGCTTAAGCAGACGGCCGCGCACATTGAATACCTGGCTCATGAGCTCTTCCACAGACTCGTTGCCGCCCTGGCTCTCCAGATCGGCAAGCTCATCCTCCAAACCGTACAAGCTTGGAAAATACCGGTCCACCAGCTTATCCATCACGGTATACGCAGCAGCCATCGGACCGCCTGACCAGCCTTTGCGGCTATGAATTTCCGCCTTTACCATCTGCCAGGCTTCATCCATCTCCGGTTTCTCCTGATGATGATAGGATACGAGGAAGCCTTTGCTGAGGAACAGGTCGATCTCTTCTGCTTCCAGCGTCCGCTCATTAAGCGCATGCAGCACAAAAAACTGCACATTCTCATAATAATCCAGCTTCGGGCGCTGCAGGATATGCATGCAGTCTTCAATCGCCAAGGGATGAAAATGAAAATAAGTATCCAGCAGCAGGGTCTCCTCCGCTGTAGGGGTGGAAAAATCGGCCCAAATCCAGGCATAGTCTGCCAGGGTAATGTCCTGAAGCGGCAGATCCGTCAACACCTCACCCTTATGTGTAACTGCAAGCGTTCGTATCATATAAGTCCCCCGTCTATTGCATCTTCCACTGCTCAATCTTGCACCTAACCATTGTACAGCAAGAAGCGCCTTCCCCCCAAATGGTATACAGCTGTTCCCAGCCAACAAAAAAAGATGTCCGCAGCCATTCTTGGCTTCCGTGACATCTTGATATGCAGCCATGCTGCTGCTTAGAATATGATCTTAAAAATAATCCCTGCCAATACCGCGCTGATCGGAATGGTAATAAACCAGGTGATCACAATGCGTCCGGCGATTCCCCATTTTACAGCAGAGAAGCGTTTGGCTGAACCTACACCGAGAATAGATGATGTGATGGCATGTGTTGTACTTACCGGCAGATGCAGCAGTGTAGCCGAGAAAATAACGGAAGCGGCGGAAATATCGGCAGCGAAGCCGTTAATAGGCTCAATTTTGAAAATCTTCGTTCCCATGGTCTTGATAATCTTCCAGCCGCCAATGGACGTCCCTAGTGCCATGGATGTTGCCGCAGCGATTTTAACCCATAAAGGAACTTCCATGGTGTCCAGACGGCCTGAGGTCACGAGTGCAAAGGTGATAATTCCCATCGCCTTCTGGGCGTCATTGGTACCATGCGTGAAGGATTGAAGCGCCGCAGTAATGACCTGCATGGAGCGGAAGCCCTTGTTCACGGTATGCGGACTGCGTTTGGCGAAGATCCATTTCAGGATCGTCATGACAATATAACCAATGACAAAAGCAATCAGCGGGGAGAATACGAGCCCCTCGACGATTTCGATAAAGCCATGCCACTTGATATGCTCTGTACCGGCACCTACGTAGACTGCTCCAGCCAACGCACCGATAAGCGCATGAGAAGAGGAGGAAGGAATCCCCAGCCACCAGGTCACCAGATTCCAGATAATCGCGGCGATCAGTGTAGCTATGACAATATCTACCCCGTTGTCCAGCAGGGCCGGATCGGTGATGCTACCCCCGATTTTTTTGGCTACCCCCGTAAACATCAGCGCCCCGATAAAGTTCATGGAAGCCGCCATAAGAATAGCCGTCCGTGGACGAAGCGCCCGGGTGGAGACCGAGGTGGCAATCGCATTAGCCGTATCGTGGAACCCGTTGATGAAGTCGAATGCAAGCGCTAGAACAATCACAAAACCTAGTACAAATATTGATGTTTCCATATTCCAGGCCCCTTATGAGTTGCGCATGATGATCGATTCCAGCATGTTCGCTACATCTTCGCATTTGTCGGTTGTAGTTTCAAGCCGCTCGTACAGCTCTTTGCGCTTAATCAGCTCAATCGGGTCTTTTACCGTTTCGAACAGGGCTTTGGTGCAGATGCGGAGTACTTCGTCGCCCTGGTTCTCCAGATCATTCAGACGGATAGTGTACTCGCGGATGGCCAGCAGCTTCTTCTGGGAGAGCAAGTGAACCGCTTTTTGAATTTCATAGGCGGACTGGCGGAGAATCTCTGCGAACTGCACGATATATTCGTCCGGGTCCAACAGGTTGTACATATAGAAACGTGAGGCTGAAGCTTCCAGACCATCAATAACATCATCCATACTTGTGATGAGGTCCATAATATCGTCGCGTTCCAGCGGTGTGATAAACGTCTTGTTCAATTCCTTGATGACGGTGTGCGTGTACGTGTCGCATTGGGATTCATATTTCTTCATCACCGCTGCGAAATTCTCGACATTATCCCGCAGAGTCGTAATATTCTGAGCGAAATAATCTGCCGCCTGGACAATGGTATCGGCCATATTTTCCAGTGTCTCAAAGAATATGTCCTTTTTTCTCAACTTCATTAGTTTAAACCCCTTTACATAAAATGCAGCCATTCATATGTAAACAGCATGAAAATGAATGACAACCCTTGTTATCTTATCATATCAATTGAAGGTATAGAAGTAAAAGAAACGAACTTTTTTACACTATAATAACAATTCCCTGTAATCGTGAAAATAATCATCCTAACGGCTTCTTTTGGCGTCCGTATCAGGTAGAACCTGGGATCGGTGCATATTCGATATGACTGCTGAAGGAAGGGCTGTTCGGCACAATCAGAATATGGGTAATTCCGGGATACATCAGCGCCTCTGTGCCGTCCTTCTTCACGAAGCGGATTACATCTCCAGGCTTGCGGGACCATCTTCCCTTCTGCGCTTGTCCACGTTGAAACAGCACGGCCTCCCCTCCCAGCTCGATGTCGATCTGCAGTCTACCCACATCGTCGAGCACTTTATGGTCAGCCCCCATCACCATTACATTGGCCGCCTCGACCGGATTTCCGTCATTCAGATCCAGATGCGGCTTGCCGTTCACCCAGCGCAGATAGGTCCTCCGCTCCGTGCTATATTTATACCCCACGGTATAGCTTTTCAGCAGAAAATTGACATTGAACTCTGCCGCTGCATCTCCCCCGGCCGGTAAATCATCGGGATCTGTGAAAAGATACCCGGGAACCTCTATAGTTCCGGCGTATCCCAGCTTGTCCGCACCCTCACGCAGCTTGGCGGCATTGCTGTACAGATTATGCGGGGCTTTGCGCTCCTTGTCGCGCCAGAAATAGGCTCCGGCTCTGCCGATCTCGTCCATGTCGTCCTTTTTACCCTTCTGGAGAATGGCATACGCCGCCTGACTCCCTCCCGCATGTACCGTCACGCCGCCATAGCTTTCACCGATGTCGATAAGATACGGGCGGATGCTGCGGATCGGCCCGATCTTGACCACGCCGGTATGGCTCTGAAAAATCCCGATCAGCCGCGTAATTCCGCCTTCAGCCAGCACCTCATACAGAATATCCGCCTCGCTGATTCCTGACTGCGGCCGTGCAGCCGGCGCATTGTTGATCATCACTGCCAAAGGACGGGGCAAAATGCTCTCTTCCAGCGGAAGCCCGGTCAGCCCGGAGGTGATCCCCCCGATCACAGGCTTGGCTTCTGGTGACGGCTCAGCAGATACGGCAGGGGATGGCGCAAGGGTAGGCACTGCTGCAGGTGAAGGCGCAGGAACATTCTCCGCATCCTGATTTCCACAGGCAGAGAGCAGCAGGGCCGCAAGGAGACAGCCGGAGATTAGACGGGATGAATAACGGCTTAGGGTCATATGTATTTTTTCCTCCTAAAAGTTTTATGGAGCCTTGCTTCCTGATCTTTCTACGCAATAAAACTGGCTTCGTAAGCATGCGCTTAGTTTTATGGAGCCTTTCATCCTGATCCTTCTACGTAATAAAACTGGCTTCGTTCTTCCATTTAATCATAGCGGAGTCCATTTGTCTTGATTCCCGCATCAAGTGGAAACGGCTTCGCCGTCCTTTTATGAAGGTATCCGTTTCAGGACATATACATTCATAAATTTTAAAAAGGACACAGCCCCTCTTCAGGCTGCATCCCTCATGTATCGTATGTGTGATTTAGTCAATCATCCAGCAGTTTAGGCTAAGCGTCCCGTATTGGTAGGCTTGAATCATGAGCTGTGCGCGCCTGCCTTCATCGGCTGTTCCCATTACATAGAAGATCGGCACAAAATGCTCCCGTCCATAGCTGGGAACCGCATCGCGTACATGCGGCGCTTTTTTCTCATAAGCGAACAGTGCAGGCAGGTTCCATGCTTCAAGGCCGGCGGCTATCCAGGCATCGAAGTCAAGCGCCCATTGCTCAGGCTGGTCGTCCTGCTTCAGCAGCCGCAGATTATGAACCAGCCCCCCGCTTCCAATCAGCAGAACACCCTCATCACGCAGTGGGGCCAGCATCCTGCCGATATTATACTGCTCCTCCGGGGAACGCAAGGAATCGACAGATAAGGCCACTACAGGGATATCGGCAGCCGGGAACATTTTTTTCAGAATGACCCAGATTCCATGATCAAGCCCCCGTCCCAGCACCGGCTGGTGAGGAAGATTGTTCGCGGTAAAGAGTTCGGAGATTCGGCGGCTGAGTGCGGAATCCCCAGGTGCAGGATAGGTCAGCGAATACATCTCGTCCGGGAATCCATAGAAATCATGCAAGGTTTCGTGCTGTCCATCTACTGTAATCAACTGCTCAGGGCTGTCCCAATGCGCAGAAAAGACTACAATGCCGCGCGGTGTCCCCAGATCAGCCCCCAGCCGTTCCAGGAAACGGGTATATTCGTTATTCTCAAGGGCAAGCAGCGGAGAGCCATGTGCAATAAAAAATGCCGGTAATTTCATAGGGTGCCCACCTCCATAACCCAGTATATGGTCTGCACTTTTATTTTACCGCTTATTCTGAGTTAATGCGAGCGGAGGACAAACCCTAAATCATCCAGTTCTGCCATTCTTCCTGCACATGCTCCTGTTGATTCATCCAATCCTTGGTCCGTTTCAGCAACTGGGCCTGCGCCGGACCTGATGAGAAGGTATGATCCCCCTGAAAAATCACTTCTTTGTCGCAGCGGCCCTCCGGGCGTGTCCAGAACAGTTTCTGATAGAGAAAAGCGTAGTCCACAGGGATTACATCATCAGAAGTTCCGTGAATCACCAGCACATCGCCGCTGAATTTGCCGGCTTCCTGAAATGGCTGAAAAGCGGCAAGTGAGTTGAAATAGACCGGTGTAAACGAATAGCCGGAAAAATCTGATGAACCGCTCTTCACCGAACGGTCATAAGCTTCCCTGCCCACGATCTTTACGATATCATTGAACGGGTAGCCTACCGCCGCCCACAGGACCAGATTCTTGACCCGGCGGTCCCGCACTCCGGTGAGCAGGGCTACCGCACCGCCAAGACTGTGCCCGATCAGCGTCACACGCTGAGGATCTACATCGGCGGAACTGATGCCATAGTCGAGAACGGCCCGGGTCTGGGCAATCATCGATTCCATGTCTTCACTGCCATAGTTCCCGCTGCTCTCCCCGCAGCCCACATAATCAAAACGGATTACCATATATCCGTCAGAAGCCAGCTCGCGGGCAGCCTTGACAAAAATCCGGTCGACTCCGATCCGGTTGCCGACGAATCCATGGCAGATCACCGCAAGCGGCACCCTTTCCTTGCAGCGTCCGGAGCTTCCCTTTTCCCTCGATGGATAATGGATGCTGGCTGTTAATTCTTCCCCGTGATGACGAATGATAATATTCCGTTCCATTGCTGAAGCCCTCCTCTAAAAAGGCACATTATTTTAAATTATAATTATCCCGATTAAATTAGTCAGATTAATATCTTCATTATACGTTTTGCTTTCCTATTGTCAACAAGCAGCAGGAATAAACTGCCGTGCAGGCTTAGCAAAAAGCCCCTTCTGCTCGGCATGGAGCAAAAGAGGCCCAGCACTGGAGGAACTGCACTTCATTTACTATTTATTCATAGCTTTCGTGAAACATATCATGCGTTTTCCGTCTGCCCTGCCAGCCTTCCAGGCCATTCTCAGGCGTATCCAGCTCAGAATCCCATAAGCTGAATCCGTCGGAATTGCCCCAATCCCCCACTTCACCTGCAAGCGGAGGCGCGAAGCCGTCACCCACGAATTTGCCTGTCTCTTCTCTGTTATCAGTATCCATAACGCTCCCTACCTTCCTTGAAGCCATAGTGGTGAAGCCGAACCATTAACAGTGTTCACTCTTCCAAACGGATTATTCATCCCGGGCAGAGAAATGCTTGTCCTTGCACACAACCGCCACCCAAACGTATACTCTAGGTTAAAGACCTATTTAGGCCCACCACTGGAGGTTTATATTTTTACTATGAAACTCAAAGCAATGATTAAGCAAAATAATGTACTGCGTGAGCAGATGACACCCTTCAACCGCTCTTATTATGAAGATATGCTGCTGGCGCTCCGTGCCAGCAAAGTAGACCCGGTCCGAACCGAGCAGCTGCTGCTGGAGGCGGCAGCGCTTCTGCTGGAGGGGCAGGGTAAAGGTAAAAATGCCAAACAGATTTTTGGCGAGCATCCTGAGGACTATTTCAAAGAGATTACCGGCAGCGCCTCTATCCCCAAGGTGCGCAGCAAGCTGAACCACTACCTGATGATTTCCTGTGCCGCACTGACAGGGCTGTTCAGTGTGTATGCCATCGCTGGCCTGCTCCTGTTATGGAGTACAGGGGAAGCGGGCCTGTTCGGCCGGATCAGTATATTTACAATTCTTGTCGTAGGTGCGGGGGCTATTGTCCTTATGGAGATGATCATGAGATGGATGTCCTCCTTATCCGAGGATGATGCGCCAAAGCCCAAGGCATTCGATATCAAGGCACTCGGAATTTATGTAGGCATTGCTATTCTCGTAGTATTCCTCGGTGTGTTTCTTGACAACCTGTTTCCGGTCATTTCTATCTCCCCTTGGGTAAGTCTGGTTCTCGCTGTGGCCGGGGGGCTTGGGTTAAAGGTAGTATTTTTCAGATCATAGATGTCAGGGTTCCAAGTTCAACTCAAACAGGGGGAAACGTCCATGAAAATGAAAACAATTCTTCTATCCGCCGCTATAACTGCTGTTCTGGGACTGCCTGCAGGGATTAACGGACATGTTCTGGCAGAGGGTGCAGCTACCGGAACCGCCGGAGCTTCCGCCCCTGCCCCTGGAAGCAAGGTGACCGCTGAAGCGGGCAGCAGTCATGCTGAAGCGGTATACAAGGCGGCTCTCCCGATGCTGGCCTCTTCCGCCAGACTTCCGGAGGCAGTCCGGTTCCTGAACAGCAATATCTATGCGGTCAGCCCTTATCAGGCAACCGTATTGACCCTGAAGCTGGAGAATCTTCATAAGGCTGCCATGAATACTTGGGAGAGCAAATTCAGCAGCAGCAGTGTTCAGCGGAAGCTGACCTCAGTCTACAAAGCAGGCATCAGCATGACCAAGCTGGCCGAGACCACCCAGGATGCTTCGTTGCGGGACCTGCTGAAAAGTGCAGGGGAAAGCGGCTATAAGCTGGAGACGGCTGAAGGTTCCTTTTTTCCGGTGATTGATTATGCGGCTTACCGCAAATATAAAGTTTACGTTACGAATGACATCCGTGATTATATTTCCATTATGGCTACGGAAGCAGACCTGCCCTCCTCCAAAGATAACGGACTGGTTATTTCCTGGGGGGATGTTGCCGCCCGGGCGCTGGCTCAGGAGGAGTTCATCCAGAGCCACCCCAAATCGAACCGTATTTCGGCGGTGAAGGCCTTATATTCCCAATATGTAATCAATACCTTTTATGGACAAAACAATACCCCTCTTTTCCATTATGACAATCTGGAGATGGACCTGGAGGCACAGAAGGCATACAGCAGCATTCTCTCCAAGAGCAATGGCAGCAGCCCTTTTCTCCTGAAACTGGAGGGCTTCATGAAGCTGCTGAAGGAGAATGGCTATAAGCTGGATGATGGTGTTACTGATTATCTGAAGACTGAGGTACCTCAGTCTTAAATCCCCATAATATAGAAGGCCCGCCCCATAACTTCCTGGGACGGGCCTTTTTCGTCTGTATGCAATGGATAGAGGATTAGATCAGCATATTAAATAAGTTGGGATCCTTATTGATTTCCAGATAATCCACACCTTTTTGCTTCATCCGTTCAATGAGCGGGGTGTAATCCTCTTTATGCTGAAGCTCAATTCCGACCAGCGCCGGACCGTTCTCCTTTTCATTCTTCTTCGTATATTCGAAACGTGTGATATCATCTCCGGGTCCAAGCACCTCAGCGAGGAACTCGCGCAGGGCACCGGCGCGCTGCGGAAAGTTAACCATGAAATAATGCTTAAGACCTTCATAGATCAGCGACCGTTCCTTGATCTCCTGCATCCGGTCAATATCATTGTTCCCGCCGCTGATGATACAGACCACCGTCTTGCCGCGGATTTGGTCGCGGTACAGATCAAGCGCCGCGATGGGCAGCGAGCCTGCAGGCTCCACAACAATCGCATTCTCGTTGTACAGCTCCAGAATGGTCGTACAAGCCTTGCCCTCCGGCACCTTAACCACATCGTCAAGGCGGCGGGAGCAGATATCATAAGTCAATCCGCCCACCCGTTTCACGGCAGCTCCATCGACAAATTTATTAATCTCTTCCAGGGTGATCACTTCTCCGCGCTTCAGCGCTTCGCTCATCGAGGCCGCGCCGGAAGGCTCAACGCCAATAACCTTTGTAGAAGGGCTCACCGTCTTCACATAGGTGGCAACACCCGCTGCCAGGCCGCCTCCGCCAATGGTAACGAACACAAAGTCAGCGGGCTTGTCTAGGCTCTCCATAACCTCCATCGCAATCGTACCGTTTCCGGCGATAATCCGCGGTTCATCGAACGGATGAATCAGTGTCATACTATGATCAATGCATGCCTGCAGCGCCTCATCATAAGCATCATCGAAGGTGTCGCCCTTTAGAATGACCTCAACATACTCGCCGCCGAACTTCCGGACCTGCTTAATCTTTTGATTAGGAGTGGTGGTTGGCATATATATCTTCCCTTTAATGCCCAGAGCCTTGCAGGAGTAGGCTACACCCTGCGCATGGTTCCCCGCGCTTGCACAGACAATGCCCTTGGCTCTATCCTCTGCAGACAAGCTGCGGATCATATTATAGGCACCCCGGATCTTGAAGGAGCGGACAATCTGCAGATCCTCACGTTTCAAATACACATTACAGCCGTATCTGGCCGACAGCACCGTATCCAACTGCAAAGGGGTGCGGACGATAACCTCCCGCAGCACATGATGCGCACGCACAATATCTTCCATTCCTACGATCCGGTCTTCGCCTTCTCTCATTTTCCCTCGCCTCACTGTCTCTAACTTATCAATTTGCTTCTTGTAACATACTCTTCCGGGGACATTTTTTCAAGCATTGTCCTCTCCAGGTTAGTACACTTTGAATCTGGATACCGTGTGCAGCAGGTTCGCCGGGCTGTGCTTGATCTCTTCCATCTCGGCAACGCCTACGTAATCTGCTCTACACTCTCAGCGGGCTGAAGCCGTTCGCGGATCTTGACGCTGATTATCCCTTTACCGTTTCACTCCAAAAGAGCATAACTTAACAAGCGTTTACCTTTGTAAACGCCCAAATCGAAGCCGGTTTATTGGATTACACAAGAATATAAGCCCATTTATGTTAGGTTTTATATTAGGAAGGCTGACACAATTAATTAAGAGGGAGGTTGTGGAGAAAAAATTAAGGTGGGGTTATAACAGAGGCGTTGTACCACCGCAGGCATTGTATTGCTTTTTCTCCAAATAATAGCCTGCGGCGTAAACGACCTGCTGTTCCATTCGAGCATGTCCAAGTATGCTGGTGCATCTGATAGAGAGAATAACTGCGAAGGCGGTATAATGCGTAGAGTGCTTCCACGCTCCCTTTTAGGATGCGGAGTTTGCGGTCCGATACAGCTGTGCACGCGTTGGCCATAGCTCTTCGGCTGCCAGCCTGCTGCCGGCTGCACCTGATCTTTTTTTCACTTGGGCGACGTTGCTTCGGGTGTATTGATTAATCAGTTCGTCGAGTACCATCGATTGATGAAGCACAGCCGGATGATCCAGATCGTACTTGTATTGCAGATTGTTCAAATCTCGCCGGGCTTGTTCCAAAGTTTGTTTCAAACAGTCCTGTTCTCTCACTTCTATCCCTCCTCTTTTAGTATTTTAGAGGGCTATGTCTTTTTCGGGGTGAAAATTTTTTCAGATAATTTTTGGAAGAATTGAAAAAAGACCAGCCAAGGACTTGCCAAGGAATGGTCTTTTTTCGAGCAATATCGTCTACTCCAGAACTATAGTAATAGATTAACCCCCATGATTATCGGACATAATGACGAAGGAATGTGAGGTACCCGAATGAATTGGAACAACAAGCACCAGGGCAAAACTAGCTACGACCAATAGAGATGCCAATTTTCTTTTCATGTTCTTCTTCCTCCTCTTTTAATAGGTTCTGATATCTATGTTGTATTTCATGGGGTGCAAATGCTCTATATCTCTCAAATAACCTCACACAGGCGAGAATACGGGTTTCGTTGTTGATGAGAGATGACGTGAACAGACTAGACAATAAGTATTCAAAACCTATCTGGTATAGGCTTTGTTTCAGATAGTACAGGGCCACTCCGTATAGAAAACGGGCGTGCTGCTCAGAGACCACTTGCTTCGTATATACACCCACAGCCTCTTGATATTTTATCTGCATGTAGCCGTTGATTTCAGAATTAAAATACTGCAGGATATGATCCACATTGAGATCAAACAGATTGGCCGCCTCTGTAATATTTAATAAGCCCACCAGAAGCTCATCCTTGTTCTGTTCAATATAGAGAACATAATCAGCTAGTACACTTTCATCCCCGCGCATCAGCTTGGATACGTAGATGTTGGCCTGTGCCCATCCTTTATACAGTTTCAGCCAATGCAGGGTGTCCTCATCGGTTTCTTTGACCCAGCTCAAGTCTTCATAGGCGTATGTGTATTGGATTCCCTGCTCATAATCGTTCCTGGAATCGCAGACGCTCCCGCGAAGCAGATAAGAGAAGGCCAGATATACAAACATCGGTTTCTTAGGTTTCTTAGGCTGCTCCCGTTTTGCCCTCGCCGGCTGTGGTATCGTAAAAAGCTGGATTCTTGCCAGCCGTTCCATCTCCTCGGCTATCGGTTCCACTTTGTCCCAACGCCTGAGCGAACGGTAGGTATTCGCCAGATCCCGTAGCGCATCAAGCTGATCGATTTCGTCAAGCCGGTCTACAAAAGGCTCAAACTGGAGCGCACACTGGAGGTTGTCCTCCTGATTATCGCTTAGCCGAAGTGTAAACAGGCGATACTGGCAAAAGGCCAGGCGTTCGGAATGCTGCCTCCTCTCACTGAGGGCAACGCTCTCATAGATCAAGACTGCTGCGGCGCGCCTGCCTTCCACGAAGAATTCCTCAGCGGTCTCAAACAGCAAAGGGGAGTAGGTCAGATTGTCCAGGAGCAGCGGCAGAATCCGCTTGATGCAATCAAGCTTGTCCAACTCTGCACAACGATAGAGAAAGGGTCTGACTCTTCGCCAGTTCGGTACGGCTTCAACCATACACTCCTGAATATACTGCTCGTAAAAATGTCCTTTGGGCAAGCCGAGGACAGCAGTCATACGGTCCAGCTGATCCACGCCCATAATCCGGTTACCCTTTAGAATAGAACTCACGGTACCTGCATTAAGCCCCGCAAGCCTTCCCAATTGGCTGAAGCTCAGAGCCTCACGTTCTATAAAACGCTCCAGCTCGGTGCGAATCGTGGTTGCATGGTTCAAAAAAAACACCCCTTAGACCCGCTTCACAATGGCGAAATTTCCCGATGTAACTTCGCTAACATTTGATAATATTTACTAATATATTGCAAATATAACCACATTTCTCCGTCAGGTCAATTCTTTTTTTTGCATTCTTCTTTTTTCTGCATCATGTTATATAATACGCCATTTTTCGCGTGGAATTTTGACATAAAAGCACAAAAAATCACAGCCGGATCCGGCTGTGATTTGTATTTCAGTGTTCATCTCTACTGCTTCAGCATCCACTTCAGCAGATCAGGTACGCTCGCCCATAGACGGGAGTGCATAATGACATATTCGATCGCTTCATTGGAATCACCCATTCCGACAAAATCAGGAAGGTTATGCGGCAGCCGCTTCACACCCAGCAGATAATCGGGCACATGCTTGTTCACACCCCGTGCCACGCGGTAGAGCATTTTGAGCTGGGAGGTGATTCCGTTCTTCTTGTATTCCAGAATGATGCGGTCATAGGCATAAGCGGCAGCAGCATCATCCTTGCCGTACTTCTCCAGCACCTGCTCAGCCTGCTTCAACTGGTTGCTGTACAGGTATACGGCAGCAAGCAGATAGCGCGCACCGGTATTATCTTCCGTATTCAGCTCTAGAATATGCTCCAGAATTTGCGCTGCTTCTTTGGCATTTCCGCCAAACCAGCAGGATTCAGCGTAGCTTTTACAAATCCGGATGTACGGGCGGGTCTCATGAAGACTCCAGAAGTGCCCCTTATTCTTCTCAAAAAAGAGTTCGCCCAGCTCTCGTTCACCTGCAGCGATCCCCGCTTTGAGATGAGCCCGTGCATCTTGTTCATTCTCCGATTCTTCAGCCAGGATCAGATAGGCGTCTGAGCTGTCTGGATACAGGTCCAGCGCAGCCTGCGCCAGCTGTATTCTCCGTTTGGAGGACGTTGCTTCCATGGCTTTGTACAGCAGAGCCTGGGCTTTATCCTTGGGTGTGCCCGGACCGTTCATCGCCAAAAGCTCATCTGCCTCGCCGCCCATGCCATACTCCTCGATATAGTTAAGCATTTCTTTGACCTTGCGAGAAATTGTAGCCGTTGTGACCTCATATTTATCGGCGAGTTCCGCCTGCGTAATATTGAAGCCGTACTCCTCAGACAGCAGATACTCAATTGCCGCACAGAAGGAGCCTGTCTTCTTTACAGCAGGTTTGGTCTGGCGGGAATACCCGTTCCATAGCACCAGAGCTTCAAAAATCAGCTCCCGCTCGTATTGATTTCTCATACTCTCGATAAGCTGCAAAGCCAGCTGTTCGTGAGCCGGGTGCTCCCATTTCAGTTCACGAGCCACCATCTTCTTCAGCTTGGTCAGGGTAAGCTTGTTCTCAGGCCGAATTGCGGTTTCCTGGACTGCCTCTTCCATTTCCGGCAGCGAGGCTGCAGCCTCTTGCGCGGCCGCTTCCCCCGTTGTTACCAGCCGCAATATGGATTCTACTGCAGAGGATTCCTTGTCCAGGCAGCATCTCTTATATTTTTTCCCGCTTCCGCATGGGCACAAGTCATTTCTTCCAACCTTACTCAAAAGTAATTCCCCCTTAAATCTGTAACTAACCATTCGCATGAGCGTATTGCTGCTTTAGCACTACAGGTATCATTTCCGGGCACGAGGCATTCTATATGACTTGCATTTCTAAATGATTTAAAAAAGGCCTTTCCTGAAAGGAAAGACCTTTTATCTGTATATATCCGCACATTTTTCCCCCGTACGAGTTGTATTATAGCACTTCTTCTATCACTTGTCAGTCCTTTTTTAGGACTAATAGCGTAAAAGGGTTCTCTAATACAGTTCTTTGTCCTCAGACCAATGCCTTCATAGCGATGTCAGTGCGGCTGTGCATTCCGGGAAATGAAATCTTTGCCGCACTGGCATATGCTGCTGAACGCGCTTCGGCAATGCTGGCTCCCATGCCAACGACGCCCAGCACCCGTCCGCCATTGGTCACCCATGTCCCGTCTTCCGTACGCGCAGTTCCGGCATGAAAAACCAGCTCATTGGCGCGGTCCCCGAGTCCTGAAATCGGCACTCCTTTTGGATAAGGGCCCGGGTATCCTTCGGAAGCCAAGACTACACATACCGCGGCTTCCTCGCTCCATTCAATCTCGATATCTGCGAGTCTTCCCTCGGTTACAGCAAGGAGGATCTCCAGCAGATCACTCTTTAATCTTGGAAGCACGACCTGTGTCTCGGGATCGCCAAAGCGTGCGTTAAATTCAATGGTCTTCGGTTTGCCCTCCGGAGAGATCATCAGACCGGCGAACAAGACGCCGCTGAATGGGCGGCCTTCCGCTACCATTGCCCGCGCAGTCGGCTTGATAATCGTTTCCACGGCTTCCTGAATAATGGCCTCGTCAATATGCGGCAGAGGTGAATAGGTACCCATTCCGCCTGTATTGGGACCTTTGTCATCGTCAAATGCAGGCTTGTGGTCCTGTGCAGCAGCCATCGGACGCACAGTTTCTCCATCAACAAAGGCAAGAATCGACATTTCCTGCCCGGCCAGAAACTCCTCAATGACCACCTGTGCACCGGCTTCCCCAAACACCATGGTCACCATAATATCCTGCAAGGCAAGCTCCGCTTCTTCACGGGAATAGGCCACGGTTACGCCCTTTCCAGCCGCCAGCCCGTCCGCTTTAATGACAATCGGCAGGCCCTGGCTGCGTAAATAGGCGAGTGCAGCCTCATAATCGCTGAACTTCTCATAGGCTGCGGTAGGAATACTGTATTTATGCAGGAGGTCCTTCATAAAGGTCTTGCTGCCTTCAATTTCTGCCGCATTCTTGCGTGGGCCGAATACAGGAATATCTTCCGCTTCAAATGCATCGACTATGCCAGCAGCAAGCGGATCATCCGGTCCGATAACCACATAGTCAATGTTCTTGTCCTTGGCAAAAGCGGTCAGCTTATCGAACTCGAACACGTCGATCGGTACACATTCCGCAAGCTGTGCAATCCCGGCGTTGCCGGGTGCACAGTAGATTTTGCCGGCTTTGGGACTGCGGGACAGGCTCCAGATGATAGCATGCTCCCGGCCGCCCCCGCCCACTACTAAAATATCCATTGAAATGAGTCCTCCCAGCGTTCTAGTGTTTGAAATGGCGAACGCCGGTGAAGACCATGGCAATACCATATTCGTTAGCAACCTTGATGGACTCCTCGTCCTTGATGGAACCGCCTGGTTGAATGACTGCGGTTATCCCTGCTTTTGCTGCCATTTCCAGCGTATCGCCCATCGGGAAAAAGGCATCGGATGCTAATATGGAGCCTTTGGCTTTCTCCCCGGCCTGCTCGATGGCAATCTTCGCTGCACCGACACGGTTCATTTGGCCTGCGCCTACGCCGACTGTCATATCATCTGCCGCCAGCACAATCGCGTTAGACTTCACATGCTTAACGACCTTCCAGCCGAACAGCAGCTGCTTCAATTCTTCATCTGTTGGCTTGCGGGTAGTCACTACCTGCAACTCCTCAGGATTGACGGAATGCACATCGCTCTCCTGAACGACCATGCCACCTTCAATAGAGGTCACCACAAAGCTCGATTTGCGCGCTGCAGCCGTGCTGAGATTGCCGAGTTTGAGCAGCCGGATGTTCTTTTTCTTCGTGAGAATTTCCAGCGCTTCGTCGGTAAAGCCCGGGGCCAGCACGATTTCCAGAAAAATATCCTTCAGCATATTGGCCGTATCGGCATCAATAATCCGGTTCGCGGCTACAATCCCGCCAAAGATGGAGGTTGGATCGGCATTATAGGCTTTTTGATAAGCCTCATATACGCTTGCCCCTACGCCTACGCCGCAAGGATTCATGTGCTTCACTGCCACAACAGCCGGCTCTTCGAACTCCTTCACAATCTGCAGAGCCGCGTTGGCATCATTGATATTGTTGTAGGAGAGCTCTTTGCCGTGAAGCTGCTCGGCAGCCGTGAGTGTATCCTGGGCAGCCAGAGGTTTGCGGTAGAAGGCAGCCTTCTGATGCGGATTCTCCCCGTAACGCAGATCCTGAATCTTCTCGTAGGTTACCGTATAGCGCTCCGGCAGCGGTTCACCGGTCACATTCGCCAGATAATCGGAAATCAGGGCATCGTAAGCCGCCGTGTGGCGGAACACTTTTGCCGCAAGACGTTTGCGGGTCTCGAGAGTCGTATCTCCGCCTGCGCGTACTTCCTCAAGCACGGTAGCATAATCAGCTGCATCCACTACCACACTGACAAAGGCATGGTTCTTCGCCGCCGAACGCAGCATCGTCGGTCCGCCGATATCGATGTTCTCGATCGCTTCCTCGTAGGACACATCCGGTTTGGCAATCGTCTCCGCGAACGGATAGAGATTTACCACGACCAGATCGATGTAGTCCAGACCCAGCTCCTGCATCTGACGCGTATGCTCCTCGTTGTCACGAACCGCCAGAAGGCCGCTGTGTACAGCCGGATGCAGTGTTTTAACACGTCCATCCATAATTTCCGGAAAGCCCGTCACATCAGAAATGCCGATGACCGGTACGCCTTCTTTGGCCAAAAGGGTGCTAGTGCCGCCTGTGGAGATGATTTCTACGCCCAATGCAGACAACTCGCGGCAAAAATCCACGATGCCCTGTTTGTCCGATACGCTGACCAGCGCTCTTTTGATACTCACTTTGAATAGTCCCCCTCCGGATGATGCTGAATTTAGTTACAGGTGAATCGGTACTGAAGCACTGCTATGTGAAAATTGGCCTTAGCTTTATTAGTTGAACTTTAGATAATCCCAATGGGTTCTGGTCGTAACTGCAGGGAATGTATGGATTTCTATCCGCACAACAATATTCGCACATAACCCTCCTGCTGCTCGACATCTGCTCCCCGCTTGTGCAATATTTCCCGAGAAATATCAGAACAGGTCAGGCTCGTCTGAGAAAGTCGATTCATGCGCTTATGAAGCTGCCTCTAGGACACATCCCGGACCAATATGCTATCTGCGGATAATGGTCTGTCTGCCCTCCAGCTTAACCTTCCCCTCAGCCAATGCACGCACAACCTCGGGATACAGCTCATATTCGATTTTATGGATGCGTTCTGCCAGCGATTCCGGCGTGTCGCCAGCATTGACGACCACACTGCGCTGGGCAATAACCGGACCGGTGTCCATCCCTCCATCGACAAAATGCACGGTGACTCCGGTCAGCTTGACGCCATACTCCAGAGCCTGGCCAATAGCGTCCTTACCGGCAAACGCAGGCAAAAGCGAAGGATGAATGTTAATAATCCGTCCTCCATAAGGTTCAAGCAAAACCGGGGTAATCAGCCGCATGTATCCGGCCAGCACAATCAGACCGATATCCCGGCGCTTCAGTTCAGCTACAATCTCGGCCTCATATAGCTCACGGCTTGCAAAATCCTTCGGCCGCAGCAGGAGGGAGGGAATACCCGCCTCCTCTGCCCGCTTCGCCACAGGTGCTTCCGGCTTGTCGGACACAAGCAGCTCAATACGGCCTCCTCCAAGCAGTCCTGCCCGCTCCGCCTCTGCCAGTGCGGCAAAATTGCTGCCCTGCCCAGAGGCAAAGACAGCGATCCGGCTCCACTGCATCAGACTTCAGCTCCCGTAAAGGTAACGATGCGATCCCCTTGCGTTACTGTACCAATCCGGTAAGCTTCTTCCCCGGCAGCCTTCAGCAGCTCCAGTGCACGCTCCCCATCAGCTTCAGCTACAACCATCACCAGACCTACACCCATATTAAAGGTGGTGAACATATCGCGGTTGCTCACATTGCCCTTCTTCTGCATCAACCCGAAAATCGGCAATATCGGCCAGGAGCCGTAGTTGATGTCTACATTCACATGGTCCGGCAGTACGCGCGGAATATTCTCAATGAACCCGCCTCCGGTAATATGCGCCATACCTTTGACCGGAAGCTGCTCCAGCAGTGCCAGCAACGGCTTCACATAGATCTTGGTAGGTGCAAGCAGCACATCTACCAGCGGAGCGCCCAGCTCTGGAACCACAGCGCTCAGTTCATAGCCGTCTTCCTCCAGCAAAAGCTTACGCACCAGCGAGAACCCGTTGCTGTGCACCCCACTTGAAGCCAGACCAATGACTGTATCTCCAGGCGCAATGTCCGCACCTGTTACCAGCTTGGCCTTATCCGCCACACCCACCGTGAATCCGGCGATATCATATTCGCCTGCTGAATACATACCCGGCATCTCCGCAGTCTCGCCGCCGATTAGCGCACAGCCTGCCTGATGGCAGCCTTCAGCGATCCCGGCAACAATGGCCTCGATCTTCTCCGGCACCACCTTGTCGCAGGCCAGGTAATCGAGGAAGAACAACGGCTCTGCACCCTGTACTACAATATCATTCACACACATGGCCACGGCATCAATACCAATCGTGTCGTGGCGGTCGGCCGCGAAAGCAATTTTGAGCTTCGTGCCCACCCCATCGGTTCCCGATACGAGCACCGGCTCTTCATACTTGTCTTTATTGAGACCAAAGAGCGCTCCGAAGCCGCCCAGCTCCGTCATAACTTCCGGACGGTACGTGCGCTTCACATGCTTTTTCATGCGTTCAACCGCTTCATTGCCAGCCGCAATATCCACTCCGGCGTTTTTGTAAGCTTCTGACACTTGGTACACCTCATTTGAATTAGTTTAGAGCGCGTGTGGTCGGGGCGGCAGGGATTTGAAGCTGGGGTGGTTATTATCGTGATTACAAGGAATGTTTGGACTTCCGATTGCTGTTATGGTTGGATTTCTTGATTTGAACCGCTCTTCGCGGTAGAAATCCACCCATAAAGGCAAGCGCTACGCTTCTCCAGTTCCAAACTTCCTCTCCATCACTCCAACCACCGGGTTCAAACCCGGCCGCAAGCCGAACTTACGCGGCTTGCACAGGGCAGTCAGTCGGCGCTCTTGGCGAAGCCAAGCGCCTCCTTTAGCGAGAGCACCCCCGCTTTTGCGAAGCAAACAGGACGGGGGCTTGAGCCTTTGGTGTTGCCGCACGAGGCGAAGCCGTGCGCTCCTCGGGCGAGAGCACCCCCGCTTTTGCGAAGCAAACAGGACGGGGGCTTGAGCTCCTAGGCCCGGCGAGGCAGCATGACGCCAGGGCGCGGTACGCCGTTAAGCGTGTCCGCAGGACAAAGCGGGCACCCGCACCCACGCCCTCTTAGAAAGTTAAAAACAAACTCCTACCGCCAAACTTTCGGGTGGCCGGAGGGCAGCGCCCTTCGGAATCCCCCTTTGCAAGGGGGACTTAGGGGGATGGACCCATATTAACAAGAGCATCCGTCCTTCTCTTCCCCGCCGAAATCCACCTGCGTCGGGTAATCATTATCGAAACAGGACAGGCACAAACCGCCTTTGTAATCCCCGCTGTTATACCCGCCGATGGACTGAATCAGGCCCTCCGGGGAGAGGAACGCCAGCGAATCGGCATTGATCTCTTCACACATTTCGGCAATCGTCTTGTAAGAGGCGATCAGCTCGCGGCGGTCCGGTGTATCGATCCCGTAGAAGCAAGGATTCTTGAATGGCGGTGAAGTAATCCGCACATGGACTTCGGTTGCTCCGGCTTCGCGTAGCAGGTTGACGATCCGGCGCGAGGTAGTGCCGCGTACGATGGAATCGTCGATCATGACTACGCGCTGGCCTTCAACGACGCGGCGGACTGCGCTCAGCTTCATCTTTACGCCCTGCTCACGAAGTTCCTGGCTAGGCTGGATGAAGGTCCGGCCCGTGTATTTGTTCTTGATGAGGCCAAGCTCATAAGGAATACCCGTCTGTTCTGCAAAGCCGATGGCTGCTGAGATACTGGAGTCCGGTACCCCCGTTACGATGTCTGCATCCACGAACGCTTCCAGGGCCATACGGCTGCCCATCCGCTTACGGGCGGAGTGCAGGTTGGAGCCGTTCAGATCGCTGTCGGGACGGGCGAAATAAATATATTCCATGGCACACAGTGCTTTGCGCTGCGGCTCAGCGAACCGGTCTTCCTTGAAGCCGTTCTGATCAAGCACCAGCAATTCGCCGGGCTCAATGTCACGGACGAACTGAGCACCAATGACTTCCAGTGCGCAGGATTCCGAAGCGAAAACATAGGCTTCCCCTACACGTCCCATCACTAGCGGGCGGAGGCCATGCGTATCGGATGCTACGATCAGCTTGTCGTTCGTCATCAGCAGGAAGGCAAAGCCTCCCACGAGCTGCTTAAGGGCATCTTTGGTCGCTTCGACAAAATCCTTCTGCGACCGCGCAATCAGATGCGCCAGGACTTCCGTGTCACTTGTGGTCTGGAAAATCGAGCCGCCCTGCTCCAGCTGTTTGCGGATCAGCGGCTCATTGACGATGTTCCCGTTGGTGGCAATCGCCAGATCCCCGTCACGGTATTTAAAGACCAGCGGCTGCGCATTAGTCAGCCGGCTGTCGCCACTGGTGGAATAGCGCACATGGCCAATGGACATATTGCCGATCAGCGAGGCAATTTTGTCCTTGTCGAACACTTCTTTGACCAGTCCCATACCCCGGTGATAGTTGAAGTCACGTCCATCCGCCACGCAGATGCCCGCACTCTCTTCTCCCCGGTGCTGCAGAGCGTGCAGGCCGTAGTATGACATGGAGGCAGCCTCCGGGTGTCCAAAGACCCCGAAGACGCCGCATTCTTCTTTTAGCGTGTCAAAAATATCTCCCGAGCCCGTTCCTTCGTTGTAAAAGTCGCCGGTCCACAGGATAGGGGTCTCCTGCTTGTTCCCGGTCTTTATTTCATAAGACATGGAATAGCATCCTCCCAAGTGATTTTTAATGCCTCTACAGCCTCATCCAGTGCGGATGCGCCGTCCAGAGACACACGAAGTCTATCGCCACCGACGGTTCCGATGATTTCTACCGGTACACCGTAAGCAGCTACCGCTGCTTTTAGCTCTTCCGCACGGTCAGGTGCCGATGTCAGCACAATGCGGGACTGGCTCTCGCTGAACAGCGCCACATCCGGGCGCAGTCCGCCAGCGGACAGCTCCACATTTGCGCCAATCGAACCGCTGATGCAGCTCTCCGCCAGTGCTACAGCTAAACCGCCTTCCGAAAGGTCATGCGCCGAGCGGACCAGACCGCTGCGGATGGTGCCGAGCACAGCATCCAGCAGCTTTTGCTCTGTAGCCAGATCCAGTTCTGGCGGACGTCCTTCAGTCAAGCCGTGTACGGCATACTGGAACTCACTTCCGCCAAGCTCTGCTTTGGTTACACCCAGCAGCAGAATAGCATCGCCTTCTTGCTTGAAGGCTTGTGTAGTAATGTGATCGGTATCTTCAACCAGTCCCACCATACCGACAACCGGGGTAGGATAGATGGCGCCGGCAGCATTTTCGTTGTACAAGCTGACATTTCCGCCGATAACCGGCGTATCCAGCACACGACAGGCTTCAGCCATACCGTCTACCGCCCGTTCCATCTGCCAGAAAATCTCCGGCTTCTCCGGGCTGCCAAAGTTTAGGTTATCCGTAATCGCCAGCGGCTTCGCCCCGGAACAAACGATGTTACGCGCTGCTTCACTTACCGCGATACGTCCGCCCACTTCAGGGTCCAGATAGACATAACGTCCGTTGCAGTCTGTAGTCATTGCCAGGCCTTTGCGTGTGCCGTGGATCGTTACCACTGCCGCATCTGAGCCTGGGCGCACCGCAGTGCTGGTCCGTACCATATAATCATATTGGTTATACACCCATGCTTTGCTTGCCACTGTCGGTGAAGCCAGTATAGTGTGCAGTGCGCCGCCAAGATCAGTTACCTCGTCATAGCGCAGCGTGTCAACCGTGGCGTTCTCCTCATAGTACGCAGGAACTGCAGATGGTTTTTTATAGATCGGGCATTCATCCACAAGAGCCGTTACGGGCATATCGCCAACAACCTCGCCGTGATGGAACAGCTTCAGACGTCCGTCATCCGTTACCTTGCCCACCTTGCGGCAAATGACACCCCAGCGGTCAAAAATCTCTTGTGCCTGTGCCTCATCCTTAGGCTCTACCACAAACAGCATCCGCTCTTGTGATTCAGAGAGCATCATTTCGTAAGGCGTCATACCGTCTTCACGCTGTGGCACCTGGTCCAGATAGAGTTCAAGACCATTGCCCGCTTTACTTGCCATTTCAGCACTGGAACAGGTCAGTCCGGCTGCGCCCATATCCTGAATGCCAAGCACGATGCCGCTGTCGATCAGCTCCAGGCAGGATTCCATGACCAGCTTTTCCATAAACGGATCGCCGACCTGCACTGCAGTCTTCTTGGCTTCCGATTCTTCACTCAGCTCCACGGAGGCAAAGGTTGCCCCGTGAATTCCGTCGCGTCCGGTAGGCGGACCAACGTAAAACACTGGATTGCCCACACCTTTAGCGACACCGCGCTGGATTTTATCATGATCAATGAGTCCGACACACATCGCATTGACCAGCGGATTGCCGTCATAGCTGTTGTCGAACATAATTTCGCCGCCCACTGTAGGAATTCCGATACAGTTACCGTAGCCTGCGATACCGGATACCACATGCTCGAACAAATATTTAACCCGGTCACTTTCGAGCTTACCGAAACGCAGGGAGTTCAGCAGAGCTACCGGTCTTGCTCCCATCGAGAAAATATCGCGGATAATCCCGCCCACCCCTGTCGCCGCGCCCTGATAAGGCTCGACCGCCGACGGATGGTTGTGACTTTCGATTTTGAATACAACCGCCTGGTTGTCACCGATGTCTACGATACCCGCACCTTCACCAGGTCCCATCAGTACACGCGGCCCGCTTGTAGGGAAACGTCCCAGCAGCGGTTTGGAGTTCTTATAGGCGCAGTGCTCGGACCACATTACGCTGAAGACCCCGATTTCTGTATAGTTTGGCTTGCGGCCCATGAAAGAAGTGATGAGCTCATATTCGCTGTCCGACACACCGAATTGACTGTAGATTTTCTGCTCCGCGATTTGCTCTGCGGTCGGCTCCTTAGCGGATACTTGCTGCGTCATAACGATCCCTCCATGTCTTGAGAATGGATGTGAACATCCGTTTGCCGTCTTCCGAACCCAGTAGGCTGTTCGCCGCGCGTTCCGGGTGAGGCATCATGCCAACCACATTGCCCTGCACATTGCAAATTCCCGCAATATGTTCCACAGAACCGTTAGGGTTATCGCTATAAGTGAAGACGATCTGATTGTTAGCTTTTAGTCCGGCCAGAGTCTCTTCATCGCAGTAGTAGTTGCCTTCACCGTGTGCGATTGGAATGACGATCTCTTCATCCTTCGCATAATCAATAGTAAACGGGGTAGTGTTATTAACCACCTTAAGCACCGAATCATGACAGCGGAACTTCATCGACATGTTGCGGCGAAGTGCTCCCGGCAGTAAGCCGGCTTCGGTCAAAATTTGGAACCCGTTGCAGATGCCCAGCACATATTTGCCCTGTTCTACCGCTTTGGCCACTTCGGCCATGACCGGAGCAAACCGGGAAATCGCGCCGCAGCGCAGATAATCACCATAAGAGAAACCGCCTGGTACAATAATGCAGTCATAGTCGGACAGATCCGTCGCCGTATGCCACACGTAATCTACAGGCTCACCAAGGCTGTCTTCTACAGCTTTGTAGCAGTCAATGTCACAATTGGAGCCCGGAAAGACAAGTACAGCAAATTTCATGACTTTTAGTCCTCCAATTCGTAGCGGTAATCCTCGATCACCGTGTTGGCCAGCAGCTTTTCGCACATTTCTTTAAGGCGTCCTTCCGCTTCAGCGCGGTTGTCGGTATCTAGGGTCAGCTCCATATACTTGCCGATCCGCAAACTCTCTACTTCCTGAAAACCTACGGAATGCAGCGCTCCTTGCACGGCTACACCTTGGGGATCGAGCACACTTTTCTTGATGGTGACATAGACTGTCGCTTTTAACATACGCTTGTAGTTCCTCCTAAAATTTAATGAGCTTGACTTGGCGCAACTATGACCACTTACAATCTATAAAGACTTGCCGGTGAGACGATGATAAATGTCCAGATAACGGCGTGTTGTTTCTTCCACTACTTCAATAGGCAGCGGGTCGGGTGTGCTGTTCTTATCCCAAGAGGATGCGGACAAATAGGTCCGGACCGGTTCCTTATCCATGCTGTCGATCTCAATATCCAGTGCGTAGTTATGCTTGGCCCAGAAGCGTGAAGCATCCGGTGTAAAAATCTCATCGATCAGGATCACTTTGCCGTCCAGCAGACCGAACTCGAATTTGCAATCCGCCAGGATGATACCGCGCTCTTCACAATATTCTCTGGCAAAAGCGAACAGCTTCAGGCTCTTCTCCTTCAACTCCAGTGCCAGCTCGGCACCAATCAGCTCCTGCATGTTCTCAAAAGGGATATCCTCATCATGACCGACATCATTTTTGGCAGCAGGGGTGAAAATCGGCTGGGCCAGTACTGCATTTTTGCGCAAGCCTAGGGGAAGCTCGATTCCGTTGACTTTCCCAGTCTCCTGATATTGCCGCCAGCCTCCGCCAGTGATACAGCCGCGCACAACGCATTCAATATCAATACGCTCCGCCTTGCGGACGACCATGACACGGTTTTTGAGCGCCTCCCGGTCCTTCGCGATCTCTCCAAGCTGGTCTACATCGATATGCACGACATGGTTCTCCATCAGCTCCTTGGTTAATCCGAACCAAAAGGCGCTGAGCCGGTTGAGCACATTGCCTTTCTCCGGCACCGCCGGGTCAAGTACATAGTCAAATGCGGATATCCGGTCCGTGACGACGACCAGCATTTCTTCCCCCAGATCGTATAATTCGCGGACCTTACCTTTGTAGAGCAGCGGTGCATTTACCAGATCCACAGCCGTGGATACGGCAGGGTATGCCATGACCTTTCCTCCCTTGAACTAATGATCTTGCGTATATACTTGAGCTAAAAGAGCTGGGACGTCTTCTTTTCTTCGATTCGAATCCACAAAATTGAATACTCCTTGGGGTTAATAGGTTCACTGCAAGAAATGTTTGAACTTCCGATCGCTGTTATGGTCATATTTCTCTGATTTAACCGCAAGCTGCGGTAGAAATCTGACCATAAAGGCGAACGCTAACGCTTCTCCAGTTCCAAAATTTCTCTCCGTTCATCTTTAACCCAAATGTCTATTCCAATCTCCTGTTGCTCCGCTTCTCAGAAACAAAATAACTTCTCAGCATTTCCGCTCGTATTATTCTCGAGCTCCTCAGTTCACCACTAACTTACCTTTATTAAATAAGCTCCAGCTTGCGGAAGATGGTGTCCACATGCTTAAGGTGCCAAGAAGGATTAAAAGCATCCTCGATCTCTTCCGGGCTTAGTACGGCTGTGATTTCCGGGGTAGCTTCAACGATATCGCGGAACTGGGTTTGTTCCTCCCAGGCCTGCATCGCACGCGGTTGCACGGTATCATAAGCCTGCTCACGGCTGAAGCCTTTGTCGATCAGCTTGGTTAGAATACGGCCGGAGAACGGCACGCCGAAGGTCCGGTTCATGTTGCGTTTCATGTTTTCCGGGAATACGGTCAGGTTCTTCACAATGTTGCCGAAGCGATTCAGCATATAGTTCAGCAGCATCGTTGCATCCGGCAGGATAATCCGCTCCACGGAGGAGTGCGAGATATCGCGTTCATGCCACAGCGGCACGTTCTCGTAAGCAGTAACCATGTGTCCGCGAATGACGCGCGACAAGCCGGAGATGTTCTCACAGCCGATGGGATTGCGTTTGTGCGGCATTGCCGAGGAACCCTTTTGGCCTTTGGCAAAAGCTTCCTCTACCTCGCGGATTTCGCTCTTTTGCAGTGCACGGATCTCGGTGGCGAACTTGTCCAGGGACGTGGCGACGAGCGCCAGGGTTGCCATATATTCAGCGTGACGGTCACGCTGCAGCGTTTGTGTAGAAATGGGCGCCGGGCTGGTGCCGAGCTTGCGGCAGACGAATTCTTCAACAGACGGATCAATGTTGGCGTAAGTGCCGACCGCGCCGGAGATTTTGCCGAACTGCACACCGTTCGCAGCATGGCGGAAACGTTCCAGGTTGCGCTTCATTTCCTCGTACCAGAGCGCCATTTTGAGACCAAAGGTAGTTGGCTCTGCATGCACGCCATGGGTGCGTCCCATCATCGGAGTGTCTTTGAATGCCAGCGCCTTGTCTTTGAGAATTTCGATAAAGTTCATGATGTCCTTCTCCAGGATTTCATTGGCCTGGCGCAGCAGGTAGCCGAGCGCCGTGTCGACAACGTCCGTGGAAGTGAGTCCGTAATGCACCCATTTGCGCTCCGCACCCAGGCTCTCGGATACCGCACGGGTAAAAGCAATCACATCATGGCGCGTCTCCAGCTCAATCTCATTAATGCGGTCGATGTCGAATTTGGCATCCTTCCGCAGCTTCGCGGCATCCTCATGCGGGATTACTCCCAGCTCGGCCCAAGCCTCGCAGGCGCAAATCTCCACTTCCAGCCACGCGTTGAATTTATTTTCTTCGGTCCAAATGGCCCGCATCTCAGGTCTGCTGTAACGTTCGATCATATCTGGTCAGTTCCTCCAAAGGTTAGTTTGCTCTACCCAGGACAGCCCGTCGCCGGTATCCTTGCAGAGCAGGTTGATATGGCCCATTTTACGGCCGTTCTTGCTCTCTGTCTTGCCATATATATGAAGCTTGGGTGCGACTCCAAGCCGGTTTGCTTCTTCATTCACCGTGCTTACTGCCTGAACAGCCCCGTCCAGATGCTGGCCGAGTACGTTCACCATGACCACAGGGGTCAGCAGTGAGGTGTCGCCAAGCGGCAGATTGCAGATGGCACGCACATGCTGCTCGAACTGTGAGGTTACGCAGGCGTCCATTGTATAATGCCCGGAATTATGCGGACGCGGCGCCAGCTCATTTACGAACAGCTCACCCTCTTCGGTCACGAACATTTCCACGGCCAGCAGTCCGACCGCATTCATCCCGGTAACAATCTGTTCGGCCAGCTCGCAGGCCCGCCGCTGAATCTCCTCAGGCACTCTTGCTGGTACGATAGACAGGTGCAGGATGTTGTTCACGTGAATGTTCTCCGCAGGCGGGAAGCTCTTGACCTCGCCGGAGGCGCTGCGGGCGGCAACTACAGAAATTTCGCACTGGAAAGCGACAAATTTCTCCAGCACCAGCTCGGGTAGCGCCTCCCCGGCAGACGTTCCGGGAGCTACCTGACGGAAGGCGGTTTCCAGCTCTTCAGAGTGCCGGATGACGGCTTGTCCCTTGCCGTCATACCCCCCTGTGGCTGTCTTCAGCACACAGGGCAGGCCCAGCTCGGCAGCAGCGGTCGTAAGCTCCGCCAGGCTGCCGACCTTGCGGTACGGGGCAACGGATACGCCTGCTGCCTCAATGGCGGCTTTTTCGCGCAGCCGGTGCTGCGTTGTATACAGCAGCGCGCTGCCCTGCGGCACGTACGACTCTGACGTCAACAGCGCGGCCACGCCCGCGTCAACGTTCTCGAACTCGTACGTGATAACGTCCGCGCGCCGCGCCAGCTCACGCGCTGCGTCCCGGTCGTTGTACGCCGCCGTAATCTGCGGCGTCACCTGCCCGCAGGGCGCATCCGGCGCAGGGTCCAGCGCCACGAAGCGATAGCCCATGGCGCTGCCGGCCAGCGCCATCATACGACCGAGCTGCCCGCCGCCGAGCACGCCGATGGTTGCTCCTGGCAGGAGCATCCGGGGTGTGCCGGCACCTGTCACGCCCGTATCTCCAGAAGCCGCAGCTGCCAGATCAGCAAGCCCCTTACCCTCTGCCTGTAGCACTTCCCTGCTCCCTTCCCCAGTTATGCCGGAGCCCTCTGCCTTCAGCTCCTCCGGCCTCATAGGCTCTCGCTGCTTTCCAGCACTTCTCGTTGAATGGCATCGCGCCGCTGCTGCGCCCGGCTCTGCACCTCAGGATCGAACGCGCCGATGATCTGCGCGGCAAGCAGCCCCGCATTGATGGCTCCGGCACGGCCAATCGCTACCGTGGCTACCGGAATGCCACCCGGCATCTGCACGATAGAGAGCAGCGAATCCAGGCCGTTCAGCGCCTTGGACTGCACAGGGACACCGATCACAGGCAGCATTGTCTTCGCTGCCACCATACCAGGCAAATGCGCAGCTCCACCTGCCCCTGCGATAATCACGCGCAGGCCACGGCCTGCCGCCTCTTCAGCGTAGCGGAACATCAGATCCGGTGTGCGGTGTGCCGAGATCACCTTTTTCTCATATCCTACGCCCAGCTCCTCAAGCACAAGACACGCTTGCTCCATCGTTTCCCAATCTGATTTGCTGCCCATGATGACACCAACCTGCACTGACATGATTCAACCTACCTTCCGCTTCCCTATTTTAGAGACTCATGTTGCTATAAGTTTGTCCTGTTACATTCAGTTTTCCATAAATCCGAAAAAAAAAGCCCGGATTCCAACGCATTTTGCTGCGGATGGACCCAGACTACTGCAGGAATTAGGAGCGCCGCATCGGATTTATGGCTGCAGCGGCATGTAACAGGAACAAGCGCACAGCTCGCAGCCCCGGGCACGGGGCGGCGCTGACGGCCGTTCTAGTCATCCTATTCCCTCGTAGTCCGGCAATTTACGGTTACCGGGTAGAAACTTCCGGGCCCTATCCCCGGTTTTATACGAGCTCTTCATAGGTTCATCTTAACAATGGCCTACACTTCATGTCAACTTAAACACGAACATTGTCATATAAAGGAGTTGAAACGTTCGCTTTTGGGCACATTTGGATTTTCTTGCGGCCACGGGATCTAACTGCCTAAAAGAAAAAGGGGAACGCATAGCGCTCCTCCAGGAAATTATATTATTTAACGACCAAAACCGGAATGCGTGCGCTCTGAACGACGTTGTGGCTGACACTGCCCAGAACAAATTCGCGAATTCCGCCGAGCCCGCGGCTGCCGATCACGATTACATCCGCACCATGCTCCTTAGCGTAACTCAATATCACTTCAGCAGGAGAGCCTTGCAGCAGTTCAACCGTTGCGTTCAGACCTTCCGCCTCCAGACGGCTCTTCACTTCATCGGTGGTTTGTACCGCCAAATCATAATAATCCTTGTTCACTGAGGCCGGCAGAGGCGCGAGAGCTTCCCCGATAAAAAACCGCGGGAATTCGAAAGCGTGTACGACGTAAAGGGATGAGCCCGGAGTTACCTTAGCCAGTTCGATTGCGCGCTCCAGCGCCTGATTGGAAGCCTTGGAACCGTCATAGGCCAGCAAAATTTTCGAGAATAACATGTACGCCACCTCTTCTTCTGTTTTATCTATCCCAAAAAGTATCCATAGAGCAAGATATTCAGCAGCAGCAAGAACGGAATTCCAATCCTGAAGGAAGTATGCCTGGTCTTGTGACGTTTGCGGTACATGGCGATAAGAACACCCAGCGCTCCGCCCATGAATGCCAGCAAAAACAAAGTTTTTTCCGGCACCCGGTCCCGTCTTTTACGGGCCCTGTTCTTGTCCTCGGACATGACCACATACCCGATAATATTAATCAGTGCGAACCACAGCAGTACAACCTGGACCATGCTTTCCAGCTCCTCCTCCACACAGCCTATCTACTGTATATTATATTACCCTTTTGGACAAAAAACCAATGACCCTTACATCAGCTGCCAATTTTCTGCTCTGATCGCCTGACTTGGCCACCGGCTCCGCCCGCTTCCCTAACCCATACCCAGGAGAGCAATGCAGCAAGCGCTGCCGCGATCCCACCCAACCAGAAACCACCCTTTAATCCATAAGCTGAACTCATCCATCCCGCCACAAAAGGTCCACCCGACATACCGATAGCATACACAGCCTGATAGAACCCCATTGCCGTCGCCCGTTTGAACGGAGCCACCCCGGAGACTGATTTGCCCAGCAGCAAAGGAAAGATCAGCCCCTGCATAAAACCATTCCCCACCTGGGTTGCGCACAGAGCTGTAAGTGTAGGCATTGACGGAATTAGCAGAGTGAACAGTGCACTTCCGGCAAAACCAAGCAGCAGTGTTCCACGGTCTCCGAGCAGCCTGCCGAACCAGCGGGAACCATATAACGTCGCTGCCGCATGGGGCAGCATGAAGGCCAGCGTAAGCCAACCGAGGCTTTCCTTGCTCGCTCCAATGGCAAGCGCCTGATTCGGGGTATAACCGAACATCGTAATGAAGAGCACACAATGCGCCAGCACCGATAAAAGCGACACTTTGACCAGCAGCGGTTCCTTGATCACTTCAGCAAGATCCTTGATCTTTATCGTATTTTCACGTTTGTCCTGCTGCTGTTCCGGCAAGCGGAGTGCTAATAACAGTGCTGCAGCCGCAACCACTCCGCCAATGATAAACGGGGCATTCCAACCCCAATGCTCTGTTATGTATCCACTGATCATCATGCTTGCCAGCTGTGCAATCACCGTTGTGAACTGCAGCATCCCCATGGCTCTTCCAGCCTGCTCCTTCGGAAAATATCCGGCAAACATCACCGAATAGACAACCCAAGCCGAGGCTGCAATTCCGGAAACCGCCCGTGCGGCTAGAGCCCAGCCAGGACTTGCACCCGCGAGGAACAGCAGGCTGCTGGAACCGCTTGCGATCAGTCCCAGATAGATAAACGGCCTACGCCGGTTCAGAACATCCGAGCCTATGCCGATTGGCAGCCGGAACAGAATCTGCATCAGCCCATATATCCCAAGGACCGCTCCTACCATTACATAAGAGGCTCCCAAATGCTCCACATACGGTGAGAGCACCGGAACATAGATATATGATGAGAACCAGAACATAAATACAATCATCAAAAAGAAAAAACGGCTCCCGCCCCAGCCTGCCTGAATTCCAGCCGCTTGTTTTGCATCAATCCGCCCCTGATCCGCTATCACACGATCACCCACCACTCATTTCTATTTTCCCGAAAAAGTTATCTTTTCCACTGCAACTTTAAGTAAAACATATCTGGTTTGTATTGGACAGTCCAGAAATTATCTGCTGAGCGCCAGCACAAAAAGTATATGTCAAAAAACATAGCACATTTATACGATAAATTTTATGTTACATTGAATTTAAAAAAATCATTAATAAAATTAAGCCTTATTCTTTTTCCAGCCTCCTTGGTCCCCGTTCGTCGTCCTTTCACGATAGCCTGTTCTGTTAACTCCAAAAAAAAGAAGACTGCTATACCTCAGGCAATCTTCTTTGCATTAATGATTATCCCAAAACCAGCTCACGCCCTATTCACATCAGTCTGGCCGTGAAATTCCTTATTTGCGTATCTGCTTATTTGCCCTTCTCCTTGGCTTCCATTGCTGCTTTGAGCAGATCACCCAGGTTAGATCCCACACTTTCAGGCTTGCTGTATTGCTGCACAAGCTTCTGCTGCTCGCGCTTGTTGATGTGCTTGTGATCCTTGTCCATGGTCTCCGTTATTCCGCATCCGAGACACTGGACATAGAGACCGGCTTTGCCCTCTTTTAGCTCCATCTTCTTATGGCATTGAGGGCATCGGCGGTTAGACAGCTGCTTCTCTCCAGCCCGGGTATATCCGCAATCGTCTGCCGGGCAGACCAGCAGCTTTCCGCGTTTGGTTTTCTTTTCCAGCATTCTCGTTCCACAGTTCGGACAGTGGCTGCTGGAGACGTTATGTGGCTTGTATTCCGCACCACTGTTCTTCACACCAGACACCAGCTCCTGTGCCATACTACGTATCCCTTGCAGAAAAGGCTCCGGCCGTCCCTGTCCGCGGGCGATCTTCTCCAGTTCCGCCTCCCAGCGCGCTGTAAGCTCCGGTGTACGCAGTTGTCCAGCCACCAGCCCGATCAGCTGTTTGCCCTTACCTGTCGGATGAAGGAGATTGCCCTGGCGTTCAATCGTATCGGAGCTGACCAGCTTCTCGATGATGTCAGCTCGTGTAGCTGGTGTTCCCAGCCCATGCTTCTCCATCTGTGTCAGCAGCGATGCTTCATTGTAGCGCTTCGGCGGCTGCGTCCGGCCTGGCCGGATCATACAGCGCTGGACGGTAACGGTTTCGCCTTCTCGCAGCTCCGGCAGTTTCACACTGCTCGGAGCTGGTTCATCTGCAGTATTTTCTTCTTCGTCATCGCTGCTCATATCTCCGCCATAGACCTCGCGCCAGCCAGGATCTTTTACTGTTGTTCCTTTGATATAGAAGCTCTCGCCTTCCACGTTTACGGTTACAGCAACTGCATCATATCGCGCCGCTGGATAGAACAGGCTAATGAAACGCCGTACAATGAGATCATAAAGCTTGCGCTCTTCAGCACTTAGCTGATTTAAAAGTACAGTCTGTTCCGTAGGAATGATAGCGTGGTGATCGCTCACCTTGCTGTCGTCTACAATCCGCTTAGTAATCGGCAGCGGCTTGCGCAGCAATGGTCTTGCCAATGGCGCATAGGGCCCAACAGCTACGCTGTCCAGCCTTTCTTTGAGCGTACCGGTCATATCAGAAGTCAAATAGCGGCTATCCGTACGCGGGTAGGTCACCAGCTTGTGCTGCTCATATAACTTCTGGAGTACACTGGAAGTTTGCTTGGCCGAGAAGCCAAACTTACGGTTCGCATCACGCTGCAGCTCTGTAAGATCATAAGCCAGCGGATGCGGTTCACTTTTCTCACTTTTTTGCACCTTGGTAATTCGTCCGCTGCGTCCAGTGAGCTTCTCTTTTAGTATTGCCGTTTTATCCCGGTCAAAAATACGCCCATCCCCGCCCTGGGCCCGCCAGCATGCCTGAAAGCTGCCAAAATCAGCCGTCAGCTGGTCATATTCCTGAGAACGGAAGCCGGTAATTTCATTTTCCCGGTCCATAATCATTCCCAGCGTCGGTGTCTGTACCCGTCCGGCAGACAGTGGTGCGCCGAACTTGCAGGTCAGCGCCCGGGTTACGTTAAGCCCGATCATCCAATCCGCCTCAGCCCGGCAACGGGCCGATTCATACAGACGGTCAAAATCCCGGCCCGGACGTAGCGATGCAAACCCTTCCTTAATCGCCTTATCCGTCTGAGAAGAGATCCAGAGCCGCCGGAATGGCTTCTTCCACCCAGCCATATTCATGATCCAGCGCGCCAGCAGTTCACCTTCACGCGCAGCATCCGTAGCCACAATTAGTTCCTCGATATCCTGACGTTTCATCAGCTGCTGCACAGCCTTATACTGCTGGTTCGTTTCCCGCAGCACCTTCAGCTTTGCCTTATCCGGCAGAATCGGTAAATCCTCCAATGCCCAACTGGCATATTTATTGTTATAGTCCTCCGGCTCCGCCAGGCCCACCAAATGCCCCAAAGCCCAGGTAACTACATATTTAGGTCCTTCAATATAGCTCTTCTGTTTGTTCCCACAGCCCATCACCCGCGCAATTTCACGCGCAACTGACGGCTTCTCAGCAAGTACCAATACCTTCATCGCTCTCTCCCTTCCCTAACAACACCCTATTATACCATGATCCCAAAGCCCAAAAATTTCGTCAGGCTGAATGAGCAGCTCTTATTATAGAATAAATTCTATCCTTTAACTTGAAGAAGCAGTCTAAACCTCCAACGTATGTATTTATACCACCGACTGGGCTGCTATTCTGTAACAATGGCTATGTCTGCACTCGGCACGGTCTTCCCGCTTCTTGAGAATCCCAGGCAAGCTGTAAAAAACACTTTATCTCCTGCTGTACCCTGCATATATATTCCTTCATTCGTTAAGGCGGAACGCTGTATCTGAAGCACATCGCCTAACCTAGCTTCCTGTACATAAGTTATCCGGAAACGCTTTAACTCCTTGGCCCCCCATTCCTCCAAAGAAAGAGCATCACAGCAGATCTCGCCATACCTTGCATTATTCAAATGCAGATTACTATCCAGGCCGCTGAACCTTACCTTGTAGGGATATGCTGCTTGAAGGCTTATATCATCTGGAATCGTTGCTTTATCCGGCATACTGCCTACTGAATCACCACTATAGTGGTTCACAGGGACCGGTATAGCAGTTGGCCGCAAAATCTTCCGCTTTTCAATATCCACTAAAGCCCAGACAGAACGCACTACAGCAACCTCTACATCGTTCTTGTCGTAAATCCGATAATCCCGCTGCCACAATGCTCCTTTGGTTCCTTTACTCCATGTGTGCACTGTTAACTGATCATTTAGCCGTGGCATACGGCGGATCTCAAGGTCCAAGGTAATCAGCATCCAGCCCATTCCATTATCCAGCATTTTTTCCAGACTCAAGCCCAGTGCGTTAACAGCTGCGTCAGCTGTACGCTGCAATATTTCCAAAATGAAAGAGAGCTTTGCCTGCGAACGGCAATCCGTATCGCTTGCCTGAACCACAAATTGCTCTGTCCACAGAAGATTATTTGATTTATCCACTACGCTATCTCCTTTGTAACGCAAAAACGTTAGATTTAATAAAAAAGAACCTTTGTATCCACAATTATTCTACACTATCCACACAAACTGGGGAGTACTTTGACTACATTGTATTAATATATTTCCTTATCCACATGTGGATAAGTTTTTTCACTGTTCTTCTTAATACTTATAATATCTACAGATCTTAGTTCCTTAAGAAATCCCTTACTTTGTAAAACAACAAAAAAGCCATTGTCGATTGCTCAACAATGGCTTCATGTGCTTGGCGGCGTCCTACTCTCCCAGGACCCTTCGGTCCAAGTACCATCGGCGCTGGAGGGCTTAACGGTCGTGTTCGGGATGGGTACGCGTGGAACCCCTCCGCTATCGCCACCAAACGGGCATTTACAGCGTAAATGCTTCAGGAACCTTCATTCCTGAAAACTGAATCCGAAACGAATCTGCGTTTTATGATTTGGATAAGCCCTCGACCGATTAGTATTGGTCAGCTCCACACGTTGCCGTGCTTCCACCTCCAACCTATCTACCTCGTCGTCTTCAAGGGGTCTTACATACTGGGAAATCTCATCTTGAGGGGGGCTTCACGCTTAGATGCTTTCAGCGCTTATCCCGTCCGTACGTAGCTACTCAGCCATGCTCCTGGCGGAACAACTGATGCACCAGCGGTACGTCCATCCCGGTCCTCTCGTACTAAGGACAGCTCCTCTCAAATTTCCTGCGCCCACGACAGATAGGGACCGAACTGTC
>NZ_LVYY01000005.1:0-207044 GCF_001909085.1 Paenibacillus sp. P32E | reverse complement strand
GTATTATTCCAGTAAATGATGTAAGCACACCGACAACATTATTTCTTCCATCACGACTTATGATATAAAAAAGTACTATTAAGAACGGTAAATACGATAATATAGCAGAAGGATACAATATTCGATTTTTATATTCATTTATTTTTGGAACCTTATATATAAAGAATATTGGAACTGAAAAAAGCAAGAATACTATACTGCTTAAATTATCATGATTAAGTATCTTAGAGAAGATCATACAAAGAGCTAAACTCAACCAGATAAAAATAAAAATACTTTTTTTGCTTGTACTGCTTTTACTTTTATTTTTCCTTCTTAAGAATATCGCTTCATCTTGACTCATGTATGTTTTATTTACAGGTTTATTCGTACTAAATAGCTCAACCAGATAAACAAAAAAGATAAATATTAGTACAACCGCCCATTCATTTACATTTTTAGTGAAATCAAAATCCATTGAAATAACATTCAAAGAAAATAAAAATAATGTTGTTATTGCGATAAAAAATAAATTTTTCACTTAAAAATCGCACCTTTAATTATCTAATTATTAATCTACCTTTATTCAATCACAAAGTTCGAGAATCATAAACAAACTTCTACAAACTTTTATCCCATTATCTGTAACTCGGTTCAGCGTTTCATCAGTAAGAAGATACCCATAAGTAAGAATTTCAGAAAATCACGTGCAATTCACTTTCTAATAGAGAATATAAAATATCACCCCTCAAAACCCCTATACAATTCTAAATAATTATTATAAGATTTTTCTTTAGAAAAATAATACGATACCCTGTTAACACAATTATCTTCATAAAATTGTTTAGTTTTGATCTTTACCTTTCTAATCATCTCTAGCATTGATTTAGTATTATTATCCCTTACTACAAAGCCGGTATGATTATCTACGGCTTCGATACTTCCTCCAGTGTTAAATGTTACAATTGGAGTCCCACATGCTAATGCCTCAATATTTGTCATTGGAAAGTTGTCTTCTAAGGTAGGATTCACAAAAACATCTGCCTCAGAGTAAATTTCCGATAATTCGACTATATTGTTAGTTCGACTTATTCCAATTATATTCAGGGGCAAATTTTTTCTTTGTGATTCACTCAAACCTATTAATACAATAATTTCATCTCTATCCAAAAAACTAGAAAGTTCCAGGAAATATTTCAAGCCTTTACGCTCATCCCAAATGTTTGCAACACCTAAAATTATAAACTTATTTTTTAAATTATTTGTTTTTCTGAAGTTTGATGTTTTCGCTGGTTTAAAAATGCTTGTGTCTACTCCATTATAAATAACTTTCTGAGGAAACTCAGATAAAAAAGATTGCTTTAGCAATTTTGCTAGCCAGTTTGATGGAGTAACAAATGTAATATTATTATAACTAGCAAAAAGAGCTTTTTTCATGGCGTAATTTGATTTTGAATTATCTTTAAAAAAGCTACTTGGGTATTTTTGCTTCTGAGGACATTGAAAGCAACCCGACTTCCAGCGTTCACAGCCGACATAATCAAAATATGCGCAATGACCAGTAAATGGCCAGCAATCATGTAATGTCCATACCAAAGGTTTATTGGTTTCATATAAATAATCAAATAATATTTTTATATTTAAATAGTAGCCATGAATATTATGGAGGTGGATTACATCAGGATTAATATCTCTTAGTTTTTCTATGAAATTAATCGTTGCTACTTCTGATCCAAAGCCATGATCATCCTTTAGTCTTGTTCTAACCAAATGCATATAGTTATCTAAATTTGTTCCAATTCGCACTGAATTATTACAATTTCTAGGTTCCCCACGCCCATATGCAATGTAACTCTCATGACCGTGATCAAGTAAGATACCATGTATGTCTGTTGCAATTCTACCAGTACTACCGATACCGCACACACTATTAATCTGGAGTATCCTCACGTTATCACAACCTCAACTATTTATTCCCCACACAACCCTTTTCACATAATCTGTATATGACAGTATAATTCTTAACATCTTGTCCGATACATTAGGCATGCTATAATCAGTAACATTCCGTAGTGTATTCTGTTCCTGTGTTTCAAGTATTTTTAATCCCTGAATAATTCTTTCCTTATTCAAACCCACCATCATAACAGCAGCTTCTTCCATCGCTTCTGGTCTTTCATGTGCTTGTCTAATATTAAGAGCCTTAAAACCTAATATAGACGCTTCTTCACTAATTGTTCCACTATCACTAAGTACTGCCTTTGCTTTTGTTTGAAGTTTAACATAGTCGTTAAAACCTAAAGGTTTCATGATTTTTATCCAAGAATTAAAATTAACTCTTTTAGCATCTATCATATTTTTAGTTCTAGGATGTGTACTTACTATTACTGGAATCTCATATTTTTTTGCTATGGTATTTAAACTATCTACTAAGTTCAAAAAATTCTCTTCAGAATTTATATTCTCTTCTCTGTGTGCTGAGACTACAAAATAATTCCTTTCATTAAGTTGTAATCTTTCTAAGACATCTGACTTTTCTATATCTTCTTTTCTTGAAGTAATGACCTCATACATTGGACTTCCTGTTTTTATAATTTTGTCAGCAGATAATCCTTCTCTTAGGAGGTATTCTCTTGCAATATCACTATACGTTAGATTAATGTCTGCTATATGGTCTACGATCTTTCTATTTGTTTCTTCAGGTACCCTTTGGTCAAAGCACCTATTTCCTGCTTCCATATGGAAAATAGGGATATGCCTTTTCTTTGCTGCTATAGCACATAAACAACTATTCGTATCACCTAATACAAGAAATGCGTCTGGTTTTACTATTTCCATAATAGGATCGATCTTAATCAAAATGTTCCCTATAGTATCTATAGCTGATCCGTTTGCAGCATCAAGAAAGTAGTCTGGCTTTTTCAAATTGAAATCTCGAAAAAAAACTTCATTTAATTCATAATCATAATTTTGTCCAGTATGTACAAGTATGTGATCTATTGCTTCTGATCCCTCTAATTTGTTAATGACAGATGAAAGTCTAATAATTTCTGGTCTTGTACCAACAACTGTCATTACCTTTAGTCTTTCCATTAATTAAACCTCCAAGTAATAAGTATCTGGCTTCTCAGGGTTAAACAATTCATTAGCCCAAAAAAGGGTTATTACATCAGTTGTACCTGTATTAGTGATGGAATGTGTATAACCCGGTGGAATATCTATCACTCTCAAAGATAATCCATTCACCGGATATTCTAAGACTTCTTCTCCTTCAATCTGTCGGAACTTGACTACAGCTTCTCCTTCAATAACAAGGAACTTCTCAACTTTAGTATGATGCCAGTGGTTACCTCTTGTGATACCTGGTTTAGTTCGGGATATAAATACTTGACCTGAATGTTCAGTCTTAATAAATTCTGCTAACCATCCTCTGTTATCGTGTTTCATTTCCAAATCATATCCGAAATTGTCCTCTGGCAAATATGAGAGATAAGTACTGTAAAGAAAGCGTTCAAAATCACTTTTCAGACTCGAAATAACCAGTGTATCCCGGCTCGCTTTAAATGATACTAAGCTTGCTTCTAGGTCCTTAAGTTTAACATTGAAGGAGCGCGAAATATCATAGTAATCACTTGAGTTCGTTCCACTTAAAGTATCCATTGCGGCTATGAAGGATTCAATTACATCATCAATATAAACTAACTTAACTTCAGCTTCTGGATTATTCACCTGAATGGGTATTTCTCTGCTAATATTGTAGCACCAAGTTGCAACTACAGAATTATAGTTAGGTTTACTCCACTTTCCAAAAACATTTGGTAGTCTATAGATAAATGTACGAATTCCCTTTTGGTGTCCATAAGCGGAAATCGCTTCCTCAGCTGAGCGCTTGCTGTTCCCGTATGGACTATCCTGTTCAGCTTGGATCGATGATGAAAGTAGTATTGGAGTCTTCTTACCGTTCGAATTCAATATATTGATTAAATGTTGGGTTGAACCCAAATTACCAGTCATGAAATCTTCAGTATTCTCAGGTCGATTAACTCCAGCAAGATGATAAATAAAATCAGCCTTAAGTGCATATTCTTCTAATTCTTGGAGTGAATGCTTAGAGTCAACCTTCATAACTTCGACATCTTCTCTTCTGTTTAAAGATGCTACTAAGTTACGTCCAATGAATCCGTAAGCACCTGTTACCAAAACAGTTTTCATTATTCTTAGCCCCTGCCGTTAAGTTCTTTATTAATCAGATCCAGACTTAACAAGAGTTCTTTAATCCCTTGAATATCTAATCTTTCTGTATTGTGAGAGTTATATTCCCAACCATCAGAAATTTCTTTATCGCCTTCTTCAAAGAATTTACCATAGTTTAAATCTCTGGTATCAGCAGAGATTCGATAATAGCTTCCCAAATCAGTAGCTTTCGCCATCTCTTCCCGTGTGAGCAATGTCTCGTATAACTTTTCACCATGTCTAGTTCCAATAACTCTTGTGTGGCTATTTGATTGAAACAGTTCTTTTAGAGCAATGGCTAATTCTCCTATTGTTGAAGCAGGCGCTTTCTGAACAAAAATATCTCCCTGTACTGCTTTATTAAAAGCAAATAACACAAGTTCAACAGCATCTTCCAAGGACATTAGATAACGAGTCATATCAGGATCTGTAATTGTAATATCCTCATATTTTTTAATTTGATCAATGAACAACGGGATAACAGAACCTCTGGAGCACATCACATTTCCATAACGCGTTCCACAAATCAATGTATCTTCAGGAGATACAGTTCTGGATTTGGCAACCATAACCTTCTCCATCATAGCTTTTGAAATGCCCATAGCATTGATAGGATATACTGCCTTATCTGTCGAAAGACATACTACCTTCTTCACTCCAAAAGCTATGGCAGCATTAAGCACATTCTCAGTCCCTATAACATTTGTCTTAACAGCCTCCATAGGAAAAAATTCGCATGAAGGAACTTGTTTCAGGGCAGCCGCATGGAACACATAATCCACATTGTGCATCGCTGCTGTCACACTATTATAATCTCTTACATCCCCAATAAAGAATTTCACTTTATCATTTCTCAATTCTTTGCGCATATCATCTTGTTTTTTTTCGTCTCTGGAGAATATTCTAATCTCACTAATCTCTGTGTTTAGAAATCTCTTTAAGACTGCATTCCCAAAAGAACCTGTTCCTCCAGTAATCAACAAGGTCTTTCCTGTAAACATAAGCTGATACCCCACATCCATTTTTTAATGAGAGACTATAATATTATAAGATTTATCAACGGTGAAGTTAGCCTCTAGATATAACCTTCCATTCATGCCCATATCCGTACGTAATTTTTCATTTTCGTTTAAGACTGCAAGATTTTTTTCGAACCCCTTTAAATCCCCACTTTGAGACCATAATCCACAATTTGCATCTTGAAACATCTTATTAATATCCGTATTAACATCGGTCGCAGCCAAGATAGGTAAAGCAAACTCCATATAAGAGTTCATACGTGAGGGGAAATTCGGTATGGTGAATCTTGAATCTAAAAATACAAGTCCAACATCTGCTATAGTCAATATCTCGTCAAACTCATTCTTAAGCATGTACTTTTCTAATCTCACATTAGTCTGCTTACTTTCTAATAAATATTTATTTATTTTATCAAATTCAGTACCTGAACCAACTATTAAAAGGAATATATTCTTCATCTCTTTAATTAATTTCAAAACTTCAATTAGAAAATCAATTCCTTGAGGTTTCCCCAAATTTCCTCCATAGACATAGAGTACTGACTTATCAGGAATATTAAATTTTTCCCTAAGCTCACTTTTCTTCAAAGGAGAAATTACCGACAATGCTAGGGGATTAATAGAATTAGGACAAATTTCAATTTTAGCAGTGTTTACCTCAGGATTATGCCTGATTACGTAATCAACATTGGCTTTTGACATACAACCAATATGGTCAGAAATTCCGTACATTTTTTTTTCTTTTGCTCTAAAGTATCGCCCTATTAAACTTTTTTCTTTGATTATTCCCAAGTCAACTGCATTTTGAGGAAAAATATCTTTCAATAATAAATATGTTTTGCTTTTATCACGTTTTTTTATATACTCTACAGTTTTCACAAAAGTAATTGGTGGAGTAGAATATATAACTAAATCAAATTTAATATGTTTTAAATACTTTTTAATAGCTTTTTTAAACTGTTTTTCAATTAGTAGAGTAGATATACCTTTTTCAATAAAACCAGTTTTTGTTACATTGCCAGTCCTCACCCGTAATACTTGAATCCCGGACTCTTCATTAAGTTCAGTTTCTTTTTCATATCTTTTTTCACGCTGACATATCACATAGACTTCATTACCACGCGCATAAAATTCCTGCATTAAGTCTACATATAAGTTTCTTGAGTTTTCACCTTCTGGATAAGCAAGAGTCAAGAATAGAACCCTCATTGATGCACCGATAAGAAAGCTTCATCAATAGTTTGTAAAACTAAACTCTGTTGAACTTTAGTCAGGGATGAGCCTGAAGGAAGACATATTCCATATTCAAACAATTGACTACCAATACATTCACTCTCCATATGATAGAACATAGGTGCTTCAGAGAATAATGGTTGCATATGCATTGGTTTCCACAATGGTCGTGATTCAATATTTTTCGTTCCAAGTAGATCTATGATATATTCAGGAGTAATGGAAGAGCTTATATTCACAGTTACAACCGATAACCAATAATTCGGGCTACCGTGTTCAGAAATGGGCATGATTTGAAGAGGTAATTCCTTTAATCCCTCTTTATAAGTGTTATAATTTTCTTTTCGGTTCTTAATAAATCCTTCTAAAGCCTGTAGTTGTCCTCGCCCTATTCCCGCGCTAATGTTAGATATTCTATAATTATAACCAATTTCTTTATGCTCATAATGCTTAGCTATTTCTCTAGATTGTGTAGACCAGAATCGCATTTTCTTAATAGCAGCCTCATCATTAGAAACAACCATTCCTCCACCTGAAGTGGTAATGATTTTGTTGCCATTAAATGAAAATATGCTAATATCACCGAATGTACCACATTTTTTTCCTTTGTATGTTGCTCCTAGTGCTTCTGCAGCATCCTCAATAACTGGAACACCATATTTTCTACAGATCGGTAGCAATTGATCATAATCAGCACTCTGTCCATAGAGATCAACAATGATAACTGCTTTTGGCATTTTATCTTCACTCTGAGCCCATTCGAAGGCCTTTTCAAGAGCAACCGGAGACATATTCCAAGTTTCTGGTTCAGAGTCGATAAATACTGGATTCGCATATTGATACAGGATAGGATTGCAACTACCTGTAAAAGTTAAGTCCGAACAAAAAACATAGTCGCCTGGGCCAACTCCATAGTATTTCAAGGCCAAATGAATTCCAGCTGTTCCAGAAGATAAAGCCAATGCATGATTTACTCCAACATATTCACATAGTTCTTCTTCGAATTTGTCTACATTTGTACCTAAAGGCGCTATCCAATTTGTATCAAATGCCTCTTGTATGTACTTCATTTCATTACCACTCATATGTGGAGGGGATAAAAAAATCCGTTCCTGCATTATCGTTCATCTCCAAAGTACTTTTTTATTGTTGTGGGAATTCCGGCAACCATAACGTTATCCGGTATATCCTTTATTATTACAGAACCAGCAGCAGCGATGACATTTTCTCCAATGGAAATATTATTGATAACCTTCGATCCAACACCAATCCAAGTGTAATCTTTCACAGTAACAGTACCACTAATACTTACCCCTGGAGAAATATGAACTCCTTCACCTAAGCTACAATCGTGATCAATTGTGCTAGAAGTATTAATTATACACCCTCTACTTATAGATGAATTAGCATTCACTACAACGCCAGCTAGAATAACACTGCCTTTTCCTATGCAGCTAAAACTACTAATCACACTAAAGGGATGGATAATAGTTGCTATATTATAGCCTTCTTGTTCTAACTTATCTAACCAGCGCATCCGAATCTTATTATTCCCTATTGCAATAAATACTGCAGAATACTCCTCTAATTGTAATTTATAGCTTTCAAAATCCCCTACAACAGAGAATCCCATCACTTCTTGTATTTCCTTATCATTATCCAAAAATGCTATAGAGTCCCATTTACCAGAAGCCATTGCTGCATCTGCCACAACTTTACCATGACCACCAGCTCCTAATATTAATAGTTTTGACAATATAACACCCCTATTACAATGTATATTAGTTCTTAATTCGTGTACCCTTGAAAACTGGCATTGTAGCATTCTGAGAACTGTTAATACCATCTCTAATAAGAACATTTTTAATTGTTTTGAGTATTATCTTAAGATCCAATACAAAACTAATATGATCTACATACCAAACATCATATTTAAATTTTTCCTCCCAGCTGATCGCATTTCGTCCGTTAACCTGAGCCCATCCGGAAATACCAGGAGTAGCCTCATGTCTGCGAGCCTGTTCTGGAGTATAACATTCAAGGTATTGAACCAATAAAGGACGCGGGCCTATAAAGCTCATCTCACCCTTTAATACATTTATAAGTTGGGGTAACTCATCAATACTACTTTTTCTCAGGAAGGAACCAACACGAGTCATTCGCTCAATGTCAGGCAATAAATCTCCTGCTGCATCCCTTTCTAATGACATCGTTCTAAACTTGAATACGATAAAGATCTCACCGTGTTTACCCGGCCGTTTTTGACGAAAGAGGATTGGTCCCGTTGAACTTAGTTTAATCAAAATTAAAGCAGCTAACATAAGAGGAGATGTGATAATAATCAATATGCTAGCAAAAAAACAATCTAGTATTCTTTTGATAATTAAATATGGCTTCATCATGCTCTTAACCTCATCAATATAGAATAATAGGCGGAGATTAGTCCGCCATACCTGCAACTTTATTTAGTCCATTCTGAATTTCAGACTCAAATGCACTTCTATACTGATTAATAATATCAGTGTTATATCCATTTGACTTCAATTGTTGTTCAGCATCTGAAACTATACTATTGAAGCTGGCTGTAAAGGATGATAATTGCTGTTTACCCTTAGCTATTATATTTTGCTTACTAGCATCGTCTTTTGCAGCAAGATATTCCATTGCTGTACTTAATAAAGTGGACTGACTTTGAGATTTCAAAGCATTTAGTTTTGCTTCAGTAGCACTCGTAATACTCTCGTAGGACACTTTACCTGTATCACTTGAACCGCCGGCTTGGGATGGTTTCGTTGAAGCCGTTGGCTTTGTTTCTATGTTACCTCCAGAAGTACTATTTTGTTCTTGATAAGCCTTTGAAGTTGCTGTAATTGTTTTAGCCTTCTGATCCCATACTATGGCACTGCCTACTGATTCAGACAGATAACGAATTGGAACATATAACGCTCCATTTAAAATGTAACTAGATTGATCTGTAGGAAGGTTCTTAGCAGAACCATTAAAAGAAAAGCTTGCTTTTACAGGTTGTAGATTTGCACTCTTCGACGATGTGTTCTGACTAGTCCCTACATTCATTAGATACTCTTTAATCACTACCAATTCAGTACTCGTTGGTTCCGCTACAGTAACCTTGAGATTCTTAGCATCCCAACTCACACTCTTTTGAAGTGCATAAGACATGAATCGCAAAGGCACATAAGTAGTATTGTTATACATGAATACTAACTGATCTGATGGCGGAGTCATGCTAACGCCGTCAAATATCATTTTTACATTCATGTTCTGTACTTTGATTGAACCCGTCTGAACAGCAGGCAATGTCACAGTTGCTGCTGCGGCAGATAAAGGTGCAGATGCCGTTAATGGAGCTACTCCAATTAGCGCTAACAGTAGTAACGCTGTTGCGGATATTCTTACTTTAGCCATTATTGTTCACTCCCTTGTTGTAAAGCTTTTTCTTCTTCAATAACCTGATCTTTGGTTTTCCCTTCACTTACACCATACTTCTTCGCTATTTGCGATAGCTCATTATATTGTTCATCTGAGACTTTCCCAAGAATAATACTACGAGCTTCACGCTTCTCTTCAATCGTTAGCCCACCAGAGGCAAGCTCTTGTAAACGTTTGATGTCCGACACACTTAACTGTCCTAGTACAATGGAGGCTACATCTGCCTTTTCTTTCACCGTTACATTTTCCTGTATCTGTTTGGCTTTATCCGTAGAAACCTGAGCCGAGTATCCATCCAGATTCTTATCTTTGGCCGGAGGTACCGTACTCGTTGGCTTAGTCGTTGGTGCAGCAATGGTTTGAGTTGACTTTGGAACAACTTGCTGACTCGGATTGGTGGAAGGCTCTTCTGTAGCTGCCGGTTTGGCACTCTCCGAGACAACACCTGGTGTAGGTTCAGCAGTTGCTGTCGCTAATGGCGCACTTTCAGTATTTACAGGTGCAGAAGTTGGATCGGCAATTGCGACTGGATTAGTAACTGGAGCAGTATCCTCAGACTCCAAGTCCAATCCTCCAGCCATTGAACTCATCAATCTATCCACTGCATAATTAGCAGCAAATAAACCGCCAACCGCTAATACTATAACTACCGACAGAGTCCATACCAGTATTCTCTTCCATCTCTTGTTGAACATAGTAATCCTCCGTATCGTATTTGTTAGCTGATCGCTGCTTGGGCAACAGGCTGCATCGGAACAATCTGATTGATCACTTCACGGATCGCACTTGGCTCTTCCGTCAAGACGCGCTCTAAGCGTTTGAATTCCAGTTCTAGTTGATTCTGACTAATCACATTAGGTTTACCAATGAAAATTCGGTCATGCTGGGTAGAACCCAGATTCTCTTCGTCCGTCAGCAGTTCCTCGTATAGTTTCTCCCCTTCTCTTATACCAGAAAAGGTTATATCGATGTCCGTATAGGGTTCATAACCGGACAATGTAATTAGATCTTCTGCCAATGTAAGAATCTTAACCGGTGCACCCATATCTAACACGAATACTTCGCCACCCTTGGCAAATGATCCAGATTGAATCACCAACTGAACCGCCTCTGGAATCGTCATGAAATAACGCACCATCTCTGGATGCGTAACTGTAACCGGCCCACCAGCAGCTATCTGCTTCTTGAACGCCGGGATTACACTACCACGGCTACCTAAGACATTCCCGAATCGTACAGCAGAGAATTTAGTCTGGCTCGTGGTGTTCAAGCTCTGTACATACATTTCTGCAATTCGCTTGGTTGCTCCCATAACACTTGTGGGGTTAACAGCTTTGTCTGAGGAAATCATAACGAACCGTTCTGCTCCGAATCGATCCGCACAATCCGCTACATTCCGGGTACCGAATACGTTATTCTTGATGGCTTCAGATGGATTGCGCTCCATCAAGGGAACGTGCTTATGTGCTGCCGCATGAAAGACAACATGCGGTCTGTAGTTGCGAAATACGTCCATCATCCGATTGCGGTCCTGAACATCTGCGATTACCGTAATAATCTCCAGCTCGGGAAAGCTCTGGCGCAGCTCCATCTCAATCGTATAAATACTATTCTCACCATGTCCTAGCAGCAATAGCTTGTCTGGAGCAAATGGAGATACTTGCCGGCACAGCTCGGAGCCGATCGAACCTCCTGCACCGGTAACCATAACCGTCTTCTTATGTACGTAACCGAGGATGCCGTTCAGATCAGCTATGATCGGTTCCCGTCCAAGCAAATCTTCTACACTGACATCTCTTAGTTTCTTAACGGATATCTTGCCAGCGATCAGATCGTTCAGTGCTGGAATGATCTTCAGTTTGGCTCCGGTTGTCTTAGCCAGATTAATAATATCCGAGATTTCCGTCCTGGACACGGACGGCATAGCAATGATAATCTCATGAATATTTTTCTCTTTGACAAGCCGGGGAATGTCATATCTGTTGCCCAATACGGGCAGTCCCAGGATCGACATATGGTATTTGTTCTGATTATCATCGATAAAGCCAATCAACTTGGTCTGAGCAAATGATGGCCCCATCATTTCCTTGGCAATCAGCATCCCGCAGTCTCCTGCACCTACAATGAGTGCATGAGTTTCCGTATCTTTGTAGCTGACCCGTTCATACCGAAAAAATCTCCACACAAAACGGATACCGCCTACCAGCACTAGGATGGTTTCCATGGTCCGGACACCTACCCCAAGAGGAACACGTACAGGGAGAATCAATAACGCGATACCATAAGAGATTACCGCGCCTACAACAATAGCCTTAAGAATAGATACTATTTCTCCGATACTGGCATATTGCCACATCCGTCGATATAGACCGAAATAGACCAAGCTAGCACCTATCGCAATGGTCGAGATCAGCCCGAACTGGAGCATTTGTACCATATACTCATGAGGAATGCCGTCATAGAACCTGAACATATACGATGTTGTAATACTGAACCAGATGATAACCAGATCGATGAGGAATAACATGAATACCCTGGATTTCGCTGTCATTTTTAGTGCCTCCAAAAATAACAAATTTCTTTATACTTGAATGTCAATTCCCATAGTAATAGTAGTAATAACCTTCACTGGCTTTACGCTTCACATTGTTCAATACAACACCGAGCATCTTCGCACCCACACGATCAAGATTGGCCTTAGCCTTGGCAGCGATATCCCGCTTCACCTTGCCATAGCTGACCACCATAATGACCCCGTCACTCTTGGAAGCCACAATTTGTGCATCCGTAACAGCCAAGAGCGGCGGAGTATCAAACAAAATCATATCATAACGTTGACGCAGTTCCTCCAGTACAGCACTCATCCGGTTGGAGGACATCATTTCTGCCGGATTAGGGGGAATTGGACCTGATGTCATAATGGAGAGGTTAGCCACACCCGACTCCTGGACAACTTCTTCCAGATCAGCTTGCTGTGACAGTAACGAAGACAATCCAAAGCGATTACTTAATGAAAAGGTCTTATGGGCTGTCGGTTTACGCATATCCCCATCGATTAACAGTACTTTCTTATCTGCTTGGGCATAGGCCGCTGCAAGGTTAGCCGTGACTGTAGATTTCCCCTCTTCAGGGCCGGAGGAGGTAACCATAATAATCTGAATCTGCTTATCCACCGATGAGAAGTCAATATTTGTACGTAGTGCCCGGAAGGCTTCGGATACAGGTGAACGCGGATTCGTCACGGTAATCAGATGGCGTTGTTTACTTGGCTGCTGTGACATGTTCGAGTTCCCCTGCCTTTCTGTTCAGCGTCTGAGCTTGAGATTCAGTTGCTTTGGTCTCTTCTTGTCCAAGTCTGGTAATCATCGCGATTGTTGGCAGACCCAGATACTTCTCAATATCTTCTTCAGTCTTCAAGGTATCATCCATATATTCCAGCAGGAAGGCGATACCCAGACCAATCATCAAAGAAACGATGAATGCAATGGCCAGGTTCATTACCACATTAGGTTCTACAGGTCCCGGAGCTACCGGAGGATCAACCTTGGCTTCGTTCAGTATGGATACGTTCTGAACATTGAACAAAGATGGAATTTCCTGCTTGAACACAAGTGAAATGGCATTTACGATTTCTGCGGCTCTCTGGTACGAATTATCTCGAACGACAAGTGTCATCACCTGCGTATTATTGACGGAACTCACGTTGACCTTTTTGAGCAAATCTTCCGCAGTAACATTGAATTGCGGGTAGTTCTTGGCTACGACATCCAATATAGCTGGTGTCTTGATAATTTCCTTGTACGTGTTGATCAATTGAATATTAGTGTTGATCTGATTCAGATCAAGCTGCCCTACCGTAGACTGCGTAGGTGTCTGATTGACGATAATTTTGGTTGATGCTTCATATACCGGATTCTTGATATACAAGCTGTATACTCCGGCAAGAATACAAACTACAACCACGATGCTTACAATCATCCACAGTCTCTTCCTGACAATCTGGAAATAATCGCGAAGATCCAATTCTTGTGCTGACAAGTGAAATTCCCTCCAAGCTGATTCTGTAATATTCCATCCTATACACAATGAACTTGTGAATCCGGTACGCGTTCAACACTAAAGTTTCAATCCATTACCTTAATGCCAACAAAAACACCTCAGTTTATCCATAACCTAAAAGATGTAGGCGTACTTAGTCTCTTATTCGCAAGTTCAGTGTATATAAGCTAAAAAAGTGCCCCCTCTCACCTAGACGAGAGGAGGCTCTCCACTTGCTTATTGTTGATTCTTACTTGAAGTTGATTGTACGGTAGATAATTACAGCGGCCTCTGCACGGGTAGCTGTGTTGTTCGGGTTGAACTTACCAGCATTGCCGATTACCAGGTTGTGACTGGCTGCAAAGGCTACTCCGTCTTTCAGGGAAGCTGCGATCTTCGCTGCATCCGAGAATTTAGTCAGAGACGAAGCATCTCCTGCAGTAGCTGCAGAGTTAACCGACTTAACCGCACGGGCAATCATAGTTGCCATTTCAGCACGGGTAATTGTAGCATTCGGATCGAACTGGGAAGCACTGCGTCCAGTTACGATACCCTTCTCAGCAGCAACCGCTACATAAGGAGCGTACCAAGCTGTGGAAGCTACATCGTTGAAGCTTTCAGTTGCTGTGCTGTTCTCCAGGTTCAGAGCACGAATCAGCATCTTCGAGAATTCAGCGCGGGTAACATTGCTCTTCGGAGCGAACTTGCTGGCACCAACACCTTCAATTGCGCCTTTTGCAGCTACAACTTGAATTTGTCTTCCTGCCCATGCTTGTACACTTGCAATGTCGCTGAAGTTCACTTTGTTCTCCAGTACTGCATAAGAAGAGAAGGTATCACGTGGTTCAACGATGAAATCACCGTCAACTACGCCACCTTGGAATTGAAGTTCTTTGTAAACGATCTTGGTTACGGACAGCAATTCCTTGTCGAGGGAAGCTGCATTCGCCAAAGGAAGCTTAATAGTCAAAGGCTGTTTGAACGTTGTTGTCTTTACGCCACCAACAGTCAAATCGAAAGTGTAGACTTTCGAAGCCAATTTCAAGCTTGTCAATGAAGTTACTGTAGTGTCAGCTTCATTCGTAACCGTCAATGTTACTGCATCGCTGAACTGGGATACCGGAATCGTAACAGTCAAGCCATTGAAGGTTACTGCAATGTTAGCGATGCCTTTTGCCTTAGCCGCATCAATGATAGCTTTGGACAGTGGAACTTCTACAACCTTAGCATTGACCGTTCCCAGATCCAGTGTCAGTGTCAGGCCAGTCTTGCCAGGGTTCGCAGCAAGCAATGCGTCGAATGCCTTCAGAACATCAGCATCAACCAGCTTCAGTGTTGCTTTGTCGCCAACAACGCTTACCAGTGCGGATACATTATACACACCAGCTGATGTAACTGGCGTTGTTCCACCGATGATTCCGCCGCCAGTGCCGCCACCAGTGCCCCCGCCATTAACAAGCGGATTTGCACGGATGTAGCCAAGAGCAAGAGCTTGTGCTGCTTTCTTGGCAGATTTGATTTCTGTATTCACATTTTCAAAAGTTTGTACGAGGTCATCAGCAGATATATGCAGGTTGTAAACGGCATCACTTACTGTCAACGCACCAACACCAGTTTTGTGGTCAAGGACTTTATAAACTGCATCCTTAACCAAAGCTTTTTGAGAAGCAGGATTAGCAATGATGTTGACCAAATCTGTGTTGGACTTGCCTGCCAGCAAAGCGCGCATTTCTGCTTCCACACCGTTAGATGCGAAGAAGAAATTCAGGATGTCGTCGAAGCTTAGGTTCTGTACTCGAGCTTTAGCCGCAATGTTGTTGAACAAGGCAACATTATCAACGTCATAACGGATACCCTTGAGCACATCAAAATCTTTTGCATAAACGTTGTAAACAACACTCGAAACGCTCTGGAACAATTTAAAGGACGTATTAGTATCCTTAGGACTAAGTTCAAGTTTGTCAAGTACTGGTTTGAAAATAGCTACAAATTTATCTTTATCCAAGCCAGCAACTTCATCGGAGTAAGCTTTCAGGGAAGCTCTCTCGGAATCTGTCAAATTTGCATAGATAGCCGAAATCTTAGCCTTAACTGCATCGTGGCCAACTTCAGCTGCCGCTGCTGTTCCTACGAGACCTAAATGCTGGGCCAAACCTGTGCTGCTAAACGGGAAACCTGCAAAAGATGCTGCTGCCATGCTAACTGCTAATGATGATACTGCTAGTTTCTTCTTCAAAGTCACTTTTCATCCACCTCTTTGTATGTAGTTATAATTCTAGTACTACTGCTACTGCTAGTGTAGATAGAGTAGCAACCCTAAGTCTACACTATTCTGATAAAAAATAACAATAACCCAGTAATCCCCATTCTACCATTAATCTCTAGCAAGGTCACCCTTTACGAGAAAAAAATCCGAACAATTTATGAAGTTTGGTGTAAGACTGGGTATATTCTGCTCGAATAATCTCCTCATTGTCGATAATTCTTTGTGAATTTTGACGAAAAAAGTCGGATGATGTTTTTCCCAGTTCTTTGGATAAAACCTCGTAGGCCTCGCTCAGGCCAAAAGGGCGGTGCCGGTTGTCATGTGCGTCAGAGGCGATCATATGTACAGCATTCTTCCGGCACAGGTCCAGCGACAGCTTCTGCAGCTTGCTTCCGAAGGTTCCCGCCAGACTCTGGGCAGTCAACTGCCCCAATGCACCGAGCTCAATTAATCTGATTAGTCTGGAAGGATCGGCCGCAACCTCGGCATTGCGCTCCGGATGGGCAATGACAGGTACGAAGCCTTGAATAATCAGCTCATGACAAGTCTCCTCCATCGTGCGAGGTACGCGCGAAGAAGGCATTTCCAGCAAAATATACCGCGAGCCCGCCAGTGTCAGGAGTTCCCCACTCTCCAGATCATTCAGCAGTTCACTATAAAGGCGGATCTCTTGACCAGGAAGGACCTGCAGCTGATAACCAGCCTGCCGGAGTTTCTCATTCAGTTGTGCAACAGCTTGTCCTATACCTGGAGCCGGGTTCAAGTATACCCCGTTGGCATGATGAGGCGTGGCAACAACGGTGGTAATCCCATCCTTCTCAGCGTCCTGCGCCATGGCAAGAGCAGACTCCCAATCGGCAGCACCGTCGTCCATAAAGGGTAGAATGTGGCTATGGATATCTATCATATCTTTTTTATCGGCCCCTCTTGTTCATATAGTTAGAGATTGCTCAAAAAAATACAACCATTCCACTAGGAAATGATTGCTAGTTCCTGACACTCAATTGTCATCTACGCTTCCCATTCAAACAGCTTTCGGGTGACATGTGCAAGTCTTTGATCTATCTCGTGAATCTCTTCATCCCTATATAATCGATTGCGTTGATCCAGCAAACTATCAATCGTCACGCGCAGGCTCTCAATCTCCCGCTCAATCGCATCAGACTTGTAGAGACGCATCATCTCCACCAGGGAGTGCTTGTGCTGATAGACCAGCTTGCTGCCCAGTGGGGTAACTTCAGAGATTCTGCGTACTGAACCATTCTCATACACATAGACCATGGTGAAGCCCTGATATATTCGATTTACTGTTCCGCTCCCTTTGTAAGTAACGAACAGCTTGCGGATTGCGTTGTTCAGATGCGGGTTCACAATGGTACAGGACAGGGCACATACATAAATGCTGCCTCTTTGCTGAAAAGATAAATGAACCTCCTCGCCCCCCGCTTCCTCCAGAACGATCTCCTGTTCTCCGCCGCCCAGAATTTTCACCCGGTGGCTGATGAAGCAGGTATCGGCAGTAAGCAGAAATTGTTTCATCTGAAATTCCGTCATTTGCAAAGTCGCCTTCACATATTCTGTAGCCAATCTCTGAGCCATGACCATCCCTCAATTCTGTGTAACAGCCTTTAGCATGATTATACAATGAAGAGCCGTGGGTTTCTCATCAGGAGGAACAGGATATACGCCGATATTTTATCTTATAGCGGGAGATAAGGATAAGAGCTTCACATTACATATGTATTCCTCACTATTCTGTGAGTAATACGCGCTGATCCTATAGATTACGCATCACGCAGCTGACCTTTAGGCTTCGGAGGGTTCTTCCGGTTGTGGTTCATTTCCACCATCTTCAATCTCCGGGTCAGCTAACGGCCCCTCTTCAGAGACCTGATTATAGCGATCTATAAGCTCCCACAGTTCATCCTTGCCAAGTCCAATCTCTGAAGAAAAGGAAATAAAGTTGTCCCCCGGCAGCACACCAAGCTCCTGCTTCATGATCTTGATATGCTTGGGCCAGCGGGTCTTGGGAATCTTGTCTGCTTTGGTTGCTACTACGCATAGCGGCAGGTCATAATGCTTCAGCCAGTCGAACATCATCTTGTCATTGCCGGTAGGCGGATGACGGAGATCCACAATGAGCAAAACAAGCTTCAGCGTATCACGCTCAGCCATATATTTCTCTACCATTTTGCCCCATGAGGCGCGTTGCGTCTTGGAGACCTTCGCATAACCATAGCCAGGAAAATCGACAAAATACATGCTCTCATTCACACGGTAATAGTTCATATGCTGCGTCTTGCCCGGTGTAGAGCTGGTGCGGGCCAGATTCTTGCGGTTAATCATACGGTTGATAAGGGAAGACTTCCCGACGTTGGAGCGCCCTGCCAGAGCAATCTCCGGCAAGGCGTCAACAGGGTATTGATCAGGGCCTACGGCGCTGATGATAAATTCGGCATTGTTAACTTTCATAGGACTTCCTTTCTAATGCACACTACTCGGCGCTTCACTGCTAATTTCGTTGTTGTGCTCGACAAGCGCATGCTTCAGCACTTGATCCATATGGGAGACCGGCACGAACTCCACATCACTGCGGACGCTCTCAGGGATATCTTTCAGGTCGCGTTCGTTGTCCTTTGGCAGAAGGATTTTTTTGTAACCGGCACGGTGGGCGGCTAGCGACTTCTCCTTCAATCCGCCAATCGGCAGAACCCGTCCGCGCAGCGTAATCTCGCCTGTCATCGCCACATCCTTGGAGACATAACGTTTCGTGAGTGCGGAGATGAGGGCTGTAGCAATGGTGATCCCTGCAGACGGGCCATCTTTGGGAATGGCGCCTTCGGGAATATGAATGTGAATATCGTTCTTCTCGTGGAAATCAGGCGCCAGTCCCAGCTCCTCGGCCTTGGAACGTGTGTAGCTGAAGGCGGCCTGTGCCGACTCCTTCATCACATCGCCCAGCTGTCCGGTCAGGGTCAGCTTGCCGGTCCCCTGAACTACTGTGACTTCGATCAGTAGCGTATCGCCGCCAACCTCCGTCCATGCCAGTCCGGTAACCGTACCGATCTGATCCTCCAGCTCCGCCATTCCGTAGCGGTACTTCGAGGCACCCAGATAATCCTTGATCTCTGCCGGAAGAATGCTAACCTGCTCCTTCTCACCGGATACAATCTGCTTCGCGGCCTTGCGGCACAGCGCGGCAATTTGCTGTTCCAGATTACGAACCCCGGATTCACGGGTGTATTCGCGGACAATCTTCAGTAAGGTATCGTCTTCAATAGACAGCTGCGCATCCTCCAGACCGTGGTTCTCACGCTGCTTCGGCAGCAGGTAGCGGCTGGCAATCTGCAGCTTTTCCAGTTCTGTATACCCAGGAATGTATAACATCTCCATACGGTCCAGCAGCGGACGTGGAATGTTATGCACGGTATTGGCTGTCGTCACGAACATGACATTCGACAGGTCAAACGGCAATTCGACAAAATGATCGCTGAACGTATTGTTCTGTTCCGGATCCAGTACTTCAAGCAGGGCTGCCGACGGATCGCCGCGGAAATCCGCCGCCATTTTATCGATCTCATCCAGCAGGAATACAGGATTGATGCTGCCAGCAGTCTTCATCCCTTGAATGATCCGGCCAGGCATAGCCCCGACATAAGTACGTCTATGACCGCGGATCTCGGCTTCGTCACGCACGCCGCCGAGAGAGATGCGAACGAACTTGCGGTTCAGCGAACGGGCAATGGAACGCGCGAGCGAGGTTTTGCCGACGCCCGGAGGACCTACCAGACAGAGAATTGGACCCTTCAGCTTCTTGACCAGCTTCTGAACGGCCAAATACTCCAGCACACGCTCTTTCGGCTTCTCCAGACCATAATGGTCCGCATCCAGCACCTGTTCCGCCTTCAGGATATCCAGGTCATCTTCCGTTGACTCGCTCCACGGCAGACTCAGCAGCATATCGACATAATTGCGGATCACTCCGCCTTCAGCCGAGCTTGCCGGCATTTTCTCGAGCCGGTCGATCTCCTTTTCAATCTTATCCTGCACGCGTTCGGGCAGCTGCTTCTCTTCCATCTGACTGCGTAATTCTTCGGCTTCGCCTGCCCGGCCTTCTTTGTCCCCAAGCTCCTTCTGGATCGCCTTCATCTGCTCGCGGAGATAATATTCCTTCTGGGTCTTCTCCATCTGCTTCTTCACCCGCTGGTTGATCTTGCGTTCCAGCTCCAGCACTTCACGCTCATTGTTGAGGATATCGAGCAGCTTCTCCAGACGTTTGCTAACATCGATCGTCTCCAGAATCTCCTGCTTATCCTTTATCTTCAGCGCCAAGTGGCTCGTAATGACATCCGCAAGCCGGCCAGGTTCTTCGATATCGGAGACAGCAGCCAGTGTTTCAGGTGTGACTTTTTTGGAGAGAGTGATGTAATGCTCGAACTGGTTCAGCACGGTGCGCATCAAGGCATCACTCTGCTGATCCACATCCTCTTCCTCTGGAAGCACGCGGGCCATGACCTCGTAATACTCCTCATTATCCGTATAATGAATAATCTCAGCGCGCTCCACACCCTCCACAAGCACACGGATCGTTCCGTTAGGAAGCTTCAGCATTTGCCGCACATTAGCGACTGTACCCACCCGAAAAATATCTTCTTGTCCCGGCTCCTCTATATTCACTTCCGACTGCGAGCAGAGGAGAATCAGGTTATCTTCAACCATAGCTTTTTCCAGCGCCCGAACTGACTTCTCGCGTCCCACATCCAAGTGAAGAACCATGCTGGGATATACAAGAAGACCTCTAAGCGGCAATAAAGGAAAACGACGACCTTTGGATTTGCTTTGTATCATCGCTTTCGCACCTCCCATGGTTCTCAAGTAGTGTCATATGTTTCATTCTAACAAAAGCGGCATCAAAACACCAACAGGACGCATACCGCTGCAGCTTCCAGTCCAACCGTTCCGCGCCGTCAGACCTGATTTATTATTCGCTACTTCTACCCTGAATATGTCTTCTCTGCTCTCATGCAAAAAACAGGCCTCTGACACACATCGTTATGTGTGAAAAAGGCCTGCTGGTATATCCCCACGGTCCCGCTGAAGAGGAAAGAACTGCAGGCTTCCCCTCGCATAGAGAATCAGCCCTTCGCACTGTCACCACTGGCATCTGCTTTTAACATTGACGGCGACGCAGAGAAGGTCTCCCCGGATACGGCCGGCAGGCGTACATCCGCCGTTTCAGCCCCAAACAAGTGACGAAAAACCTCTTCAACCGTCTCCATTGGAATTACCCGCAGTGGTGCAAGGTCGGCAAACAGCGACTGCCAGTTCTCTTTTGGAATCAATACAGTAGTGGCTCCCGCCTGAAAGGCTGCTTCAACCTTGGCAATCACTCCGCCTACCGGCTTGACCCGCCCATGAATGCCAATCTCTCCGGTAATAGCTACTGTATTGTCCACTGGCAGGTGCCGGATCGCAGAAACTATAGCCACAGCCATTGCCACCCCGGCAGAAGGGCCGTCAATCGGTGTTCCCCCTGGGAAGTTAACATGAATATCATAACGGTCAGGCTCCAGATTCATCGTCCGGAGAACCGTCAGCACATTATCCACGGAGCCCTTAGCCATGCTTTTACGCCGGATGGTCCGTGATCCACCACGGGTCTCTTCTTCGTCTACTACTCCAGTCACGTTAATTCTGCCTTGCCCGTTCTTGGCCGGTTCTGCCGAGACCTCAATCTCCAGCAGTGTCCCCATGCCCGGCCCGTATACCGCAAGTCCATTGACCAGCCCAATCTGAGGCGAGGATGGAATCTTTCTTTCGGTTCGCATAGGCAGCTGACTGCTGCTGGCCACCCATTCCACTTCTGCCGCACTCAGGGTATCCCGCCCTTCCGTTAACGCAAGTCCTGCGGCCAGTTGGATCATGTTCACCGCCTCACGTCCATTAGTGGCATATTGCTGCACCACCTCAATGGCTTCGGGACTTGGCTTCAGCCCAATCTTCTGGATCGCATCCCGTCCGATGACGGCAATTTCCTCCGGCAGCAGCGGCCGGAAATAGATCTCCATGCAGCGGGAACGCAGCGCTGGTGAAATTTCATCCGGTGAGCGCGTGGTGGCACCGACCAGCCGGAAATCGGCCGGCAGGCCATTTTGAAAAATATCATGGATATACGCAGGAGTATTGCTGTCCTCGGAATTGTAATAAGCACTCTCCAGCAGCACCTTGCGGTCCTCCAGTACCTTAAGCAGCTTGTTCATCTGAATTGGATGCAGCTCGCCGATCTCATCCAGGAACAGAATCCCGCCATGCGCCTTGGTAACTGCCCCTGGCTTGGGCTGCGGCACACCGGCTACCCCCATAGCCCCGGCCCCTTGATAAATCGGGTCGTGCACCGAGCCAATAAGCGGATCGGCAATCCCACGTTCATCAAAACGGGCGGTAGTGGCATCAATCTCCGTAAATTTCGCATCACTTTTGAAGGGGGAGAGCACATTTTTCTTTGCTTCCTCCATTACCACACGTGCAGCAGCAGTTTTGCCGACGCCTGGGGGCCCATAAATAATGACATGCTGCGGGTTGGCACTGCACAAAGCTGCCTTCAGTGCACGCAGTCCGTCCTTTTGTCCGACAATATCTCCAATGCTGGCTGGGCGTGTCTTCTCCGATAGAGGCTTAGTGAGGGAGATCATCCGCATTTTCCGCAGCTTGTCGAGCTCCTTGCGCGATTCGCGGTCCACCGCCGTTTTATTGGTCTTCTGTCCCCGCAGCAGATTCCAAAAATAAACGCCGATGACCAGCGCGAAAAAGAGCTGCACAATCATCAGCAATATACTTAATTCCATAGGTCATCCTCCTGTTCGCTACAGTCTACCTGTCCTGTATTTGGCTACTACTAGGTAGTATAGCCTTTTCGGTCATTCGTAAACGCCCATAAAGGGATTTATGAAAGAATAACGAAACTGCGCTGGTCCGATAGGTAGGATGTATCTTTCTAATGGACAAGAGCATGATGATTTGGCTTGGCTGCGGTAGGGGACAATCTGATTTTTAAAGTTTTGAGCTATGCGGATTCGGCTATGTACATCTCCTGGTGATTTAGATTTCGGTGCCCCGTACAAACCAAGAAGGAGTTTGTGGTGGAGGTGCTCTCGGGGTATCTTCATAGTCCATATTGTTCCTCCTACTCAAATAAAAACGTCCCCTCCCACCACCGGATGATCCGGGGCATGAGGGGACGTTCTTCGTCACCAGATTTGTATGCAATTCACAAATGGATGGAATGAATAATAAGTTCCGAATCGATCACTGTTCTGAGTAGCCCACTTGCACAGTTGGAGCCAGTCCTGCATGCTTGCGGCCCGGAATTTCACCGGTTTCTTCAAAATGAACGACAATGGCGTCGATTTCCTTCTTGAGCTCCGATACCAGATCTGCTTCAGGAACCTTGCGAATCATCTGGCCGTAGCGGAACAGCAGACCTTCACCGCGCGCACCCGCAATCCCGATGTCCGCTTCACGAGCTTCACCCGGGCCGTTAACCGCACAGCCTAGCACAGACACCTTGATCGGTACCTTGAGCTTGGAGATATACTCCTCCACTTCATTGGCGATGGAAAAGAGGTCAATGTCCAGCCGTCCGCAAGTTGGGCAGGAAATCAGCGTAGGAGCGTTGGAGATCAGACCGAAGGTCTTGAGCAGTTCACGGGCTACCTTCACTTCTTCAACCGGATCGGCACTGAGCGAGATCCGCACGGTACTGCCGATACCCATTGAGAGCAGCGCACCGATACCCGCCGAGCTCTTCACGGTACCGGCAAACAATGTGCCCGACTCTGTAATCCCAAGATGCAGCGGGTACGGAATGACTTCCGCTGCTTTGCGGTAAGCTTCAATCGCCATAGGCACATCGGAGGCTTTGAGGGATACGATGATATCATGGAAATCGAGTTCTTCCAGGATTCCAATATGATACAGGGCACTCTCCACCATTGCATCAGGAGTCGGATAGCCGTATTTTTCCAGGAGATGACTCTCCAGAGAACCGGCATTGACACCGATACGGATCGGAATACCCTTATCCTTACAGGCTTTAACTACAGCTTCGACTTTGTCGCGCCGGCCAATGTTCCCCGGATTGATGCGAACCTTGTCTATGCCATTCTCAATCGCAAGCAGGGCCAGCTTATAGTTAAAATGAATATCCGCTACCAGCGGGATGTGAATCCGTTGCTTAATCTCCTTGATTGCCGCCGCAGCTTCTTCATTGTTGACCGTCACGCGCACAAGCTGACAGCCCGCTTCCTCCAGCCGCAGAATCTCGGCTACAGTTGCTTCAACATCAGCTGTTTTGGTTGTACACATGCTTTGAATAGCAACCTCATTGTTTCCCCCAATAATTACCCCGCCAACATTGACGGGACGGGTCTGGTGTCTCAAGAACATGGTTTTCTCCCCCATAACGATCAAAGCTCCACCCTCCCCGCGCCATACAGGCGGTTGTAGGTGGAGACAATGACTTGTATTGTAAATCACTTGTATGGAAAAGGAAGGCGCTTAGGCGCTTTCCTCTTTTTTCTTATCTTTCTTCAAGCTCAGCTCAGGCAGTGACTTCTCCTGTACAACCTGCTCTGTAATGACACAGTCCTTGATGTCATCACGTGAAGGAACCTCGTACATTACATCAAGCATAATGCTCTCAATAATGGCGCGCAGTCCACGGGCTCCCGTGTTGCGTTTGATGGCTTCCTTAGCGATAGCTTCCAGAGCGAGCGGCTCAAACTTGAGTGCTACATTGTCCATCTCCAGGAGCTTGATATACTGCTTGGTGAGAGCATTCTTCGGTTCAGACAGAATACGAACCAATGTGTTCTCGTCAAGCGGTTCCAAAGTCGAGATAACCGGCAAACGGCCGACAAACTCAGGAATCAGACCAAACTTAAGCAAATCTTCCGGCAATACCATAGACAGATATTCGCCCGTCTTCAGATCTTTCTGACCTTCAACTGCTGCGTTGAAGCCGATGACTTTTTTGCCGATACGGCGTTTGATCATTTGTTCCAGGCCGTCAAAAGCACCACCCACGATGAACAGAATGTTCGTGGTATCGATCTGGATAAATTCCTGATGCGGATGCTTGCGCCCACCTTGCGGAGGAACAGAAGCCACAGTACCTTCAAGAATCTTCAGCAAGGCCTGCTGCACACCTTCACCGGAAACGTCACGGGTAATGGACGGATTCTCGGATTTACGTGCTACTTTGTCAATTTCATCAATATAGATAATGCCTCGTTCCGCTTTTTCCACATCATAATCGGCAGCCTGAATCAGCTTGAGCAGGATATTCTCGACATCCTCACCGACATACCCCGCTTCCGTGAGGGAAGTGGCATCTGCGATAGCAAAAGGAACGTTAATAATCTTAGCCATAGTCTGCGCCAAAAGTGTCTTACCGGAGCCTGTTGGACCAAGAAGCAGAATATTGCTCTTCGTCAGTTCAACATCTTCGATCTTGCTCTGGCTGTTGACACGCTTGTAGTGATTATACACGGCAACGGAGAGAGATTTCTTCGCTTGCTCCTGGCCAATAACGTATTGATCAAGAATGTCGCGGATTTCCTTCGGTTTTGGAATATCCTTCAGATCCAGCTCTTCCTCATGACCGAGCTCCTCTTCCACGATTTCCGTGCACAGCTCGATGCATTCGTCACATATATAAACGCCCGGTCCAGCTACAAGCTTGCGAACCTGCTCTTGAGATTTGCCGCAAAAAGAACATTTCAATTGCCCTTTTTCATCATTAAATTTAAACATCTAAACACCCCTTTAAGATTTGATCGGTGAAGAGAGCACCTGGTCAATAAGCCCGTATTCCTTCGCTTCTTCCGCGCTCATAAAGTTATCGCGGTCTGTATCCCGTTCGATTTTTTCAAGGGGTTGACCTGTGCGATCCACATATATTTGATTCAATTTCTGTCTCGTCTTGAGAATCCAGTCGGTATGAATCCAGATATCGGATGCCTGCCCTTGAACGCCGCCGAGCGGTTGATGAATCATCACTTCGCTGTTAGTCAGCGCATATCTCTTGCCTGGAGCCCCTGCCGTAAGCAGCAACGATCCCATACTTGCCGCCATGCCCACGCAGATCGTCGAGACATCCGGTTTGATGTATTGCATCGTATCATATATACCCATGCCGGCTGTCACAGAACCACCGGGCGAGTTGAGGTACAGGTGAATGTCTTTTTCGGGGTCATCTGCTGCCAGGAACAGTAATTGGGCAATGACCAGATTGGCGACATCATCGTCAATCGCACTGCTTAGGAAGATAATGCGGTCCTTCAGCAATCTGGAATAGATATCGTATGACCGTTCTCCCCGACTTGTTGATTCCACAACCATTGGTACCAGACTCATGCCACCAACCTCTTTTCTCTGTACAGATTAGTCTTTCCGTTTCAAAAATATTTTAACACGTTCAAGGCGCTATGTCATTTTTTCACTGCTGCAGATATCGCATTGTTCATGTGCATGCCATTATAGCGCAAATCCCATGAGAATGCCAATTCCTATGACTGTGATTATGTATTTGATATCTACCTCCGCCGATAAAAATAAGGCACGTAACAGAAATTACGCGCCTTATCTATATTTATGGAGGCCGCCTTGCTTGGCCGTTCTAGTTGGAATGCAGTTCTCGAAAATGATTACTCAGCGCTAGCTTCTTCTTTTGCAGCTTCTTCTACTGCCGGAGCTTCAACTTCAACACTGTTCTCTACGAGGAAATCAATAGTCTTGCGCAGCGAAATTTCATCGTTCAGGCTGCTCAGGGAACCATTGGCCGCCAGGATGCTGCGGATTTCTTCAGGAGTACGTTTGAAGGATTCTGCCATGGAAGCGAGTTCCGCTGTTACTTCTTCTTCAGAAACCTCAATGTTCTCAGCCTTCGCGATTACTTCCAGCACCAGGTTGTTGCGTACGCGTTTTTCGGCGTCGCCCTTCATCTGAAGCTCAAGATCTTCACGAGTCTGGCCGGAGAAGCTAAGGAACATGTCCATGTTCATACCTTGCTGGCGAAGACGGTTATCAAAATCGCGAACCATGTTCGCTACTTCACTTGCGATCATAGCATCAGGAATTTCAACATCAGCATTTGCTGCTGCTGCGTCAACTACCGCAGTTTCACGAACGCCTTTGAGTTCTTCCTGTTTGCGGGATTCCAGCTGTGCCTTCAGATCTGCCTTGTATTCTTCAAGGGTATCGAATTCACTTACATCCTTAGCGAATTCATCGTCCAGGGCAGGAAGCTGTTTGCGTTTGATTTCATGCAGCTTCACTTTGAATACTGCTGCTTTGCCTGCAAGGTTCTCAGCATGGTAAGCCTCAGGGAACGTTACTTCAACATCCTTGAAATCTCCAGTGGACATACCTACTACCTGTTCTTCGAATCCTGGAATGAAGGAATTGCTTCCCAGTTCCAGCGAATGACGCTCAGCCTGGCCGCCTTCGAATTGCACGCCGTCTACAGATCCGTCAAAGTCGATCACAGTAATGTCGCCGTTAGCTGCTGGTGCGTCTTCCACAACAACAAGCTCAGCATGACGCTCTTGCAGACGTTTCAGTTCAGCATCCAGCTCTTCTTCAGTAACTTCTGCTTTCTGAACTGGAACTTCTACGCCTTTGTACTGGCCCAAAGTCACTTCTGGCTTCACTGTAACTTTTGCTTTGAAGATGAACGGCTGGCCTTTGGCGAACTGCTCGATATCCACTTCAGGACGGTCTACAGGGAAGATGTCGGTTTCTTCAACCGCTTCACCGTAAGCTTCAGGAAGAAGAATGTCGATGGCATCCTGATAAAGGCTTTCTACACCGAAACGGGATTCAAAAATCGGCCGTGGCACTTTACCTTTACGGAAACCAGGTACGTTCGCTTTCTTAACTACTTTATTAAAAGCTTTGTCGAGCGCTGCAGCTACACGTTCTGCTTCTACTTCGACTTCAAGAACTCCAAGGTTCTTCTCTATTTTTTCCCAGGTTGCTTTCATATTATACTTTTCCCTCCAAAAATAGGTTACATGTTTTCTTAAAAATAATCACGTAATTCACGCACAGAATAACCATTATATTATATACAACATTGATCTATTTATCAAGTAGAGAACTCTTAACAAATCCTTTGAGAGAGCGGTATGCCCCTTCGAATTGAAAGCGCATGCTGCCTGTGATTCCGTACATGGCCCGCGTTTCCTCCTCCTGACGGGTTCCGTTCAGGCTCTCAGACACCATCTGATGCAGCGCACCTGCCCAAATATCTAGCTGCGCGTCCTCTCCCTCAAGAAGCTTGCGGTATTCATCCGAACCATAAATTGACATCATGAACTGACCCCACAGCTCCTGGGCAAAATAATACAGTGTCGGCTCATGCACCTCCGCCTGCTCAGCTACCCGTTCCAGCACCTGGGTCACCTGAGGCGGGAATTCTTCATTGGCCAGCGGTACCGTTTCGATCTCAATATAGGACAGCTCACCGGAACGCAGCAACCCGACGGTACCTTGAGCTCCGCGTCGGCGGAGTGTCTGCAGGGTCCTGAACTGCAGAAGCGGATGAACCGCGGTCTGCTCCAGCCAGCCGGTAAGCGACTCGTCAATGTGACCACCTTCGAGATAAGACAACTGCTCCAGCGCTAGAATCGTCGCCTCCGACAAAGGCTCGTGCATTACCTTGTGCAGCAGCTTGTTAGGATAATCCGCGTCCTCTTCAAGCTTGGATTTAGCCAGTATCCGGGCCATGTCTTCTTCCTTCAGATCCTGCTCGCCCGTAGAGTTCTCCGAATTGTCATCTCCGTTATGAGCCGCATAGGGGAAGGCTGCCTCCAGCCATTCCAAAAGTGACTGCCATTCCTCGTAGTGCCGCTCTTCCTGTCCCTGGCATTGCAGCAGAAACCGCAGCAGTTCCATCGCTTCCCCGTAACGTTCACTCTCCAGCATTACCGTCAACTGAATCTGATAATAATCCAGCGTCTTCGGAAACAGTACGATATTCTCTTTGGCGGGGGAATTCGAATGATTAATGAGGGCACCTCCTTTTCTCCGAACCATGATCAATTGTAGATTATAGCATATCCCACCGCTGTTTCAAAAAAACAAGTTGAAAAAGTTATCTATATATGATAACATAATTTTTGCTTGCTTTTCAGTGTCACATCATGTCCCGGTAGCTCAGCCGGATAGAGCATGCGCCTTCTAAGCGCACGGTCGGGGGTTCGAATCCCTTCCGGGACGTCATAGAACAGCCTCCCTTCGGGGAGGCTGTTCGTGCGTCTGGGGATGAGAACCCCAAGGTTGGTTCGATGGAGCCTATGCCCCGTGAGCACACGCTTCGCAATCAGCCGGGTTTCGGCTGCATCCTTTCCGGGACATTACACAACAGCCTCCCTTCGGGGAGGTTATTTGTGCGTGTTCCCAATTTATGTGTTATGCGGACTCCAGAGTCGCTATTTGCACAATAGCACTGTTTTCGGGATGGTTGCGGACTGGAGAGACGTTAATCTGGCTGAGGCAGCACAAAATGGGGGAATTCCGCTCCAATAACGGCTTCTCTGTCCGCAAGTGTCTGCCAACAGGGTTTTACCAGTAAATAGTGTCTACTGTGTCCGTAACATTGGAGATTGGAAAAGTCTTGTACCCATATAGTTGAACCGGGGGATTTCGGGGTCAAGATCCAGAAACAGATGCTCAGAGCCGTTAGCAGCCTTGAGCATCTGTTGTGTAAGCCGCGAGCACCTAAGGAAAGGCCAGCTTGCCCATAATAGTCTGCCGCTCAGCACCTGTAGCGGACGGGAGATTATTCGCCACTCCGTGCATAAAATCATTGCCCAGTAAAGCGAAAATAATAGCCTCCTTCGCATCATCGTTGTAGCCTAGTTGGCCTGAGGTGAGTACCTTTTGATCCGGCAGCATTGCTTGCAGCATGTCCAGCAGCGCAGCATTATGCGCGCCGCCACCGCTGACAATGACCTCGTCTATCCGGCATAACGGGAACACGTACCGGTTGTAGCCTTCCGCTATCGTCCGCGCGGTAAAGGCTGTAGCCGTTGCTACGATATCCGCATCGGCTAAACTTCGTTCTCTCGCCTTGGCGGCAAATTCCTCGGCGTAGGCTTTGCCGAATACCTCACGGCCCGTAGACTTCGGAGGCTTCAGACCAAAGTACGGATGCTGTATCATTTCCTCTACAAGTACCCAGTCTGCTGTCCCCTGCATTGCCCAGGTTCCGCCATCATCGTAAGACCGCTTACCGCCGCTCAGCAGGTATACGATCTGATCGATGACCATATTGCCGGGTCCGGTATCAAAGGCGAACACATCTTCCGGCCCCGCCGCCGATGGCAGCGCCGTACAGTTGCCGATACCCCCAATGTTCTGCAGCAATCTCCCCTTGCCGGGATCGCGGTACAGAATCAGGTCTCCGTAAGGAGCCAGCGGCGCTCCCTGCCCTCCCACCGCCATATCTGCCGGACGGAAATCTCCAACAACCATGCATCCGGTCCGTTTCGCCAGCACAGACAAATCTCCGAGTTGCAGCGTGGATCTGACAAGATACGGATCCTGAATATCCGGCTGCGGAATATGCCATACGGTCTGCCCATGCGAACTGATCAGGTCGATCTCCTTCATCTCCATTCCGGCACTGCGAACGGCCTCAATGGCCGCCTGAGCGAAACGTTCCGCCAGATACACGTTCATGCCGCACACCAGATCAACCGACGAATGCTGCACTGTGCACAGCTCCTTAAGCCGCTCCCTGAGTTCATCATCATAAGGGGTACTGTAATAGTGCAACAGCTTAACCTTAGCCTGTAGACCGCTTCCTTCTATAGAAACGACCGCGGCATCTATGCCGTCCAGCGAAGTGCCTGACATTAGTCCAACAACCTCAGAGTTCGGCTTATGGTTCCAGAGCGGGCCAATCATAACCTCATACCCCAGCCAGCAGGATATTCCCCGCCAAGTGAAACAGGCAATTTGCCCTGGAACGCAATGTGTCCAAGGAGCGCTTGGGCTACGCTCTCCAGCGCAAGCGGGCGGCTCTCATAAGTTGCGGCGTAAGCCTGAACACCCGGCATAGCCAGCAGATCGTATGGATTGCGCAGGGCTACAATCACCAGCGGCTTTCCAAGACTAAGCAGCAGCTCCACCAGCTCAATCTGCCCGGCATGAAACTGGGCATTGTACGTGCCAACGACAATCTGCACAACTTCCTCTGCACGTGCTTCCTCCAGCAGCTTTGCCGCATAAGTCCCGATTTCAGCAGCAGGAACCACACGGTCAATACTGTCCAGCCCGTGTCTTGCGAGCATTGCCCCCAGCCCGGGTGCGGCTGAGAACGATTCATCGACCAGCGTTGCCACCACAGGGGCAGCCGTAATCACCAATGTCCTCCCAGTCTTCTTCAGGGGAAGGATAGAACTGTTATTGCGAACCAGCGTTATGCTGGCTTCACTGATACGCCGTGCCACTTCAAGATGAGCCGCAGTTCCAAGATCAGCAAGCTCCCCGCTGAAATCCGAGTTTCCTGCAGCAGCCATAGCTCCCCCAACGGCACCAGCCTCTAGTCCGACAACCACTCCTGCACCAGGATCATCGCCGGCTGCACCCATAGCACCGTCCTCCCCTACAGTCTCCGCGCCTGCGGCAATCACTCCCCGCTTTACCTTCAGCGCCAGCAGACGCCGGACGGATTCATCAATCCGCGCTTCACTGATGCGGCCAACCGTTACCGCACTGCGGATCGCCTCCATCGCTGCGAGCTGTCGGTCGGCACGGTGGCTGACCAGAACCATATCCGCGCCTGCTTCAACAGCCAGCACCGATGCCTCCACCGTTCCGTAGTGCTCGGCAATAGCATTCATCTCCATACAATCGGTCATAATGATCCCCTGATAACCCAGCTCTTCACGCAGCAGCCCGGTGAGAACCGTCTTGGAAAGGGTAACCGGCAGCTTCTCGCGCTCAAGTGCCGGAAAGTAAATATGTGCCGACATCATGGCATCCACACCTTCGGCGATGGCTCTGCGGAACGGCACCAGTTCCACCTGATCCATCCGCTCCCGGCCGTGCGGGATCATTGGAAGGTCAAGATGTGAGTCAACGTCAGTATCGCCGTGACCCGGAAAATGCTTTGCTGTAGCGGCAACGCCCGCTTCTTGATAGCCGCGAATCATCGCCGCGCCATAATCAGCCGCCAATTCCGGCGACTCTCCGAAAGAACGGACTCCAATCACCGGATTCTGCGGGTTGTTGTTGACATCCAGCACAGGGGCATAGTTCAAATTAATGCCCATCGCGGCCAGCTCGCGGCCACTGATAAGTGCCGCCTGGTAGGCATCTTCCAGTGATCCGGCAGCGGCGATCGCCATCCCGCCAGGCATAAGGGCGATGCCGCCGGTAATCCGGGCAACCATCCCGCCTTCCTGGTCCATCGAAATCCAGAGTGGAGCCTTGCCCCCTTCGGCTGCAGCCTTCTGCAGATCCGCAGTCAGCAAGGCAACCTGCTCCGGCGACTCCACATTGCGGGCAAAATAAATCACACCGCCAATCCCGTTGTCAGCCACAAGCTTAAGCACTTCATCCGATGCCGCAGTTCCATCGAATCCGCACATCAGCACCTGGCCGATTTTATCGTTCAGACTCATTGCGGCGACCGCCGCATCAAGACCGGTTTCCAGCCTTGCCACTTCACGCCAAACGATTGCCATCACTGCGCCTCCCCAAATTCAGTTATCTGGTTACGATTTAAGAATATAAAAGATAAGGCTGACGCATAGCCAGCCACTTAGCACTGTCACTTCGCCATTCCTCAGCAATTGCCTGCAATCCTTCCACTGTGCCGATAGAGCGGCGTACCTCCTCTCCGCCAGTCAGCAAATCAATGAAATATCTCGTCCTGCCCTCCGGCGGAGTGAGCCATTCAAAATACTCAGGATACAGCGTGCTCACCTCATGCAGCAGAGTAAGCCCTGTGTGCACCGGCTCATACCTCTGCGGGTCTGTCACGAACAAGCGCACCCCACCGCATAATTCACCCTGATGCTTCGAGAACGCCGGTGTTGCACGCAGGGGATGGAAATGCACACCGGGAAGTTCATGCTTCCGCATCGCGTCAGTAAGACAGGCGCCATCCAGCCAAGGTGCTCCAATCCACTGGAACGGAATCGTCGTCCCGCGTCCTTCCGACAGATTGGTCCCCTCAAAAAAGCAAGTGCCGCCATACACCCGCACCGTCTCGATAGTCGGCATGTTGGGCGAAGGCAGCATCCAGGGCAGCCCTGTATCCGTAAATTCCATTTCCCGGCTCCAGCCCGCCAGCGAAATCACATCCAGATCACAGTGAAGACCTTTCCTGTCATTAGCCATCCGCGCGAATTCACCAATCGTCATTCCGGTACGGATAGGCATGGTCCATGCGCCAACCATAGATTCATAGCCTTCCTGTAAAAACCCTCCCTCGCAGCCAATGCCGCCAAGCGGGGACGGCCGGTCCAGCACAAGCAGGCTTATGCCATGCTCTGCACATGCCTCCATAACATACAGAAGTGTCGACAGATACGTATAGAACCGTACCCCCAAATCCTGGACATCAAAAACAATGGTGTCCAAGCCCTCCAGCATATAAGAAACCGGCTTCTTATGCTCCCCATACAAGCTATAGACGGGAATGCCCAGCACAGCATCGAATTCATCCCCGAACCTTACTCCAGCCTGATGCTGGCCGTAAATACCATGTTCACAGGCAAAAAGAGCGGTAAGCCTGGAGGAAGCAAGCCCTCTGCAAACCTCCACCGTAGAACGAAAATCCGCTGTGATGCCTGTTGGATTCGTCACCAGCCCAATCCGCCGTCCGTCCAGCAGGGGATGAGAAAAGCCTGCGGCAAGCCGGTCCGCTCCGCTGCGGACAGCCCTCCTTACAGGAGCCTGCCTTCCGCGTAAAACCTGGCCGTCACCGGAACGCTGGTCCACTCCATTGCTTCCCTTTCCGGTCATATCAGCCTGCCTTCCGCATAGGCCGCACTTGTCTCAGGAACACCATCAGCTTCGGCATCCTCGTCAGGGTGAAGCACATTATAGGCCGCTTTATGCAGATAAACGGCAAGCATGCCATTAAACAGCGAGGCAAAACCAACAACCGTAACCACGAGCATTACACCAACGACCAGCGCTTGAAAGAAGGCACCGATGGTATAGGCAGGATAGCGGAGAAAGAGCTTAACACTCTCCCCCATGGCCTTGAAAATACCCAGCTTATTCTGGAGCACCAGCTCCAGCGTATAGAATTGGGAGACAAAGGCCATTGCTACAAAATAAGTCTGAAAAATGGCTATCGTCCAGTTCACCACTCCGTCGCGGCCGCCGTAGAACCACCAGGTGGACCCTAAAATCAGCACCAGCAAGGAGCAGAACAGGCCGAACACGACGGCTGGGACAAAGCCCTTGCGGGCACCCGACAACATCTCTTTGACCGACAGCCTCTTCCCCTCCGTTCTCCGGTGATACGCATAGAATACGCCATAGAACAAAGGCATATATAGAAGCGGAATTAGGATAAACGCCAGCGCCATAGGCGTGAAAATCACCACCGGCACCAGCATGGCTGAGCTGGCCAGACTAAGCAGTGTGATAGGCACAATCTCCCTAAATGACTCCACTCCCGTGCTGACTAATACCTGATTCAGTTTCTGCATGACTTGTCTCCTCCTTCTGTGATTTGATCCGCTGCTTTACCAATCGATTCTCTCTTCCGTTGCCGGATCGAAATAACGCGCTTTGTTCAGATCGAAGATGAATTGCTTGCTGAGATTGATGTATGCCTTGGTCTCCGGATGGACCTTCGCGGTAACGGTTCTGCGGCCTATTCTGAAGTAGACCAGATTCTCCGAGCCGAGATGCTCGACAACCTTGATATGTGCCTGCATCTGATGTTCTGTGGATACACCTGGTGCGAAGTCTTCGCCATAAATATGCTCCGGGCGGATGCCAAGAATAATTTCACGCCCGTTGTAGCTCTTCAGCCCTTCCGCAGCATCTTGTGACAGAACGAATTCCGCTCCGTCAATCCGGATACGGCCTTCTTCCACCCGCGCATCAATGAAATTCATGGCCGGAGAACCAATAAAACCGGCCACGAACATATTCCGGGGGTTGGCATACAGCTCGGTTGGAGAAGCCACTTGCTGAATGACTCCTTTATTCATGACCACAATCCGTTCACCGAGCGTCATCGCCTCCACCTGATCGTGGGTCACATACACAATGGTGGCGCCGAGGCGTTTGTGCAGTTCACCCAGCTCAACCCGCATCTGAATGCGGAGCTTGGCGTCCAGATTGGACAGCGGCTCGTCGAAGAGGAATACCTGTGGATCCCGCACAATAGCCCGGCCCAGCGCCACACGCTGACGCTGGCCTCCGGACAGCTCGCGCGGCTTGCGTTCCAGCATGTCGTCAAGTCCGAGAATCGCTGCGGCCTCCTGGACCTTTTGCTCAATATAAGCCTTCGGCTTCTTCAGATTCTTCAGGCCAAAGGACAAATTCTCACGGATCGTCATATGGGGATACAGCGCGTAATCCTGAAAAACCATTGCGATATCGCGGTCCTTGGGATGAAGATTATTGACGATGCGTTCGCCGATCACAATATCCCCGCTCGTCTGCTGCTCCAGTCCTGCGATCATCCGTAGCGAGGTGGTTTTGCCGCAGCCTGAGGGGCCTACGAACACAACAAATTCTTTATCGTTAATCACAAAATCGGAACCCGCCACCGCCGTAAAGGTCTGCTTGTTCTGATCGTTAAATTGTTTGCGCACATTCCGGAATTCAACTCGTGCCATTGCTCTTCCCCTCCAAAAATAGAATTTCTGCTATAACTCAGCCTTTGACGGCTCCGATAGTAATGCCTTGCAGGAAGTAGCGCTGCAGAGAGAAGAATAAAATCAGCATCGGCAAAGCTCCTACGCTCGCCCCCGCCATAATGGCCCCAAAATCCGTCGATTCCGCGAACACGAAGGATGCCAGGCCCACCTGTATGGTCCGCATCTCGGTAGAGTTCGTAATCAGAAACGGCCAGAAGAATTCGTTCCAGGAAGCGACGAATGTGAAAATGGCCAGTACGGCAAGCCCCGGCTTCGCCAGCGGAAGGATCACCTTCCAGAAGATCCCGAATTCACTGCAGGCATCGATCCGCGCCGCATGAATCAGTGAGGTCGGCAGCGAAGACATGTACTGCTTCATAAGAAAAATGTTGCCGACCGTAATGGCCGTAGGCAGGATAATTGCGGTATAGCTGTCTCCGAGATTGAACACATTGACGATCAGAATATAGAGCGGAATCAGCGTGACCTGGGCCGGGATCATCATCGTGCTGAGCAGCACCCAGAAAATCGCGTTGCTACCGGGAAATTTCAATTTCGCAAAAGCATAGCCCGCAAGGGAAGCAAAAAATACATTGGTAATCGTCAGCACCGAGGAAATGAACAAAGAGTTGAGCAGCCAGCGCCAGGCCGCTGTTTTGGCGAAAAAACGTTCATACGGCGCAAATGAGAAGGCCTCCGGCAGCATGCTGGGACGGAAACTGGCGGTGGCCGCCGAGTCCTGCACAGAGCCGACAAGCATCCAGTACAGCGGAATAATGGTCACAATGCTCCACACAATAAGACACGCAGCCGCGATCAGCAGAAAGATGGTCTTTGATCTGGTTTTCATAACAGGTTCGCTCCTTCCGCCCTAATACTCGACGTCACTCGAGAAGTATTTAAATTGAATGACAGAGACCAGGATAATCAGAAAGGCCAGCACAAACGACTGCGCGGAAGCCAGGCCAAATTCATAGAACTGGAACGCCGTCTGGTAGATCAGATAAGCAATCGTTGTTGTCGCAAAGTTAGGTCCGCCCTGGGTCATCATATACACGGAGATAAACACCTGGAAGGAAGTAATAACTCCCGTTACGAGCAGATACAGCGTGGTCGGTTTGAGCAAAGGCCAGGTAATCCGAGTGAATTTGGTCCAGCCGCTGGCATGGTCAATGTCGGCCGCCTCATACAGCGATTTCGGAACTCCACCCATCGAGGCCAGATACAGGATGATTCCCGCCCCGTGCGAGCCCAGCCAGTTCATGAGGATCAGCGAGAACAGCGCGGTTTTGGACTGCCCCAGCCAGATCACCGGGTCCAGGCCAAACCATTCCAGAAACCGGTTCAACAGCCCGACATTCGTCGGATCAAAAATCGCCAGCCACACGATGGATATCGTTACGCCCGAGGCGACTGCAGGCAGGTACAAGGTGGCCTTGAAGAAGGTCTGCCATTTGGTTTTCATCTGATAAATCAAATAAGACAGCACAAAGGTGATGATGATATTGACGGGAACCGTGCACACCGTAAAAATGACAGTATTGCGCATCGATTTCCAGAAGGTTGCATCCTGAAACAGCCGTTCATAATTATCGAAGCCGATCCAGGTCGAGTTCAGAATGTTGTACTGCTGAAAGCTCATGATCAAAGCCGATACCACCGGATATAGTGTAAACACCAGAAACAGCAGGACCGGTGCCAGGATAAACAGGTAGGCCCAGCCGTATTCACGCCATAATCTGCCGGCGGAACTGCGCACCCGGTTTGGCGCGATTGTCGTCATCCCTTATCCCTCCTCTATTCAGAGAGGACGCCCTATCCGCAATCTGAAGGACGCCCCCGATAAAAGAACTATTTGCCCAGCATTTGGCTGCCTTTACTCTTGAAATCTTCAGCAACAGCTTCCGGCGTTTTCTCTCCGGAATACAGCGCCTGCATGTTAGGAGTGACTACCTGTTCTTTAAATTGCTTCATTTTGGCGGCAATGGCTGTATCGAGCTTCAAGGTTACAGGCATCGCCATATTCTTGGCCATGATCTCCGATGCCTTAATGGTCTCTTCTGTGCCAAGTGCTTTGCCTGCATACTGTTCTGCCTGGGATTTACGTACGAATGGCAACACCAATTCATTGGAGGAGTTTCCGGCTTTCGCCCCGCTTAGGTAATCCAGGACAAGGAAGGTATTTTTGGCATGCTGCTCGCCTTTGTCGTTCTTTTGTTTAAAAGCAATGTAGCCTTCTGCTCCCATAGTAGTTTTCGCAGGAGCATCATCCTTATGGGGAACCGGGAGCAGGACAAAGTCGATCTTCTCACCTTTGACCGTACCGGCGTCAATATCCTTGTTGCGGTTCTGAATCATGACATCATAGTAGGGAATAGCCTTGGAGATTATAGCCGCTTGTCCGGCATAGAACATATCGGAACGTTTGGCTGGAGCAATTGCTGAAGTCTCTTTGGGTAAATAACCTTTATCCAGCAGGCCTTTGATGAAGCTCAGCGTACCCAGGATACGGTTATCGTTCCACTGGAAAGCACCTGATTCGTCCAGGACATCCGGCATATTATTGTTGCGGGACAGCATCTCAATGAAATCGAGCGAGGTTCCGTCTGTGACCAGCGGGTATTGGGTGGAGCCGTCCGGGAGTTTCTTGGTCAGCTTGGCAGCCGCCGCTTCAAACTCAGACCAGGTCCAGCCGTTCTGCTGGATGGCAGCCCAGTCAATTCCGGCTTCTTCGAGAATGCGCTTATTTCCGCCCCAACCCCATTGGAACTGGTACAGCGGAAGGCCATACTGTTTACCGCCTATTTGTGCGAGCGCAAGTGTTCCCGGCAGGTAGTCATTTTTGATCTCATCGGTCATGAACGGGTCGAGATCCAATGCCAGTCCGGTGTTGACATAAGTGCCATCTACACTGTGAAAATACAGATCAGGAGGACTGCCGGCGTTCAGGGCAACATCGAATTTCTTCGGACCCTCTGCCCAAGACAACACTTCCGTCTTAACGGTGATGTTCGGATGTTCCTTCTGGAAATCAGCAACCAGTCCTTTGAGCTCATCCTCGTAGGTACCATGAACCGGATAGGTCCAGACCGTAATGGTGTCCTTGGCATCCGGACGGTTTGCTGCCTCCTTGCCTCCGGAGTTGCTGCAAGCGCTAATCAGCATCATGACCAGAACCAAACCCAAGCATAAACGTTTCTTCATTATTGTCTCCCCTTTGTTTTCCAGGCTATAGCCGTTTGATATGTTGTCTGCTTCTCTCCAAATAAGTAACGGACTGCTCATAATTCCGGCTCGCAACAGCAAGATATAGAATATCAATCAGATTAAGCTGGGTGATCCGGGAAGCCATCGCTCCGCTGCGGATTTCATTCTCGGTAGCGGAGGTGCACAGCGGGATGTCTGCGCTCTTGCTCAAGGTAGAGCTGCCATACTTGGCAATACTGATGACAGTCCCTCCATTTTCTTTAACAATAGAAGCGGCCCGGATGACCTCTTTGGTCTCTCCGGAGTATGAAATACACACAGCCACATCTTCTTCCGAAGCTGTGATCGCGCTCGTAAGCTGAACATGAGGGTCGGCAAAGGAAAAGCTGGTCTTATTAATCCGCAGAAACTTCTGCTGGGCATCCATCGCAATCAGATTGGAAGCGCCCACGCCGAAAAAATAGATTCGCTTGGCGCGGTCAATGGCCTCCACGGCCCGTTCTACCATGTCTTCATCCAGAATCGTCAGCGTGTCCCGGATCGATTGAATATTATTATTGGATACGTTCTGCATGATCGCCGCAATGGTATCATTCGGGCGGATTTCCTGATAGCCGATGATTGCCGGATCTCTGCCCTGCAGATCCCCCGCCACCTTGATCTTCAGATCCTGATAACCCTTGAAACCAATGGTCTTGCACAACCTTACGATGGCCGCCTGACTTGAACCACTCTTCGCTGCCAAATCCGCAATTGAGAGTTGAATCATCTCATCCGGGTTCTGCAGGATATAAGCAGCAATCTTGTGTTCAGAAGGACTTAATGCATCATACATTTCCCTTAGTCGAATTAATCCGCCGTTCATTAAATCCAAGCACCCCCTCATGTAATGGCCGACCTTACACAAACACTGCGCAAATTGATGTTAGATAATATAACTCGTCCCGTTTGCTATTCTCCCAATTACTTGGAATGAATTCATTATATGAGCTGTGAAATAAAATTTCAACAACTTTTTTATTTATGAAATTTTGTTTTACTTTGTGGGCGGATTCTCATATAATTAGGAAAAAATCAAAGTGGTGAGTGATCGATGAAAGTGTACTTAGGCCTTGATGGTGGCGGCACAAAGACCGATGCATCCGCTTTGAATGAGTCGGGAGAGCTACTTGCACGCTATATCGGCGGCCCCTCCAATCCTCATAGCGCGACCTTAGGTGTAGCGCTTACAAGAGTCATGTCAGCTATTGACGGATTGCTGGAACGTTTGCAGACAGACGTAGCTGACATGACCTCAATCTGTCTTGCAGTGTCAGGTTTTTCGACAAAGGAGGAACAAGCCTGCTTAAAGAACGCTGTTCTTCAGCATTTGTTGAAGCGCGGAATATCCATCCCGGTATTCATCCAATCTGAAGGTCAAATATCATTGATGGCTGCGCTGGGCAACAGCTTCGGAACACTGATTATTTCGGGGACAGGCTCGATCTGCTATGGCTACAGCCCGGATGGCTCCTGCCATCGTACAGGCGGATGGGGGCATCTTCTTGGAGATGAAGGCAGCGGCTACCGGATTGGACTCCGTGCGGTCCAGACCGTAATGCGCAGCCATGACGCTGCTCAGCCTCCTACCGTAATGACCGGTATGATTATGGAAGAATACTGTTTACAGCAGATCACTGATTTGAAGGAATATATTTATCATCCTTCTCATACCAAAGCTGAGATTGCCGCCTTCTCGAAGCTCTGTATCGGAGCGGCTGAAGCCGGGGACCCCGCCGCAACTGCCATTCTCTCTGAAGAGGCGGAAGCTCTTAGCGATACGGCGGCTGCGCTGTTGCGCCAAAACCCGGTGCTGATGACGCTTCCTGTAGTCCTCAGCGGTTCGGTCTTCAGGTATTCTCGCGTTTTTTATAGACTCTTCTGCCAGCGTCTGCTGAAATTCAGCAGTGCCCTGGAGATTGTGGATGGGAGCCACGGAGCTCCGCCGTCCACGGGGGCGGCAAGGCTGGGGAAGCTGCTGCTGGACGAAACGGACGGGAAATCGAAACATCACCACAGACAACAATAGACAGACAGGAGGACGAAACCTCATGAACGATATTTTAGCGAATTTGATGACAGAGCAGCCCAACGATAAGACCACGGATATCGACAGCCTCAGCTCTGCTGAAATTATGCAGTTGATTAACAATGAAGACCGCCTCGTCGCGGAGTGCATCCAGGGCCTGATCCCGCAAATTGCCAGAGCGGCGGATTATATTGTATACGCCTTTCGGACGGGCGGCAGACTGTTCTATGTCGGTGCCGGAACCAGCGGGAGAATCGGTATTCTGGATGCTTCGGAGTGCCCGCCCACCTACGGCACCCCTCCCTCCATGGTGCAGGGACTTATTGCCGGCGGTTTCCGGGCGGTTAAAGATCCGGTGGAAGGTGCGGAAGACAGCTTGGAATTGGGAGCACAGGACATCGACGAATGTGCCGTCACCGATAAGGATGTAGTGGTCGGAATCGCTGCCAGCGGACGCACCCCCTATGTACTGGGAGCGATGAAACGGGCTGGGGAGCGGGGAGCCGTCGTCATTGGGCTATGCAATAACACGGGTACACCGATGGCCGGGGTCGGCAAGCTGACGATTGAAGCCGTAGTAGGACCGGAGGTTGTTATGGGCTCCACGCGGATGAAATCAGGCACGGCACAAAAAATGATCCTGAACATGCTGACGACAACCGCCATGATTAGAATCGGAAAAGTCTACCGGAATCTGATGGTCGACCTGAACCCCTCCAATGAGAAGCTGGTCTACAGGGCAAAGCGTATTATTGAGCTGGCGACCCATGCTTCCGAGGAGCAGATTGAGGCCGCGTTTACGCTTGCTGAAGGTCATGTGAAAACAGCCATTATTATGATTCTAAGTGATGTTGATGCTGGCGAAGCACGGCGGCGGCTTGCAAAAGCGGATGGATTCGTGCGTGGAGCATTGCAGTAGAAGCGCAGACGGGGGAATTACAGCAGATTGTATAGTGAACTTCTGGCGCAGCAATAAACAACCTTCCTTCCGGAGGGCTGTTTATTTGTCGGAAAGTGGAACTGGCAGAGCGAGGCGAGGTACGCGGCTCCCCTCTGCCAGCATTCACTTGGATTCCATCTGTAATTTCAGCATACGCACCGTTTCGGCGTCAAAATTCATATTCTCTACAGGCTCGGTGATTTCGGTCGTATACCGGTCTACGGTAATTTTACCATGATACATTTTGCGTACGGTAATGCTGTGCTTGGCCTTAAGCAGGGATTGCGCGCCGCTCTCACCTCCGACGTAATAAGCAGAAATACTGCCTCCCGACTCCAGCTTGGAGCCGCGGCAGACGGAAAATGTCTTCAGAAACGTAATATTTCCTGAGGAAAACAACTCGCTCTGCACAATTCCGTCTCTATGAATCAGAATGTCTCCATTCGATTTCAGTGTGCTGTTCTGGCATTTGCCGATATTGACCTCTACTTTGGACTCCTGCATCCGGGCCACACCGGAATGCAATTCTTCCAGCATCACGATCACTCCGCTCAGCGAAGCTTCCGTCAGGAAATCCACCAGTTGAACCGGCTTCAAAAACAGATTCAGGAAATGCAGTGTCTGGCCCAAATCCTGATGATAATTGGCCTGAACGGTTGTCAGTACCGAGAGCAGTTCCTTAATAATCTGCGGAATCTTTTGAAACTTGCTCTCCAGCAGCAGCAGCACCGCTTGTCCGAAATTCACACTTTGATTGCGGCTCTGCACCGCCTGGTTCAGCAACCAGACCGCCTTTTGCAAATTTCTGCCCTCATCAATCAGCTGTTTGGAACAGTTATAGATCCGGTTGTACATTACGCCAAAGTACCCCGAATACAGGTTACTATTGACCACATTCCCTTTAACCACAATACTGCCGGTAGCTGTAATTGTAGAATTATAAATACTTCCGGCTACATACACATTACCCAGGGACTCAATAATCATATTGTCTTCGACATCCCCGCGAATCACCACATCTCCTGAGAATACGATATTGCCTGATTTGATATTCACGTTGCCGGGAACGAGGTAGGAGGTACAGATATCGAAACTTTTGATTTTGTCACCTGTGACTCTTGGCCTTCCTTCATACAGTGCCCGCACCTCGTTATTAATCAGCAGCACAGTGTTATTCCTAGCGAGCACAGTAATGTCATTCGGGGGAGGCGGGTAGAGAATTTCTCCATAGACATCATAGCCGGGAATCCCCTCAGCAATCGGAATCTTGCGGGCGATAACCTGCCCTCTGATCGCTGACGGAATACGAAGGTGGCTGCGGTAGTCTACCTGGCCTTCGATTTCATTAAATTCATTCTCAATGGTTTCGGAAAAAAACAAATCCAAACGTGCATTCTCCCCGGGTACAGCCGCTCTTCCTTTGGATGCGGGAATGGGCTGATAGGTGGGATTCTGCAGTTCTCCATGTATGCCGGAAATGTTCAGATTCTGAATGATTCCCCGCTGCTCAAAATCGACAATAATCTGATTCAGCCCCAGTTGGCCGGTTACCGTCTCCAAATCAATGGAAGCATCGACTTTAAGCACACTCGAAGAATATTGATTGTTTAGCCGCCAGCGAAATTTCTTTGGGGAATATAGAGTAAAAAAGGCCATCAGCCGGTCTTCTGAAATGGTAATTGCATACAAGGGAGGCTCAGACAGCTCCCAATCGATAATATCCTGCGACGTAACAGGGGTCGGCTCTTCAATGGCTTGTCCATTGACATGGATCACGACGGGAAGAACGGCCGAGATCACGGCTGGCGCTCCGCCCGGGAGGGGGTCCTGAACGAATATCTTGTCTGCTCTTACTAACAGACGCCCCGATAGTTCATCGTCAGGAGTCCCCTCACTAATGAACGATTCTTTAACAAGAAACTCATGTTCACCATCATTAGGTGTAAGCTCCAGCGTATTGATCAACTTGTTCAGATCCTGCTCGGACATACGTTTGGGCATCTTACGCACCTCCTTATAAGGTACAACTGATGAAAGGGGGATTCGTATGGAAATGGGATTGCTTTCATTTTAGTATTATTTACAATTTTAAGCAATTAACAATTGAGCATAAACAGAAACGGATGCCCCCTTTACCCAGGTCGGCATCCGTTTCTGTATTCATTAGTACGTATATATGAGAGATCTACTGCCGCTTAGCGTCCCCGGCGGCGTCCGAGCCACAGCGGGAACCGGAAGATGAAATTAATCAGCAGTACCACGAACACAAGCACGGCTGCGGATTTGTCGGCAATCTGCCGCGCATCCTCAACGATGGCCTCTGACTGTACATACCACAGATGAACAGCCAGTGTCTCGCCTGGCGAGAACAGATTGAAATCCCACATCTCGCCGGAAGTGCTGAGGCCCGCAGTCAGAATAATTACAGCCGACTCCCCGAAGGCGCGTCCTGCCACCAGACAGACACCGGTCACGATAGCTGGCATGGCTACCGGCAGCACCACCTTGCGGATAACATGGAACTTGGTCATTCCCAGGGCATAGCCTGCTTCACGGATCTCTCCGGGAACGGCGCGTACCGCTTCTTCCGTAACGCGGGCCAGCATCGGCAGATTGAGCAGTGCCAGGCTGACACCGCCGCCGAGAATGGTCAGTCCGACGTTAAAGTATTCGGCAAAGATCGCGAGACCCAGCAGCCCGAATACGATGGAAGGAACCGAGGATAGCGACTCCACGCAGATGCGCAGCGCTCCGGTGAACTTATTATCCGGCGCATATTCCGCCATATAAATTCCGGCCCCGACACCAATCGGAATCGAAATCAGCAGCGAAATGAACAAAATATAGAAGGAGTTGAACAGCACCGGGCCAATCCCGCCGCCAGCGTCCATTTCCTCCGGCTGCTTGATCAAGAAGTCTGGTCTGAGCGATGGCACGCCTTTGCTTAGAATGGTGAAGAGCAGCCAGAAAATCAGCAGCATGACCAGAGCGCCCAGGGTGTAAAAAGCAATGGTTGCCAATTTGTTGTTACGTTGTGAACGGGCCGAATGGCGTGTTCGGGTAAAATTCATGCTGCATCCCTCCTTTTCCGGCCTAATATGCGGATGATAAGGATCAGCACAAACGAAATCAACAGCAGCAGAAAGGCCATCATGTGCAGCGCATAGTTCCAGGTGGAGTCAAATTCCACATTAGAAATCTGCATTACGATGTTACTGGTCAGCACGGATGAGGGAGTGAACAGGGTTTTGGCCAGCTGCGGCGTATTACCGATAACCATCACAACTGCCATTGTCTCTCCAACCGCACGGGTCATGCCCAGAATAATGGCCGAGATAATGCCTCTATTGGCTGCGGGCAGAACTACACGCATAATCACCTGCAGACGCGTGGAACCAAGGGCATAAGCGGCATCCCGGTATTTGCGCGGAACGGCAATGATGGCATCATCACTGATCCGGCAAATAGTAGGCAACACCATCAGTGCCAGGACAAGCGCTGCCGCAAGCAGGCCGTCTCCCAGCCCTTCCCCGCTGACTCTGCGCAGAAAAGGCAATAGCACGGTCAACCCCAGATAACCATAGACTATAGAAGGAATCCCGACAAGCAAATCCAGCACCGGCCGGATAAAGCCCTTGAGCCATTTCGGAGCAATCTCCGCACACAGCACAGCCATTCCTACCGACACGGGAACTGCAATGAGCAGTGTCAGGGCCGTCAGTGATAATGTATTAACAATAAAGGCAGCGGCGCCAAAGGCTTCCTCTTCCGGGCTCCAGTTGAATGAGAAGAAGAACTCAAGCGGCGAGAGATGAGCGAACAGAAGCAGCGCCGTTTTGCCGATGAATACAATGACAAGTCCAAGCACCAGACAAAGTGCAAGGATACTGAACAGAAAATAATAACGGAACATGGTGTTGCTGAATAAATGCCTGTTGTGGCGTTTGGTGCTTATACTGCTTTCTGCAAGACTGCTCTTCTGTGCCCGCGATGCCAGGTTCTGGACCGGTGCCCCCATACTTTCCCTCCTGTAAGCGGCCACCCCCGCATGAACTCCGGAGCTGGCCGCTGTTACCGTTCAATATATGTTCATGATTCTAAAAGACTTACCATTAACCCTTCATTGCAGAAATCGGAATGAATTTCAGCTTCTTCAGGGAACCCTGCTGGAACTTCTTGCTTTGTACATAATCGATGAATTCTTTGGTTACGCCGCTTGGCTGGCCTTTGGTCATATAATATCCGTAAGCCCAAATCTTGTAAGATCCATTGATGACATTATCTGAAGTTGCTTCAACACCGTTGAATTTCACAGCCTTAATGTCGCCGCCACTTACATAGACAAGGTCGATATAGCCGATAGCGTTAGGGGTTGTAGCAACAGCAGTTTTCATGTCGCCGCTTGATCCGGTTTCTTTATAGTTTTTCTCTTTCTTCGTGATATCCCCGCCAGCCAGTGCCTTAGCCTGATAGTTAACACGTGTACCGGAACCGAAGGCACGGGTAACGACTACAATGTTGGCATCCGATCCGCCGACATCTTTCCAGTTGGTGATTTTCCCAGAGAAAATGCCTTGTAGCTGTTCGGTAGTGAGGTTATCTACACCTACATTTTTGTTAACAATGGTGGCAAAAGGAATAACGGCTACTTTGTTAGCTACTTGTCCTTCAAAAGCCTTGAAGCCGGGAACGTCCATGCTTGCATCCCAGTCGCATGCACCGATATCGGCAATCCCTTTCTTCACAGCTTGTGGTCCAGTGACAGAACCTTTACCGGAAGCAGCGATTTTGACTTTCGGATGAAGCTTCTGGAATTCCTTGGCTGCCTGCAGCGTCAGCGGAAGCAATGCGGTGGAGCCGTTGACTGTAATTTTCCCCTTAAGTGAATCTGCAGCAGCCGCGATTCCGGCAAAAGATGCAGTTACCGCGATAACCGCGGTCAAAGCTGTAACTGTGAATTTTTTGAAAATCTTCATGAATAATTTCTCCTCTCGGCGATTCCGCCGTTATATGATGTGGGTGATGCCTCAGTCGTTTATTTGGAGAGCTGAAGTGCTTTGCCGCCCTGGATTAGGAGCACTTTGCCGTCGCTGACAACAGCAAGCTTGCTGCCATCTTTAGATACGGCTACTTCTGATACATCTTCGGACGTATGGAACAGCACTGTTTTGCTGCCGCTGGCATCAATGGAATAGATAGAAGTGCTTCCGTCCGCTGCTGTACCAGAGACGATCAGACCTGTGGATACCCCAGTTGACCATGAAGGTTCAACATCAAGAGCGATGTTCGTAATAGTTCCGTCCACTGCGATGGATTTCAGGGTGTTGGCTGCATTGCCATCCGGATCTGCACTCAGGTACACGACTCCGCCATTAGCCAGTATTTCCGGATACAACTTATTGTCCAGCGCTGTAGTCAGAGCTACAGGCTTCGCATCTTTGGTAGCGAGATCCAGCTTATACAGCTGCTCTCCGGCTTTGCTGAAATCTACAGTAAGCGAATCTTCTGTACTGTCAGCATCATTTTTGGCGACCCCGGTTACGTTAACAATGTAGACAACACTCTTGGCATCAGCAGACAGACGCAGTTCCGATTTATTCTCCACTTTATCTTCAAGCAGTGCTTTAACGGCACCAGTCTCTACCGAGATTTGAGCGATCTTCTCCTGCTTGTCACCCTGGATGAAGTAGATGGTCTTGCCATCTTGCGACCAGACCAGATCCGTCTTCACGCTGGTATCCGTTCCAAGTGTCGAGATGGCTCCGCTGGCAAGGTTGATCAGCTTCAGCTGGCCTGTCTCATCGGTGAACGCGCCCCAGTTCTGATCTGCGGAAACTGCGAAATCCAGTGCGCTTTCATTGGAAGAGAAAACCTCGTAGTCGCCAGGGTATGTGCGGAATTTGAACAGCTGTGCTGTTTCGGAATCGCTTTTGTTCGCAATAATGCTTCCATTGGCACTCCAGTGCAGCGTATCAAACTGACCTTCCGGACGGGCAAAGCTCAGAATCGTCTGACCTTCAGCCTGCAGTTCTCCGCCAAGCGAAGTAACCAGCTTCGTCAGCTCTACATACGTTTTACCGTTATAATCGACAGGTGCGATGGTGAATTGTTGTGCCACACCATCTACTTGATAGCTTTTTGAGCCTGCTTGAATGACTACATTATGTAATCCCTTGCTGTCGTTCAATTGAAAGCCTCCGCTGCCTAAGATCAGCTTGGCGCCAAGCTCCCCTGCCACTTGACTTAGCGAATACAGCTTATAGCCTTTGCTGTCAATAGTGCTAAGGGTCACTGGCGTTCCGTTCACAGTCCAGGTGGTGCTGCCTTCTTTGACTGCTGAGGTCTTAACGGCGGCAGCATTAGCACTGCTGCTTGTTGCCAAAATACTTCCCGCTCCTCCTGTTACGAGAAGTGCTGAAGCCAAAGCCGCGCTGAACCATTTTCTATTTCTCAATTAGATTCACCCTTTTCCTATAGGTAACTGCTAATGTTATTTTCATCTACGAGTGTCAATTCTGTTCGAGAGGAATGTTATGGAAATATTAACTGCACAAATAAGACCGCACCTGAGCAATCAAGGTCGGCCTTAAGGTAAATTTTAGGTTAAATACGTTAATTCTCAATCCATGTTACGATAATTTCGGTACTGCCGGGATTCGAAGCCGAGCTGGTGCCTATAATAGAATAGGAATATGCATTAGGGACCTTGCCACTAATAATCATGTTTTTCCTGTCCACAATCTGTGTCCCGAGTTTCAGCGATTTGTCATTCACATACTTTTGATAGGTGCTGCCGAGTTCATCCATGCTTTCCCGGGTTTCATAGATCAGCATGGAGGACTTTTTTCCGTGGGCTGCCTCACCCTCAGTAAATGTAATACCCGCACCGGCTGGAATCGGCAAATCCCCGGGAAGATACTGTGACTTGTCTACGCCTTCTTGCGCCAAAGTGCGAAAATGCCCTTCACCCGTCTCACTTCCGGGATTGCTGCATGCACCAAGTCCTGCCGCGGCCACCCATACCAGCAAGCCCAGCACAACCTTTCTGTAGGTCATTTTCCAGCCCCTCTTCTATGGAAAGTATATTATTAGTATATTTACTGATACCCATAATTACCCTAAACTTCCACAGATTAAAACTCCTTTTTGGTTAAACTTTAAAAAAATCTTTTCATTAGGGATTCACTGCTGAAAAAGCAATTTACATCTGTAACGGATTGATTTAGAATAATGAGTGAGTACTCACTCATATCCATGGAATCGAGGAGATTGACATGAACCAAGTGAATCCTGTGATTGCTGTAACCCATGTCCACCGTGCATTTGGCAGCAGAGAGGTGCTGAAGGATATTACACTTCAGGTGGAGCAGGCCGAAACCTTCGGTATCCTTGGCCCTTCCGGCTCAGGTAAAACTACGCTCGTGAAGCTGCTGACCGGCATTGATGAAGTTACCTCAGGGGAAGTGAAGGTGCTGGGTACCCTTGTGCCCAAGCTCTCCCTGCTGCAGCAAATCGGCTATATGGCGCAGTCGGATGCACTTTACACCGAGCTAAGCGCCAAAGAAAATCTGGAATTCTTCGCGTCCCTTTATGGACTAAAGGGCGGAAACCGTGTCCGACGGATCGCCGATGTGATGGAGATTGTAAATCTGCAGGAGCATCTGCGTAAACGCGTGGATCAATATTCCGGCGGAATGAAGCGGCGCCTGTCGCTGGCGATCGCCTTGTTGCATGAACCGCCGCTGCTCATTCTTGACGAGCCTACGGTGGGCATTGATCCGGTATTACGCCAGTCTATCTGGAAAGAGCTGCGTGCATTGAACGGAAAGGGTACCACTATTGTGCTGACTACCCATGTGATGGACGAAGCGGAAAAATGTGACCGGCTCGCGATGATCCGGGACGGGCAGTTGCTGGCTGTGGATTCTCCGAAGGGTCTGCTGCAATCTGCAGGCGTTGCTTCGATGGAAGACGCTTTTCTATATTATGGAGGTGCCCGGCGATGAGAGTACGCGCAATTACCCTGCGGATCCTGCAGCAATTCATTCATGATAAAAGAACCATGGCGCTCATGTTCATCGCCCCGCTTCTTGTGCTCAGCCTGATGAGTCTGGTATTCAATGGAAATGCCTATGAGCCAAAGATCGGGGTCTCCGGCGGTGCGATCCCTTTCACCAGCGCGCTTGAAGCGCAGAACGCGAAGGTTGTTCCATACAAATCAGCGGACCTCGGCAAAGCCGACCTTCAGGAAAGTGAGCTGGATGCCCTCGTTACTCTAAACGGAACTTCACCCGAGGTTATTCTTGAGGGCAGCAATCCGACCGCAAACCGGGCGGTGATGATGGCTGTGTCTGCAGCCATCCAGAATTTTCATCCGGCAAATGTGGGACAAGGCCAGATGAAACCGCAGATCAGCTATCTGTACGGCGCTGAGGATATGAAGACCATTGACCGCTTTGGTCCGATTATGATTGGTGTATTTATCTTTTTCTTCGTCTTCCTGATTGCCGGTGTTTCCTTCCTGCGGGAGCGGACTACCGGAACACTGGAGCGTCTGCTCTCCACGCCCCTGAAGCGCTGGGAGATTGTGCTTGGCTACGTCTGCGGGTTCGGTATCTTCACCGTGTTCCAGGCGCTGCTGATCTCCTGGTTCTCTATCCAGGTGCTCGGCATTATGATGGCGGGGAGCTTCGGCTATGTGCTGCTGCTGACCCTCCTGCTCTCGATGTCGGCTCTGACTTTGGGCACGCTGCTCTCGGCATATGCCGCCAATGAGCTGCAGATGATCCAGTTCATTCCGCTGATTATTGTTCCGCAGATTTTTCTGAGCGGGCTGTTCCCGCTGGATACCCTTCCCCTGTGGCTGCAGCGTGTGGGACTGGCAACGCCGATCTATTACGGCTCGGAAGCGCTGACGAATATCATGATCCGCGGCAAAGGCTGGAACGCCATTGACCTTGATGTCTACGCGCTGATTGGCTTCTCCCTCCTGTTCATGCTGCTCAATGTGCTGGCTCTGCGCAAGCATCGTAAAATGTAAACTTTAATTTTCCTGTGATAGACTATATTGAAGGAAAAGTTTTGGGAGGACAACCGCATGCAAAAGAACAAAGCGGCAGAGCAGCAAGGTCAGGAAGAGTGGATCGCGGAGCTGCTGACCCTCAGTGAAGAACAAAAGATGACACCCAAGCAGCTGGCCATTCTGCAGGCGGGAATTGAGATTTTTTCCGAGAAGGGCTACGCTGCTGCCTCCACCAGTGAAATTGCCCAAAGGGCGGGAGTGGCAGAAGGTACCATATTCCGCTACTACAAGACCAAAAAAGAGCTGCTGCTGTCTATTGTAAGCCCAGCTATGGCCAAGATGATCGCACCTTTCGTGCTTCGCAATTTCGGCGGAGTGCTGGATGTTCCTTTTGAGAGCTATGAAGCGTTCCTGCGGGCCTTTATGGTGAACCGCCTGGAGTTCGCCCGCAAAAATTTTAAGATCCTGAGAATATTCGTACAGGAAATCCCCTTCCAGCCGGTTCTCCGGGAACAGTTCATTGAAAATGTTATGAACAATATACTGGAGCGGGTAACGAATATCACCGATCATTTCAAAGAAAAGGGCGAGGTGGCAGATGTTCCCACCCCTTCGATTATACGCTTCACTATCTCCTCCGTAATCGGGTATCTGTTGGCACGCCTGCTGCTGATGCCGGACAAAGACTGGGATGATGAAGCTGAGATCAACCTGACTATTGAGTTCATGCTGCATGGGATCAGCGGTCCGGCAATACGGCGTGAGAATCAATGAACAGAAAATATTGTTAAAACCAATTTCATCAAATATCCGTCCTATTTTTTGGCACCTGTCGGCCAATCGAATTAAGCATATCGCCCGCGACCCACGGCCATCCTCTACCTGCAGAACTGCGGGCCCAGGATGGCTTTTTGTATTCCTGCTTTGAAGGCGTACGCATGTTCTGCTAATATGGAAGCTATAGTAATTCAGCATTTAAGGATATGTTAGAAGGAAGTGATCATGCGGTGAGTTTTTATGTGCCGGAACGGGTAATCCGGCTGCTGTGCGGCAAGGCAGCTTTTGAACGGGGCTCAGAGGATTATGAAGCTGGAAAGGTCCGGCTGGCCGCCGTAGAGAATAATGAGGGACTGGAATATTCGAAATATCAGGCTACTGTCTACGGACTGGAACCTTACGATATCACGCTTACCATAGACAGCGACGGAGACGTGAACGGCAAATGCTCCTGTCCCGCGTATTCCCACGGTGGACCGTTTTGCAAGCATATTGCCGCAGTTCTGGTATCTGTCCTCTATGCCGAAGAAGACGTGGATGGACAATCATCTGGAATGGAGCCGGATGAAGACCACAGGAATCCACAAAACGTAGCTGATGACTCAAATGACCGGTTTCTTGTAAGCAGTATGCTGGGGTTGTTCGAGAACAACCGCCAACGCCCGAGCGGCGCTGGAGCTTATGTAGATGTTAGAATCCCGCTGGAGATGGAATTTATCTGCAAACCCTTTGCCTATAACTTTGGCAACCGCATGCTCGGCCTTGAACTGAAAGTGGGCCCCAAACGCCTTTACATTGTCCAGAAAATAAGAGCGTTTCTGGAACGCGTCCACCGCGGCGAACCCTTTGAATTCTCCAAGCATTTCATGTATGACCCTGCCCTGCACTGCTTCAAGAAGGAAGACAATGCCGTGCTGCTGAAGCTGATCGAGATTCTTCTGAATGAACGGATCTACCAGGGCAATGCCGCGCCCTATTCCTCTTATTCAGGAAGTATGGGCGGAGAGCGGGTGCTGGCCATTCCGCCTTTTTTCTGGGAGTCACTTCTGCCTGTTCTAGGGGCATCCTCTTCTGTTCATTGGCAGGCTGGTGACACGGTCACCGCAGGCATTCCCATTGAAAACGGGCTCCCTAAGCTTAGTTTTCAATTTGATGAGGCTGAAGAAAAGGGCTACCGGCTGGACATTACAGGACTGGCACAACTTACGGTCATGGAGGATTACGGGCTTGTGCTGTCTGAAAGCAAGCTGCTGAAGCTGCCGGTGCAGGAATGCATACGTCTGTCTGAACTGAAGAGAATGCTGGCCGAGTCCAGAACCAACGGGATCGTTATCGCTCCAGGACAGATGGAAACTTTTATGGACAAAGTGATTCCCGGCCTCAAGAAGCTGGGACAGGTTCATATCGCTGCTGCCATTGCTGACCGGATTGTACAGACGCAGCTGCAAGCCAGGCTCTATCTGGACCGGGTGCGGGACCGGCTGCTGGCCGGGCTTGAATTCCAGTACGGAACGATTGTTGTCAATCCGCTGGAGGAGCAGATGCGTGACCGCGGCGATGAAGTCATCCTCATGCGGGATAGTGAAACCGAGCAGCGGATTCTGGATCTGATGGCCCATGAGTCTTTTGCCCGAACGGACAGCGGCTATATTATGAACGACGAGGAAGGGGAATATGACTTCCTGTACCATACGATTCCATTGCTGGAGCCCTTATTGCAGGTATACGCGACCACCGCCGTCAAGTTGAGGGTGCCTACCGGCACCTACATCCCCAAGGCCAGCTTAACGTGGAATGAAAAAACCGACTGGCTTGATTTCAAATTCGGTATGGACGGCATTCCCGAATCAGATATAGTACTGGTGCTGAAATCCCTGCAGGAGAAGCGCAAATATTACCGCCTGCCGGACGGGGCGCTGCTGCCGCTGGAAACCGCCGAGTTCCAGGAAATTATCGCACTCATTAATGAGCTTGGAATGGGGACTGCCGATATCCCTGGCGCAGAATTCTCTCTGCCTTTAATCCAGGGGCTTCATTTGGATGCCGATACCGGCAAAGGAGGTACCGATGCTATCCGCATTGGACGCTCCTTCCGCCGTCTTCTGGCGAACATGCACAGTCCGGAGAATCTTGACTTTCCGCTTCCGGAGACACTGGCTCCGGTGCTGCGGGATTACCAGCAGTATGGCTTCCAGTGGCTGAAGACGCTGGCTCACTACCGTTTCGGGGGTATCCTTGCAGATGATATGGGTCTGGGTAAAACGCTGCAAAGCATCGCTTTCCTGCTCTCAGAGCTGGAAGATATCCGCAAGACCGGGCTGCCTGCGCTTATTGTTGCACCTGCCTCGCTGCTCTACAACTGGCAGAATGAACTGAAGCGCTTCGCTCCGCAGATCCAAGCGGCTATCGCCGACGGGAACCTGACCGAACGGAGCCGGACGCTGCGGAATGCGGCAGGCTGTGATGTTGTAATCACCTCCTATCCGCTGCTGCGCCGTGATGTCGAGCTGTATGTTAAGCGTTCTTTCCATACTCTCGTCCTGGATGAAGCGCAGGTCATCAAGAACCATGCAACCCAGACGGCACAGGCGGTAAAAGCATTGCAGGCGCGTTATCGCTTCGCCCTTACCGGAACCCCGGTTGAAAATGCGCTGGAGGATCTCTGGTCGATCTACGGCGTCGTGTTTCCCGGACTGTTCCCGGGCAAAAAAGCCTTTCACGATTTGCCCCGGGAGACTGTCGCCAGGCGGATCCGCCCGTTTCTGCTGCGCCGCCTGAAAAGTGATGTACTTAAAGAACTGCCGGAAAAGATCGAGTCCCTTCAGGCCTCCGAGCTGCTGCCGGAACAGAAAAAGCTGTATGTTGCCTATCTCGCCAGGCTGCGGAAGGAAGCGCTCAAGCATCTGGACAGCGATGAGTTCGGCAATGGGTTCGGCAATGGGCGAATCAAGGTGCTTGCCGGACTTACCCGTCTGCGCCAGCTGTGCTGCCACCCTGCACTTTTTGTGGATGGCTATACGGGAGGATCGGGCAAATTCGAGCAACTGCTGGAGATTATCGAGGAATGCCGCAGCTCTGGCAAGCGTATGTTGATTTTCTCGCAATTCACCGAGATGCTTGGGATGATCAGCCGCGAGCTGGGCTTGCAGGGGATTTCACATTTCTACCTGGACGGCCATACTCCTGCTTCAAAGAGGGTTGAACTGTGTGGACTTTTTAATGAAGGAGAAAGGGACCTGTTCCTCATCTCGCTCAAAGCCGGGGGGACAGGCCTGAATCTGACCGGAGCAGACACCGTCATCCTCTATGATCTGTGGTGGAATCCCGCTGTCGAGCAGCAGGCCGCAGACCGGGCACACCGGATCGGACAAAAGAAAGTAGTGCAGGTGATCCGGCTGATTGCTCAGGGCACGGTAGAAGATAAAATGTACGAGCTGCAGCAGAAGAAGAAAAATCTGATCGATGAAGTCATCGAGCCGGGTCAGGAAGCCTTATCTTCCCTAACGGAGCAGGATATCCGCGAAATTCTGATGATCTGATCCACATCAGGAACTAATCATCATTTCCTAAATAACAAAGCAGGGACCTCCTCTCGTATACCGCCGGAAGGTCCCTGTTTCTGTTCTCATTTTCTAATTTGATTTCGTATTATGCCTCCTGACTTGTTTTCTCGTGTTCCACTACACGATGAGCTCCGACCAGCTGACCAGACGATTGTTTGCCCCACACGGATATTCCAACAGTCTCCACATCTCCAGAACCGGTTGTAAACACAAACTCGAAGGCATCCAAATCAGCAAAATAATTTCTCGTCACAACTTCATCGGGTCCGATATTAATCACTTCATTTACATACAACGTTCTTGTTGTGCCAAGCACATACCCTTGAATGGTTACAGTGACAGCACCTACTGTATTTCTGCATACCATTTTCACCGTCACCAGCTGTGTGGGTCTAACCCCCAGAACCGCATTGTTCTCCAGGGGTCCAGTTGATAAAATAGCCATCTTGTCCCACTCCTCCTTTCTTGTATTCACCATTCAGTCTATGAAGCTAAGACTCTTGCAGTGTTTGATCCTAGTCGCACAATATATTCATATTCGAGCAAGCGGCTAACCGTGTGGACAGAAGACAGGCTCCATTCACCGATAGCAGCGCAAGAGCATAGAGTGTAGAAATAGATTGTTTTATGGAAGAAGGGAGATTCCATGCCCCCTCCTGGAAAGGGGAAAAAGACCGGTGCCAAAAAACAACCGGCTAATCCCAACAAACAAATTCCAAAAGGATTGGAATACACAGTGGCTGTACTGCTGCTGACCGGTAAACTGCGGGTAGATTCTATCCAGATGTATACCGATGCTTCCCTGTTCGTCAGTTTGACGGGAAAGTATAAATCCTTGGGCGATTTAAGCTCCGGCAATGCTAACAATGTTGATAAGCTGCTCAGCTTCCTGGATGATAATAGCAGCTTGACCTTGAACGAAATCATGACCGCCCTGAAGAAAAAAACCGATAACTCCTGAAGCCCGGAAAAATGACGAAAGGGAGGCGCATTGACGGATGGACAGCTTTGACGGAGAGGACTTTGCCGGCGGTATTCTGCTTGTAATCGTAATTGCCCTGCTGATTTACGGCTCGACAGACATTAAAAATCTAACGGGTGCACCCGCTGCGGATTGATCGGTTATTCTCCGGCGCCCTGATGCCTGGTTTGGCCTCACCACAAAATGGCTATTGCTTTCTTCCAAAAATTCGCTATACTGATAAAAATCAATCCACATTCGATGAACGGGAAAGTAGTGATCCAGGACCCTAGTCCCCAGCGAGCCGGGAGAGTGTAAGCCGGTACAGATCCTGTCATGAAGCGCACCCGGGAGATGGACTTCTGAACTGGCAGTAGGAAGCCCCGGCTGAAGGCCGTTAACCTGTGAGGTGGCTGAACCCGGTGTTCGGCAACGAGAGTGGTACCGCGAGCGCTTATGCCCTCGTCTCTTTTAGAGACGGGGCTTTTTTGTGTTTGCCGGACCCCTGGATTTGCAGCTGTAGTGCATTTTTTAAGGAGGGAATCCCATGTTAAGTCAACTGATTAGCAACCATTTGGAACAAAGTGTAAACCAAGTAATCCGTAGTCTCGGGGCAGAATCTGCAGAACCGGTAACCGTTGCCCTGGAGCAGCCTGCGAATGCCGATTTCGGTGATTATTCAAGCAACATTGCCATGCAATTGGCCAAAAAACTGCGCAAAGCTCCCATGACCATCGCCGGACTGATCACGGCAGAGCTTAAGCAAATGAGCATTACCGGAGGATTGTTCGAACGCATCGAGATCGCCGCTCCGGGATTTATAAATATGTACATCAACTGGCAGGAATGGGCGGGCTATTCCTTTGAGCTGCCTACGGGCAGCGGGGAAAAAGTGATTGTCGAGCATACCAGCGTCAATCCGAATAAGTCTATGCATATAGGCCACCTGAGAAACTCCTGTATCGGGGATGCGCTGGTAAGAATTTTACGGAAAACAGGGTACAACGTGGAGGTCCACAACTATGTGGATGATCTGGGCAATCAACTGGCGGATACGGTAGTGGGCTTGCTTCATGTGCCGCTGGCCGGTGAGCATGTCCGTTTCGGGGATTACTGCTGGGATATCTATGCCGCCATCAACAAGGAGTATGCACTGCAGCCGGAGAGAGTCCATAAACGGACGGACATTCTCCATGAACTGGAGGAAGGCCACGGTAATACAGCCTGGCTCGGCCAACTGGTTGCTGAACGGATCGTAAAAGAGCATGTCGCAGAGATGGACAACTTCGGCATCGGGTATGATCTTCTGGTCTGGGAGAGCAGTATTTTAAAGGAGGGCTTCTGGTCATCCGCCTTCAGTCTGCTGAAAGAGACCGCAGTATTCGTCCAAGAAACAGAGGGTAAGCTAGCAGGGTGCTGGATTCTGAAACAACCGGGGGCTGACGGGACGGAGAGCGATTCGGAGGATCATCAAAAGGACAAGGTGCTGGTGCGTTCTAACGGAATTTTGACCTACACTGCCAAGGATATTGCCTATCATCTCTGGAAATTCGGATTGCTGGACAAGGATTTCAGCTATAGCAAATTCAACTCGGGACTTTGGACAACTGGTTTAACTGGAGGTCCTATGGCTTTTGGCAAGGCGGACAGAGTGGTCAATGTCATCGACTACCGGCAGGAGTACCCGCAGGCGATGGTGAAGCAGGCACTTGAAGTACTGGGGTATGGGGAGCAGGCAGAGAAGCTGAATCATGTCAGCTACGGTGTAGTTTCACTCAGTCCGGCTTCCGCCGCTGAGCTTGGCATCGATACTTCAGAGAGCAAAAGCTCCTACGCCATGTCCGGCCGCCAAGGGATTGGCGTCAAGGTGAGCGATCTGGTCCAGCTCATGGAGAGCAGCATCGAAGCCGCCCGCTCCGACAAAACCGGCCTCTCCAGCCGGCTCATCGCCACCGCCGCAATCCGTTATTACTTGCTGCGCTTCAATCTGGGCACGGAGATTGTGTTCGACTTCAAGCAGGCCACAGAGATTTCCGGTAATACCGGGGTCTATCTGATGTACACCTTCGCGCGTGCGGGCCGTGTGCTCAGCAAAGCAGATTCCCCCGCGGAACAGGAAGCGGTTCCCCAGTTCCCGGCACAGCTGGAGAAAGCCGAGCTAGCCTTGCTTAGACAGCTCAGCACCTGGGAGGACACTCTTTATACGGCGAGCCGCGAGCTGACGCCTGGTAGTATTTGCAACTACGCTCATACTCTCGCCTCGCTGTTCAACAACTTTTATTCCACCTGTCCGATCCTTAAGGGAGAGGATACCTCCATCCGCTTCCGGATCTGGCTGACTCTGCGCTTTCAGAACACCCTCGGCGAAGTCTTGGATGTACTCGGACTGCCGAAACCCGACCGGATGTAATAAGAACGGGCTGATTGCGAAGCGAATGCTCTCGATGCTTATGCTCCAACGAACCGTTCGGGCTTCTCATCCCCCGGACGCACAAACAGCCTTCCCGAAGGAAGGCTGTCCAGTGACGTCCCGGAAGGGATTCGAACCCCTGACCGTGCGCTTAGAAGGCGCATGCTCTATCCAGCTGAGCTACCGGGACACATGTGAAAATGCAAAGCTTATAAGACATATGTATTAACGCAACGTTATCTATTATACCTTATTCAGCAAATTTTTCAAGAGGCCGTTTAAAAGTTTGCCAATTCTTCTCTTCTTACCGGCATTTCTGCCCCCGGAGCGAATATAGAGGAAGTCTATCTGCTTCACCCTCAAAACACCGCTGCCGGGGCAGGTTCAGCGGCATGAATTCCGCTGCCGCTGCTCTTTAGCCTACTCTTTAGGACAGCTTATGGAAATGAGCCTCCAGCTGTTTTTTCAGATCTCCAAAAATGAGCAGCTCCTGCTGAAACTTCGACCGTTCATCCTCCGGAGTCATAATGGTGCTGCCGGTGAACCCCCTGAACGTTACGTCCTGAAATGCATCATGCAAATTGTTATCAAACCAGTCGGTTGCGGTATCGGCATCATTCGTCAGAATGCGTACAATTTCATAGCCTTCCTCGCGCTGGTCTTCCACAATGTACACCAAAAGGGCAGAATCGCCCACAGCCCCCGGCAATACGCCAACCTCTGCACATGGTGCGCCGTCGTATTCGGTCATTCTGCGGATTTTGGCGTCTTTAATATAATACACTGGTCATCATCCCTCCTGGCAAATTTTCCTCTTCTCTAGTGTTCGGATAAGGACATACATTTTATGCCTTCCTTCGGCATATATCTGTATTACTTGGCAAAAAAGAAACAAGTGGAAACGGCTCCGCCGACCCAAAGAAGCCTATACTTCCGAAGGAGCGATACTTTGTATCGCATTGAGGAAGCCGTTTCAGCGAGAAATATAAGGATCATTTATTGCGTAAAGCATATAAATTCTTATATTTGGACAACAATCGCACAAAAGAGAGGATGAAACATCATGTGCGGAATAACCGGATTTATCCAGTGGCGCGGCGACCTCACACAGCACTCGCAACTGCTCGTAAAAATGACTGAAACCCTGGAGAACCGCGGACCGGATGCAGCCGGAACCTGGATCTCTGGCCCATGCGCTTTCGGACACCGGAGACTTAGTGTGATCGATCCCGAGAATGGCGCCCAGCCGATGATCGCCCGCCATGACGACAAGGTGTACGCGATTGTGTATAACGGCGAATTATATAATGCCCCTGAGCTCAAAATCGAACTCAAGCAGCGCGGGCATCATTTTCTCACGGAATGTGATACAGAGGTTCTGCTCCAAGCCTATATCGAGTGGGGACCGGACTGCACAGAGAAGCTGAATGGTATTTTTGCTTTTGCCGTGTGGGACAGTTTGCGCGATCAGTTGTTTTTGGCACGCGACCGTCTGGGGGTAAAACCGCTGTTCTACAGTCAGGTCGACGATGTGTTTGTCTTTGGCTCTGAGCCCAAAGCGCTGCTGCAGCATCCGAAAGTGAAGCCCAATGTCGGACCGGAGGGGCTTGCGGAAATTTTCATCATCGGACCGGCCCGTACACCGGGACAGGGGATATATAAAGATATATTCGAGCTTCGTCCAGGTCATGCCATGATTTATAGCCGGAATGGAATCCGCAAATATGCCTATTGGGAGCTTACCAGCAACGAACACACTGACAATGTGGATGAAACAGCGGCCAGGGTCCGCGAGCTGCTGCAGGATACTTTGGAGCGCCAGTTGGTTTCCGATGTTCCGGTCTGTTCCCTGCTCTCCGGAGGGCTGGATTCAAGCGCGCTGACCGCACTCGCCGTAGACTATTACAACCGGACCGGCCAGGGCCAGGTAGATACCTATTCCGTAGATTATGTCGATAATGACAAGCATTTCAAAAGCCACACCTTCCAGCCCGGTGCAGACGGCCCCTGGATTAAGCGGATGGTCGATGAACTGAAGACGAATCACCACTATGTGGCGTTTGATACCCCCGAGCTGGTGGCAGCGCTGGATAACGCCCTCTATTCGCGGGATTTGCCAGGGATGACCGATGTGGATTCTTCCCTTTATTTATTTTGCCAGGAGATTAAAAAGAATGCGACCGTCGCCATTTCCGGCGAAGCAGCCGATGAGATCTTTGGCGGATACCCGTGGTTCCACCGTGAAGAAATGCTGTCTTCAGGCACTTTCCCTTGGGCGGTCGCACCAAAAATGCGTTCTGAGCTCCTGTCACCGGAGATCCGTGAATGGATACGTCCGCTGGAGTATCTGGGTGACAGATATAGCGACGCGGTAGCAGAGGTGCCAAAACTTGACGGCGAGACCGGCAAACAGGCGCAAATGCGTGTGATGTCCTACCTCAACATTACCCGCTTCATGCCTACCCTGCTGGATCGCAAGGACCGGATGAGCATGGGCGTGGGCCTGGAGGTCCGCGTGCCTTATTGCGATCACCGTCTCGTGCAATATGTATTCAACATTCCCTGGGAGATCAAGACTGTAGGCAACCGGGAAAAAGGCATTCTCCGCAAAGCCTTGGAAGGCATTCTCCCGGACGATGTGCTCTACCGTAAAAAAAGCCCATACCCCAAAACACATAATCCGGCTTACTTAAATGCTGTCCGGACGCAGATGCTGAACATTCTGGATGACTCTTCCTCCCCTATTCTTCCATTAATAGACGCCGCCAAAATCCGTGAAATCGCCGCATCACCGGAATCTTCCAGCAATCTTCCCTGGTTCGGCCAATTGATGTCTGGTCCGCAGCTGTTTGCTTATCTATCCCAAGTCAATCTCTGGCTGCGCAAGTATAACGTTTCGATCGGGTAAAACATCTGCCGGGTTAGCATTCACGCAGATCTATCGCTCTGCAGGTCTGCCCCTAGCCTACGGGGCAGCGGCCATTCTAGCTCATACCCTGATTACCGGCAGTGCGCCGGATATGCGCCAGTTCGGCTTAACCTCTGATCTGCCGCCGCAGTTTGGTGGCTGGATGACCGCACTCGTGTGGATGCTTACCTTCGATTACCGCCAGCACAGTAAAGGGCGGAATTGCCCTGCCCGAAAGGCAGCTGTTCTGCCGCGTTCACCTAACCGTAGCCTGTGCGCTCCCGCTCAGTCTATTAAGCGGCAGAGCCTGGTGCTGCCTGCATCATTTCCGGCAGAGCTGCCGCTAATCCATCCTCTTAAGCCAAAGAGCAAGTCCCACGAAGGAGACTTGCTCTTTGGCTTTCAATATTGTACCCAATGCCTTTTATGTGCTTAAAAGTTGAAATTATCCGGGTCCGGACCGAAGCGGTGATTCTGATTCAGATCTTCAATCGCTTTGACATCCTCATCGCTGAGGGTGAAATCGAAGAATCCCGCATTCTCCACGATGCGCTCGGCATGTACGGATTTTGGAATCGTGACGACACCTTGCTGCAGATCCCAACGGAGCACAATCTGCGCTACGGTCTTGTTGTATCTACCGGCTAGTTCTTTCAACAGCGGCAAATCCAGATTCCCCTGCATGAGCGGGCTCCAGGCTTCTACCTGAATATCATGCGACTTCGCATACTTCAGCAGCTCGCGCTGGGTCAGAAGCGGATGGAATTCCACCTGATCCACCGCAGGCACCACTCCCGTATCGTCGATGATATCCTGCAGATGATGCGGCTGGAAGTTGCTCACGCCAATGGATTTGACAAGCCCCTCCTTTTGCAGATGCACCAGAGCTTTCCAGGAATCGCGGTACTTACCGGCCACAGGCCAATGGATCAGGTACAGATCCACAACATCCAGGCCAAGCTTCTTGCGGCTGACCTCAAAAGCCTTCAGTGTCGACTCATACCCCTGGTCACCGTTCCACAGCTTGGTCGTAATAAACAGCTCATCCCTGTCCGCTCCACATTCACGGATGGCTTGCCCGACACCCTCTTCATTCTTGTATCCGGCAGCCGTATCGATACTTCGATAACCGGTCTCCACCGCCGACTTCACCGCCTGAATCACTTCTTCCCCGTTCTTGGTCTGCCATACTCCAAGCCCCAGCCAAGGCATGGTTGCCCCGTCATTTAACGTAGGCCCCCCGGAAAAGGGTCCGTTTGCTTCTGTCATGATTAGCCCTCCAGTCGTAATGGTATTAAGCGGAAACGGCCCGCCATCCTATCCTCGGCTAGTGTCCGTCTCAGCGAGAAATATAAGGATAATGTAAACCGCTGCATTTCAGCGTGCTTATCCCTGAACAAACTTCCTTTAACCTTATAATCGGCATAGTAATCAGCCATTATCAAAATCAGTATAGCAGTTCATGCCTTAGATACAAAAAATGGAGTGCAGCTGCAAACACAGCCACACTCCATTTACCGTTCAGTTTATTTCCCGATCAGCTTGAAATCATCGAAATGGAACTCGGGAGAGACGATGCAGGAGACCAGCACCGGCTCTTCGCCGAGCGGGCGGGCGGCCTGCCATACGCCTGGCGGAATAACTACCTGAGGCTGCTGGCCGGCTGCAATGTCAAGGCCCAGAACGACCTCAGTCACATTCTCCGGCTTGTCACCGCTCCCTCCCAGACTCAGAACTATCGGGCTGCCGGAATGCCACAGCCAGATTTCAGACGAGAGCACCGTGTGCCATTCCGAGGCTTCGTCCGCATGCAGCAGAAAATAAATGGAAGAGGCCGATGCTCTTGGCCCGGAGTAGCTCTCACCCAGGGTGTCCTGCGGAATTTCAAAAGGGGCATTCCATAGTCTTTTATACCAGCCGCCTTCCACGTGAGGCTGCAGCCCCAGCGCTTCCACCAGTGGCGAAATTTCTTTTTGCGTCACCATATTCTCTCCTTATAGTTTTGCCAAGCAAAACTGGCTTCGTAAGCACACACCTTAAGTTTTGCCCAGCAAAACTGACTTCGTAAGCATGCGCTTCGTTTTGCTTTTACTTTAACGGAATGTGACGCAATTGTAAAATATCCCTCTTACTTGCTCTCCTTGCTCGCCTTGAACACCTCAGCCATAGCGCCGAGCGTGCCCAGCGTATCCACAGCACTGGTAGGCAGGAACACCTTGTTAGCCGCTCCCTTGGAAATTTCGGTCAACGCCTCAAAAGATTGATATGCGAGCACCCGTTCATCGAGTCCAGCGCTGCTGATCAGCTGAATACGGGCCTTCTCGGCCTCGGCTACCGCTTGAATCGCTTTGGCCTGACCAAGTGCCTCCAGCTCCTGTGCCTGGCCTAAGCCCTCAGCCTGACGGATACGCGCTTCCTTATCGCCTTCTGCCTTCAGGATCTTACTCTGCTTATCACCTTCGGCACGCAGGATCATATCCTGCTTAGCGGCTTCGGCCTCCAGCACAATCGCACGTTTGCTTCGCTCCGCCTTCATCTGCTTATCCATCGCTTCCTGGATATCGAGCGGAGGCTTAATATCAATAACCTCTACACGCTCAATCCGCACGCCCCATTTCTCCGTAGCCTCATCCAGCGCAAGGCGGATATCCGAAGAAATCTTTTCCCGGCCGGACAAGGTTTCATCCAGCTCCAGCTTACCGATGATCTGCCGCATGGTGGCTGTGGAAATGTTGCGCACCCCGTATACATAATCGGAAATGCCATAGGTTGCCTCTTCCGGGCCTACCACCTGATAGAAAATAATTGTATCGATCTGTACCTGTACATTATCCTTGGTAATCACGGTCTGCGGCGGCACATTGGCCTGTTGAATCCGCAAATCATGATACGTCCGTACCTGATCGATAATCGGAATAAGGATATTCAGCCCCGGTGTAAGCAGCCGGTGGAATTTACCGAGACGCTCTACAACCCCTACACGCTGCTGCGGTACGATTTTGATGGTCAGCGCGATAAATACGACAACAACAAAAATAATTATCCCAATAATAGCCCATTGCATTAGTACATATCCCCCCATTTTACTACTTCAATAATTGTGGAGCTTCTTCCGACTACTTTGACCACTTCATCCTTGCCCAGCGCCTCTATTGAGGTTGCGCTCCAGGTGTCTCCGCCTACCTTAACCTGACCGAATTGCCCCGGCTCAATCGGTTCTACAACGAGCCCCTGCCTGCCGACAATTTCAGTCCCTGTATCCTTGAACCCCCGCGAATTGCGGAATCTCGCTACCAGCGGCTTGGAGCAAATCGTCAGCCCCAGCGCAACGATCGAGCCTGCCAAGACCTGCAGCAATACCGCGTCAGGCAGCATAAGGGAAACAAGACAAGCTGCAAGAGCACCAATGCTTAACCAGAGCAGGTAAAACGTAAGCGTCATCATTTCAACGACAAACAGGACACCGGCTGCAATTAACCAAAATACCCAGACCACCATCGGTGAACCCACCACCTTCCGCTATATACTACTATAACGAAATAAACCGTATGACGTTGCATAAATTTTATTAGCCCGGACACAGGCATTACATATCATTATATTACAGCGCGTGGAACTTATGAGCGGCTATTTCTTTTCTTGTACAAAAATCCGTATGTATGGAGGTATGGTTCGATCGTCAAGTGATCCGCTGGAAATTCCAACTGAACAAAAAGCTTGCAGAGTCGGCTCAGCCTTCTCTGCAAGCTTTTTGCTGTTGAAGATAAGCTGTTAATTCAACAGCCAGAGAGCAGGCGTCAAAACCGGCTCCCAGCCTGGCAGCGAGGTATGGGCCTGGCGGCAGGTGTACACATTACCACCATAGCTCACTTTATCGCCCACTTTGTAGGCGAATCCTGCTACCCAGGCGGTTACTCCTGGAGTTGCTGTTGGAGTTGGGGTAACCGTAGCAGTAGGCGTTGGCGTAGCGGTCGGTTTCACTGTAGCGGTTGGCGTTGGCGTAGCGGTTGGTGTCACTGTAGCAGTAGGCGTTGGCGTAGCGGTTGGTTTCACTGTAGGGGTTGGCGTTGGCGTAGCGGTCGGGGTTGGTGTCGGTGTCGGCACCACTCCGCCGCCCAGATCGGTACTCAGCTTGTTCTGCAATGTTTTGTTGCGGTCGCCGCTAGTCTCCCAGAACATCGCTCCTGCCAGGCCTTCGGTTTTGATATAGCTCGTTTTATAACCGAAGGATTCCACGTCATCATAGCTGATGAATGTTTGTGCAGTCGGATTATAGAGATAGGGCACTTTTGAGGTGTTGTTCCAATAGCGGGTATAGCCGTTTTTGTTAATATAGTTGGCTTCGAGATCGTAGAAGTCATAGCTCCCCTTTTCCCATGTGCCTGTGGACGAAATACCGGCTGACACCTGATATTGCCCGTTTCCTGTACTCGGCGCACCGCCCCACCCGCGTCCATAGAACGGCATGCCCATAACGAGCTTATTCGCCGGGACTCCGCTTGCGAGATAGCTTGTGACGGCTTTGTCTATATTATAGTTCGCCGGCTCAGTCAGACCTGTTGAGGCTGCCGCCGGATCGTAGTAGAGCGGAGCATTGTGCCCTGTAGTCGTATTCCAGCTGCCGTTGAAGTCATAGGTCATAATGTTGATCCAATCGACAACGGCAGCAATGCCGCTAAGGTTATTGTTCTGAATGTATGCCGGGCCTGCGCCGGAAGCAATGGTCAGCAGGTAGGTTTTACCGTCGGCAGTTCCGGCGGCATTCAGCTTTTCACGGATTTTCTGCAGCAGCAGCACGTAATTCTGCTTATCCTCCGGGCGGTAACTGTTGCCTGCAAGACCGCCGCTAACCGGATATTCCCAATCCAGATCGACACCGTCCATTTGATACTTGCGGATGAAATCGACTGCAGAATTCGCAAATACTTCACGGGTCGCCGCTGTGGCGGCAACATCGGAGAACCGGTTCGACCAAGTCCAGCCACCGACGGAGATCACCGTCTTGAGGTTCGGATTCTTCGCTTTCAGTTTCCAGAGCTGCTTCAGATTCCCTTTAATCGGATCATCCCATTTGTCATCTCCGAAGCTTTTCTGGGCATCGATCCAGGGATCACCCAGCACAATCGTGCCATTCGGGACGCTGATCGGCTGGCCTTGTTCATTCTGGCAGGTCCAGGTGACCGGATTCGGTCCGGCCGGGTCGGGATTGCCGTGAATCCCGTTCCAGCAAATATCGGCAAAAGCATAGTTGATCACATTCATCTTACTGGGATCAATATCTGTAACGTTGTAAGCCCGTCCGTAGGCAGCCCACGAAGCATAATAACCGACGAGCTTGTAGCCCGCAGCCGCATTTGCAGTTTTGACATGGGTACCTATCGTTGAAAAGAGTGCAATCACAAGAGCAACAGCCATCCCAAGCGCAAAGGTTTTACGAAATCTGCTGTTTGCCAACCTCATTTTCATTTACCTCCCTAGGTTCTATGACTAGCTTGTAATCCTGTTTCACAGACAAGGCTCCTTGTGTCACCTCCAGATTGGAATGTACCTTCATCCATTGTCTCTATTAGATTCACGAGATCCGGATACTAGATGAGTACACAAAAAAAGCGCACGAAAAATGATCATCTGTGCTCTTAATCTTGTAATGCTCTCATAGCCTGCAATTTCGGTAACGTTGTCTGGTGTGCGAAGCTGGTCTTGTGCTTGAGAAGTTTGTTCTATGCGTTGTTGTCGGGCAATACCTGCCTACAAAACGATTGGGAGGGATGTTGTACATAGAATAAGAGGATTCTTAACAAAGGAAAGGATGAAGGTAATTCTTATTTTCATACAAAGCACCGGATTAAGCTAGGGGGAAATTTCCATACTTAGGGGATAATATCATCTAATTTCCATTTATCACTGCATAAAAAAAGTCTGCCGCAGCTCTCGCGGACAGACTTTCTGAAGGGGACAGGCGAGGCATAAAAAGCTGGGATAGAGCAAAATACCCGCCTGTTTTTTCTTTTGTTATTGGCCTTGAAGTTCCTGCTGCGCCGCAAGCTTTCCGGTTAATAACCGCAATGCCTTGCCCCGGTGGCTGATGGCCTGCTTTTCTTCCAGCGTCAGCTCGGCCATGGTTTTTTCGTACTCTGCCAGGTAAAAGAGGGGATCATAGCCGAAGCCGCCGGCCCCCGCCTGCTCGGAGGTAATCCAGCCCTCCACAGTTCCCTCAGCGGTCAATTCTTTGCCCGTAGAAGGATCGTACAGGGATAAGGCGCAGACGAAGCGGGCCGTACTAAGCAGCGGCTGTCCGGTGTCCTCGCCCTGTTTCAGCTTCTCCAGCTCGTTCAGCAGCTTCAGATTATTCTCATGATCACTTGCACCTTCACCTGCATAACGGGCCGAGTAGACCCCCGGTCTTCCCTCCAAGGCATCCACACACAGACCGGAGTCATCTGCCAGAACAGGGAGGCCGAGGGCATCCCCGACGGCTTGGGACTTCTTCAGTGCATTCTCGGCAAAAGTCGCCCCATCCTCCACCACATCGGGCAGATCCGGGTAATCGAACATGCTTTTAACGGTTAGGCCGAGCGGAGCAAATGCATGCTGAAACTCCCGCACCTTGCCCTTATTCTTCGTCGCGACAATCAGAATACCGCCCCCGGAATCCATTGCTATACCTCTTGCCCAGGCTGGCCTGTGGGGATCTTGAGCGCGATCGCTCCGAGCACTTCCTTTTGTACGGCAATCAGTTCGTAGATCCCTTTCTCACCCAGACCCAGCAGTTGATCCAGCTCCTGACGGGTAAAAGGACGCTCTTCTCCGGTACCCTGGACTTCTACAAACGCCCCGCCTCCGGTCATGACCACGTTCATATCGACTTTCGCTTTGGAATCCTCTTCATAATTCAGATCAAGCAGAGTCTCGTCGCCGACAACCCCGACACTAATCGCTGCAAGATAGTCCGTAATTGGAAATACGCTCAGTTTATGCTGAAGCGCAATTTTGTTAATCGCAAAGGCCATAGCTACAAAAGCCCCTGTAATCGAAGCTGTCCGTGTTCCGCCATCCGCCTGAATAACATCGCAATCCAGTGTAATGCTGCGCTCGCCAAGAGCGTGCAGGTTCACTACGGAACGCAGTGCCCGCCCGATCAGACGCTGAATTTCCATCGTGCGTCCGGTCAGTTTGCCGCGTGCCGCTTCACGCTGGTTGCGCGTCTGCGTGGCACGGGGAAGCATGGAATATTCAGCGGTTACCCAGCCTTTACCCTGTCCTTTCAGGAATGGAGGAACCTTCTCGTCAACCGTGGCTGTACAAATGACCTTGGTGTCCCCCATTTCAATGATCACGGAACCTTCCGCGTATTTATTGGTTTGAGTGGTTATTGTCAGCGGCCTAAGCTGATCTGCATTGCGCCCGTTTGATCTCATCTTTTCTGCCTCCTACATCTCTAGCTCTAAGTTTGTTGTGTGGCCTCAGCGTCCGCCCTCTTACATTCTACGCAGAAAGGGATGCCGTCCCCGTAAAGATCAGGACGGCATCGCCTTGAAATTTCATCTATAAGATTCGGAAAGCTAAGCACAAATACCTGCAACGCTTACGGCAAACAGCCGGTTCAGAGTTCTCTGACTCCAAGTAGCAGCGTAGCAAGCTTTATTCTACCAAAGAGCAGGCACAAAAGCATCTTTTGACCTTACTTTCGATTTTACAGCGGTAGCACATTCACATATTCCGGGGCTGATACCGGCTGCCCGTAGTCAACGTTATTGGTGCCGGTTACTGTTTTTTGCCCGTTCATGCGGATTTGCACCATCGCATCGTCGGAGTTCTGTGCAACCGTAAGTACAACGGATTCAAGCATTTCCGCCGGTACTCCCTTGCCGTCCGCGAACATATCATCATTCAGAGAAACAGTGACCACCCCGTTCTGTCCCGCTTCCACCGAATCCAGCACCGTTTCCTGAGTCATTACCGTCTCCAGTCCTTTCTGCGTTTCCGGACCGGCAATCAGTTCATTCAGCGCTGCCTTCAGGGTATCCTGCCCTGCGGGTACAAAGCGGGTAACCGGTACATAATATTGATAACTGCCGTCCGAAGCTGCTGCTGAAAAATATACCGTGACCGCGCTGGAATTCATCAGCAGCGGTCCGTTTTTGGGGAGGTTAATTCCGAGGGTGCGGGTTAACGGGCGGTCCACCGGCGTGCCCTGCAGCGGCATCTCCGTAAGTTTTTTCCCGTCAACCCACAACTGCACGCCCTGAATTCCGTCCTGTCCGGTCAGCGTCCAGGTGACCGCTTCAAGTATTTTGCGTTCATCTGCCGGTTCGTAATCATTAAACTTGGAGTTGAACTCAACCACGGCCAGCTTAGCTTTGTCTACGGTGATGTTCTTCACTTCCGTTCCGGCAGGCAGCACACCCTTGAAGCCCTCGGGTAGTGCAGAGGCATAGTTTCCTTTGTTGACCAGTGCGGTCAGGGAGTCCTTCAGCATAGCGGTATCGTCGCCTTCCGGCAGGCTTAGAGATACCGGGGCTAACAGGCCATTTCCATCCTCCAGGAAGACGGTTGTCCGCTCTCCGGCTGCAGCAGCAGACGAAGTATCCGTACTCACTCCAGCGGAAAGGTCAGCTCCATCCAGTGCTGCGGGCCCGAGCAAACCGGTTTTCAATGCCCCGTCACCGCTGACTTGCAGCATTTGCGCTTCGACCTCACCAGGCGGAGGATCTACTGATGCCGATTCCGATCCGAACATACTGCAGCCGGACAAGGTTAACGGAACCGCGAGCAGGCAAGCTGCGGAGAGCCCGCGGATGTGTTTCATATGCTTCATGAATGATTACCCCTTTCAACGCTTGAGATCAGTTGTACTGCTATGTATACGAGCCCTCTGCTCAAAAAATAACAACAGCTTATCCTAAATTCCCGGAATCTGGACAATTGCAGCACAGGCAGGTTACAATTTTCTAAGCTATCCAAACTAAGACACATTTACGGGGTGACTGATCATGGCTGATGCTAATGCAAAAATACCTTACAGTCTAAACAGCAAAAAGGTCGCGGAAGCAACCAGGTTCTGGCTGCATAAACGCGGAGTAACCTTGGAAGAAATCGCCGAGCTGGTAATGCTGCTGCAGAAGAAATATTATCCGAACCTCACCATGGAAGAGTGTGTCCATAACGTAGAGATGGTACTGAGCAAACGCGAGGTACAGAACGCCGTTCTGACAGGTATCCAGCTGGATGTGCTGGCAGAAGAGGGCAAGCTGCTCTCCCCTCTGCAGGACATGATAGAAAATGATGAGAGCTTGTATGGCGTCGATGAAATTCTGGCTTTTTCCATAGTGAACGTATACGGGAGCATCGGCTTCACCAATTACGGTTATGTGGACAAGCTGAAACCAGGGGTTCTCGAACGGCTGAACGACAAAACTACCGGCCAAATCCATACCTATCTGGACGACATTGTAGGAGCGGTGGCTGCTGCCGCCAGCTCGCGTATCGCTCACCGGAAACAGGCCGAACGTGAGCAGGAGCTTGGTCATCCGCATGCGCCCGAGGATCTTGAGGAAGCCCCACGGAAGGCAGCGTCGGAGAAAGAAAAGACACAGCCGGAATAGCCGTCAACGTGTTAAATGGTATACCGACTTCGGACGGACCCCTAGGACTGGTCTGCTCCGGATAATAGATGGTAAGGAAGGTGAGCACAGGATGACCTATCCCTTTGTGATCAGCCCCATGCTGGTACAGGATTTTGAGAGTGAAGATGAGCTCATTGAGCGCTGCAAGGAATGGAACCTGTTATCCACCACAGCAACCCGGGTCAAAACCTATCTGTACAAGCGGCAAGGGCTTACTTTGCCCTGTGAGATTGTAGGATATGTTGATCCTCAGACCGTTGTGATACAGTTCGAGAACAACCAGCAGCACTGCATTCATCCTGCTTATCTAAAAGAAATGCAGACTGCCGCCTTCGGTTCAAGAGCAGGCACTGTTTCCGAAGCGGCGAAGACGGAGGATTCAGGGAATGACCCTGAAGAAGCTGTGGCGGAAGAGGGGGCAGCAGATGCTGTAGGTTCAGCAGCCTGCCCGGAAAATAGCGGAGACGAAGAGGCCACACCATCAATGGCTGTTAGCTCAAGGGCTGAAGAAGCTGTAGCCATTGTAGCCGGCGAACCACCGGAAGCTCCAAAGAAGAAACCGGCCAAATCCCCAAAGAAGGTGGCCCTAGTTCTGCCTGAAGAGAAGCTGCAGATGACGGCCGTCGTCAAAGAGTTCACAACCGTGCCCAATCATTTCTCCGATAACGATGACGAGGTTATCATCTATGAGGGAGTGGCTGTGGAGGGCCACGACCTGGCTATCGATGAAATCTGGTCCAGCCACAGCGCAACGTTAAAAAAACTGGAATTGGCTGTTGGCGATACCGTGTCCTTTGAAGCAAAGGTCGTGGCCAAGAAGCTCACTCAGCATCCTGTGAAGTACAAAATCAACAACCCGTCCAAGATGAAAAAGGTAGAATAATCGTTACGGTTCAGTACAAATTGACTGTTCGGGCGGTCCAACAACGGCATTTCTGCAGTTGTTTCTGAGCAAACCAGCCCAGGGTGCTTCAACAACGGCATTCCTGCCGTTGTTCCTCAAAAAGGCCAGGCCGCGTATGCATGGGGTTCCCCCTGTGTCATACGTGGCCTGGCCTTTATAATGTTGCTGCTGGTTTACACGCAGCTTACTCCACTGCCGCGAACGTGGTCACTCCGCCGCTCTCCGGCCGGATGACCTCCGCCCGCTCCCGGCGCACCAGCTCGGCCAGATGGGCCAATGCCTCGCTCATGGCGAACCGCATCTGGTGTGCGTTCGACACGCGGCTGCGGAACAGCGCTTCGCATACCGCGAAGCCGCTGAGCGGGCCACCCTCAAGCAGAGCGGCAGTCGTATCCAGCCGCTCCTCATGATGGCGCAGCAGGCTGTCCGCCCGCTCCGTGAAACCCGCGAACGGTTTCCGGTGGCCCGGAAACGCCTGAGTTACCCGGAGACTACGCAGCTCGCGCAGCCCCTCCATGAAGGTCAGCAGCGGCTGCGGATCGCTGCCCGGCTGCAGGCTGACATTGGGCGAAATCTGCGGCAGCACAGCATCGCCGCACAGAACTTGCCCGCTGCCGCCATGATAAAAGGACACGTGCCCCGGTGCATGTCCACCGGTCAAGATCGGCTGCCACTTGCGGTTCCCCATGTGGAACGGCTCCATGGTATTGAGATAGGTCACCTCTGGCTGAGGGGTGACCTGGGGCAGGAAGCGTTCCAAATGCTCCCGGATTCCCTGTATCCACTCCTCAGGCATGCCGTTGCTGAGGAAAAATTGCGGCAGCGCTTCATTCAGAGTAGCCGCCTCTCCCCAGGTCAGCCGGGCTTCGGCATGGGCCCGTCCCGACATCCAGACCTTACCTCCACTGCGGGACTGCAGCCATCCTGCAAGACCGTAATGGTCCGGATGATGATGCGTGACCACAATATCCCGAATCTCACCCCATGAATAGCCCAGCTCCTTCAACACATTCTCCCAGGCAAGCTCCGCTTGGGGCGTATGCGGACCAGGGTCGATAACCGTAAGCTGTCGGTTCCGATCAGGGAGAATATAGCTGTTCACCTGACGCAGCGGCAGGTCCATCGGAACCGAGACCTGAATAATACCGCCTTCCCATGAGTTCATACCAACCTTTTGCATGCTATCGCTGCCGCCTTCCCCCGGGATCAGGTCTATCTTCCTCACGCTATCGTCACCGCCTTCCCCTGAGGTTAGTTCTGTCTTCCTCATGATCCCTTCACCGGACGTACACCCGTAAAAATCATCCGCCCGGAGCTCTCCGCCACATACTCCTCTTCCTCATAGCTGCCGTGGACCGCCTCCAGTTGAAGGCCTGCGGCTGCAATCATCTCGCGGAATTGATCCAGCGGATACAGCTTGACGCGCTCATGGTACTTACGTGAAGCCCCACAGGACTTCGAGGTCAGGATGATATCCTTCTTGACATAACCATCCTCAATCCGCCGCGACTCATCAATCAGAGTATCCCCATCCTCACGGACGGAGTGCGGAACCAGATGGCGGATGACATGAGCCGGATTCAGAAAATCCACTATGAATTTGCCGCCCGGTACAAGCATGCGGCGGATTTCCCGCAGCACCTTCACCTGCTCCTCATCCTCTTCAAAGTAGCCAAAGGAAGTAAACAAATTCACCACAGCCTCAAAGCCGCCCTCAAGCGGCAGCTGACGCATATCTGAACGTATCCAGGTCACGGCTTCGGCTCCGGCCTGTGCCCGCGCTTCACGCAGGAGCGCCTCAGACAGGTCCACACCGGTAACCTCATATCCCGCTTCCGCGAGCGCCAGAGAATGGCGTCCCATGCCGCAGCACAGATCAAGCACCCTGGCACCCTGAGGCAGCTCCAGCCATCCGATCATCCGCTCCACTTCACGCCGCGCCCCGCCAAAATCCCGGTGTCTGTATACAGTTAAGTAATCCTCACCAAAACTCTCCTCATACCACTCACCCATGTTCCTTCTCCTCCCGCAGCAGCACCTGCACAAACCTCTCTATGTATGCTACGCGTGTATTCGAACCAAGCTCTCCCGATTCCAATGGCGATGCCCCTTATTTTTCTCAGAATAACGGGTTTGAACATATCACCTAATGTAACGCAATTGTACCGTCTTTTATAGCTAAACTCAAAAAAGAGTCGCCATTTCGCCATACTTCCCGCGTCATGGCAACTCTTTAGACCACTCTAATTCTGTCGCTGCAGATATACTCTTGCTTCATAAGGACGAAGCTTCAGATTTCTCAGGTCTTCCTCATTAATTGGCGTGTAATTAGAGATCAGCAGCTCCAGCTTCTGTGACTGAAATTCCCCCGGCAGCTCAAACACCGGCTCCCGCTCAAAGAAATTCAGCACCACCAGCAGCCGCTGATCCTCAAGTGTGCGGGTGTACGCATAAATTTCCGGGTGCTCTCCCAGTAGCAGGGCGTATTCACCGTAGACAATGACCTGATGTTTTTTTCTCAGCTGGATCAGCTTCTTGTAATAATGATAGATCGAGTCAGGGTCCTTGACCGCACTGGCTGCATTAATCTCCCGGGAATTGGAGTTCACCCGGATCCACGGTACGCCTTCCGTAAATCCACCGTCCTCTCCATCGTTCCATTGCATCGGCGTGCGGGCGTTGTCCCGGCTTTTTTTATGAATTGCGGCCATGATATCAGCTTCGGGAACGCCATTCGTGCGCTTTTCCTCATAATAATTCAGTGTTTCTACATCCCGGTAATCATCAATCGAATCAAAGCCCGCATTGGTCATCCCGATCTCCTCACCCTGGTAGATATAAGGGGTTCCCTCCAGCATATGAATAAAGGTAGCCAGCATTTTGGCCGAGGGGATGCGGTAATACATATCGTTGCCGAACCGGGATACCGAACGCGGCTGGTCATGGTTGCACAAATAGTTGGCGTTCCAGCCACTATTATGCAGGACCGTCTGCCAGTTACTGATGATCTTCTTGAGTTCCAGGAGACTCCAGGGGACCGTATCCCACTTTCCTCCGCCCGGAGCCGCGCAGTCCAGATTCATATGCTCGAATTGAAAGGTCATGTTCAGCTCGCGGCGTCCGTCACCGACATAATCCAGTGCCTGCTCCGGGCCAAGCCCCGAAGTTTCGCCAACCGTCATAATATCGTAAAAGTAGAGCACCTGCTCGTTCAGATTGCGCAGCAGCGTGTGCACATGCTCCAGATTGGAGAACATGTCATACGCCCGCACAGTCGTCGTACCCTTAGGATTCAAGGCGTCGGGATACCCGTCCTTCTTCACAATATGGGCGATTGCGTCAAAACGGAAGCCGTCGATTCCTTTCTTCAGCCACCACTGCACCATTTCATGCAGCTTGTCGATCACGGCGGGATTCTCCCAGTTCAGATCCGGCTGAAATTTGGAATACAGATGCAGGTAATATTCATCCGTCTTGGGGTCGAGCTCCCAGACCGAGCCGCTGAAATAAGACTCCCAGTTGTTCGGCGGACCGCCGTTTTTACCTTTTCTCCAGATATAATAATCCCGTTTGGGATTATCCTTAGAGCTTCTGGATTCAATAAACCAGGGATGCTGATGGGAAGTATGGTTCAGCACCAGATCCATCATCAGCTTCATCCCGCGGGAGTGCATCTCCCGCAGCAGCCGGTCAAAATCATCCATCGTCCCGAATTCCTTCATAATGTCGCAATAATCACTAATATCATAGCCGTTGTCATGGTTCGGCGATTTATAAATCGGGCAGATCCAGATGACATCCACGCCCAGATCCTGCAAATAATCCAGCTTAGACATAATTCCGCGCAAATCACCGATCCCGTCACCATTGCTGTCCATGAAGCTGATCGGATAAATCTGGTACACTACGCTTTCCTTCCACCATTTCGGGTTCACAAGGATTCCTCCGCTTCTGCGATTCCTGCTTGGATAAGAAATATGTTCCGGCATAAAGGACTTCCCGGCCTCTTGCGGACACATTAATATATCTTAACCACTCCAGAGGAAGGGAATAACAAATTTCTTATAAAACCTTCATTTCAGCAAATAAAGCGGCAGCAAAAAAGACAGGAACGCCTTCGTATAGAAGTGCTCCCGTCTTCTGATTGGATTATGGCCCACTATGCTCAGCAGGATTGTGCTATTGATTCAGTTTGCAGCGTGACTGCCGAGGTACTCCATTTGCCTATGGGAGGCATGGACATTCGTCTCGTAGGCTGCTATTTATTTCCCGGAAAAATGGATGTTCCTACCGTCTGGGCAAGCTAAAATTTGCACCTTTCCTCTACAACAGCCCCACCATTCTCAAGCCCTCAAGAATTCCATTCTCACTGACTGGCTTGGTAACATAACGCGCGGCAGCCTTCACTTCATCTTCTGCATTGCCCATCGCGATACCATGACCCACAAAGCCCAACATCTCCAGATCATTCAGTCCATCACCAAACGCATAGATATCTTCCTTCCGGACCCCGAGCGATTTCATCATTTGAGCGATGCCCCCCGCCTTCGAGCCATTTCCCGGCAGCACATCCATACACAAGGGATGCCAGCGTATAAAATGAAATTGCGGGTAAGTCTCTTCGTATAACACCTGATTTTCCTCGGGGCAAAAAATCAGCGCCTGATAGATTTCGTGCTGCAGAAAATACTCCGCATCATGTGTCGGAAACGCCAGCTTCAGCGACCCGATACTGGTTCTGATATACTCATGCTCCGCAACATTCACCTTCATGCCTACGGCATCAATATAAGCCACCGGATGATCATTTTTTTCGGCAAACAGGGTAAGATCCTGCAGGGAAGAGGTATCCAGCGGGTTGCGGTAAATCACTTCTCCTTCAAAAACAACATACTGCCCGTTGAGCGACACATAAGAATGAATGTCCAACTCTTCGCGCAAATCCTCGAACATGTATGCGGCTCTGCCTGTGGCAATCGCTACGTGGTGTCCTTGTCTTTTCAGTTCAGCAATGGCTTCCTTCGTTGACGCGGGTATGTTCTTCTCCTCATCATAGATCGTACCGTCAATATCGAAAAAGATTGTTTTCTTCGTCATAGCTTCTCCATTCTCCTTATCCTTGCTCTCTCTGCTTAGCCTTCCTGTTCAAGATTGTAGAGGCTTGTAGTATGCGATGCAAGCTGTCTTTGCTCAAAAACCGTAAATTCCAGAGCGCAACCGGAGTGTAAAAAGAAAAAAACGGCCTCCTCCTCTCCTGCAGGATGGCAGCCGTTTCTCCTAGGCAAACTTTAAAATAGCTTTACTGAAATCCGATACTAATGAGGAATATATAACCCTCCCCAACATTTAGATATCAAGCTTACGGTTGCTAATCCATTTCACCATTTCAGGATCACGATGAGAGAAGAACAGGGACTGTTTCGTATCCAGCGCAGCAATCGACGCCATATCCTCTGGATCTAATGCAAAATCAAAGATATCGAAGTTTTCAATTATTCTTTCTTTACGAACAGACTTTGGAATCACAACGACTTCTCTTTGTGTCATCCAGCGTAAAACCACCTGAGCAACGGATTTATTATACTTTGCAGCGATGGATACCAGTACCTCATTCTGGAACAGGTTGTTTTTCCCTTCAGCAAAAGGCGCCCAGGATTCGATCTGAACATGATGCTCTTTCATAAAGTTTGCATTTTTAGTTTGTTGATTAAAAGGATGCGTCTCAACCTGGTTTACGGCAGGAGTCACTTCATTATGAATAATCAAATCGATCAGACGATCCTCATGAAAGTTGCTGACCCCAATAGCCCGCACCTTACCTTCATGGTACAGTTCTTCCATTGCGCGCCAAGAGCCGAATATATCTCCGTAAGGCTGATGAATTAAATACAAATCCAAATAATCCAGCTGCAATCGTTCCATTGATTTTTCAAATGCTTTTTGGGTGCGGTCATATTCAAGCGCCTGAGAGTATAAAAAACAAGCAGTGTCCGCCTCCCCCAAGGAAGACACCACTGCCTGCACTGCCCATACTCCCGACTGCGAGAATTCCTAACGTTGGGCTCAGCCCATTGCCGGAATCTTGCCGGTAGATAAGACAACCTCATTTTCACCGTAACCGGCAATACTCCTTATGCTTATACAGCATTCTGAGCCCGCTGCTGCTCCTCCATCAGCCACTGCACCAGCATATATTCCGGGACCGTGCCTTTATGGGACTCCGCGTATTCTCGGACACGCTCCAGCAAATGCCCTGCGGTATCCGGGGTAATCTGGAGGCCCCACTGGTCCAGCACATGGGATACGCCGCCGGTGCCGGAATGCTTGCCGAGTACAAATTGATGGCTCCGGCCCACTTCCGCGGGATCAAAGGTCTGGTAAGTAGCTCTCTCCTTCATCAGCCCGTCCACATGAATTCCCGACTCATGGGTAAAAGCCAGCTGCCCGACAATCGGTTTGGCATCGCCAACACTTCGTCCGGAAGCAGCAATCACCTTGTCGGCCAAGCCTTTCAGCAGATCAAATCGGACGTTACTCTCTCCGCCATACAGATGGTGCCAGGCCATAGCGACTTCCTCCATGGCTGCGTTGCCGGTCCGTTCTCCGATTCCGGCCACTGTGGTGCTGGCCCAGACTGCCCCTGCGGCTACGCCGCTGAGCGTATTCGCGCAGGCCAGGCCGAAATCGTTATGGCAGTGCACCTCCAGCTCGACATCTGCAGGAACCTCACCAAGCAGCGTGCTTACCCGCTCGGCGATCTGTCCCGGATGATGCGCTGAGACGGTATCCGCATAACGGAACCTGCGAATGCCCTCCTTATATAGAGAATTCACCAGCTCAACCAGAAAACCCATGTTGGCCCTGGACGAATCCTCCATTCCCACCGACACCGTCATCCCGAGCGACCGGGCGTATTCCGCTGCACCCAGCAGCTTGTTCAGTCCCTCCGCTGGCGTTAGCCCCAGCTTGCCATGCAGCTGAATCTCCGATACCGGAATAGACACATGGCTCCAGTTCACTCCGGTAGCCCGTGCCTTGTCGATATCCCCCGGTACCGAGCGATTCCAGGTCATTAGCTTCATGGGGAGATTCAATTCGGCAATTGCCGCAATATCCTCCTGCTCCCGTTTACCCATGGCAGGAATTCCCACCTCTGCCTGTTCAACTCCGCTCTCCGACAGCAACTTTGCGATTTCCAGCTTTTCCGCCCTCGTGAATGAAACTCCAGCCGCCTGTTCGCCATCCCGCAGTGTCGTGTCACATAGCTTGAGACTTTTCACGGTGTACCTCCTTCTCCGCAGCAAGCGCAATTCGGATTACGGGAAATATGGACGCTGTAACAGGCGAAGTCGAGTGAGCTGAAGCGATGCATCACGCCCGCATAAGTTGTCCCTACCCCTGTAATCCATTTTACGGCTTCCAGCGCAGCCATACAACCTGCAATTCCGGATGTCGCTCCCAAAACTGGAAATCCAAGCGGCTCCCACTGAGGCTGCACATCCGGGTATAAGCACTCGAGGCAGGGTGTAACACCAGGAATAACGGTGGTAAGCGAAATTTCAAATCCGTACATTGCAGCTTCCACCATAGGTGTGCCGGTATCTACACACAGGCGGTTCAGAGCATACCTCTCCGGAAAATCATAACGGGCGTCGATTACAATATCTGCGTCCTGTACCCAGGGTTTGGCAAGGTCATATTCAATTCTTGCATTATATCCCTCGATCTCGACATGCGGGTTCAGGCGCTTCAAATGGGTTATAGCTGTACTGATCCGTTCCATCCCCAGATGATCTGTGTCCATTAGAATCTGCCGGTTGAGATCAGGCGGGACAATTATTCCTTCATGGGCCAAAATAAGCTTGCCAACGCCCGCCGCGGCCAGATACATCGCTGCCGTTCCTCCAAGTCCGCCAATTCCGGCTACCATGACCGTCGCTTCCTTGAGCGCCTTCTGCCCGTCTTCACCCAGCAGCTTCAACTGCCGGGCATACCGTTCCAGCTCCAAACCTCCGGCAAGCTGCTTCATCCCCGATTCCCCCTGTGACTGAACATTAGATTTCTGGTCCCTAGCCTTCCAGACTCAGCAAACCGTGGAAGGCAGACATTTCATTATATTTCTCCAGAAACGCAAGGCCTTCCTCGATACATTCCACTCCATAACGAATAGTCTTCTCCTCGGAGGTGAACGGGAAAGGAGCACCGGCCCGCAGACTTTTGAGCACCAGAATCACACGCCCGGTGTACAGCAGCCCCCGCCCAAAGCCCTCTACATTAATCTCGGCAGTACTTTGCACCATGGTTCCGCTCTTCTCTTCCATGACCCCGGCGATCGCCTGGAACAGAACCGGAACCTGCTGGCGAACCTTCGGTGATACGGCACAGTTGAATTCGGATTTATCCTTGTCCTCGGCCGAAGCCAGAAACAGCTTGGTTATCTTCTCTTGCGGGGATAGCGAAGCATGACGTCCGAAGAAGTCGGCTGTATCCAAAAGATTGCACAAACGGCGGACAAAAGCATCCGCCGTATCCTGATCCAGTTCTTTTACCGCCTTGCGGCGGCGGGGTTGTACCGACGCCTCCTCTTGGAAAGTTTCCGCCTGAAATGCCAACCTGTCATTAGCCAACGGTTCCATTCGCTTCCTCCCCTTCACCTGTGCCTTCTTCTTCTTCTGCACGCAGGACTTTGGCCAGCCACATCGGCGGCTTGCCCTGAAGCATCTCAACCAGACGTTTCACCTGCTCATCAATCGGGCTGCCGAAGGGAACCTTGACCGGCATTATCTTGCGGCGTGTCACCCGCGCCGCGGCTGAAGCGCCGATCTGCATGATGAAGATCAGCGTACAATCCTCTACCGCCGCCAGGCGGCTGTCAATTTTCCCGGCTTCATCCTGATTCAGAACGACCGGCAGCTTGCGTAGCTCAAGAAGTTCACCGCCATTTTTGGTCACATTATATACGGCGAACATAGGACTTTGCCCGAAATGGGCATTCACCCGGTTTCCATCATCTGTGGCGAATGCTACTTTCACGGCGGCCCACCTCCCTCTGCATTAACAAATTCCCTGCTTTATTACTCCATTCCATAGCCCCTCTATATCCAACAGAGACTGACATATATGCCCCCAGCTCATTCCATACCGGAAACCCTGCCGGCATAAATGCCGCTTCCATCCGCTGCGCTCCGGCAATACCATGCGAATTGCTGATCCATAGATCAGCGCCTGTGCCCAGCACTTCGGCATCGTCCAGGTCCCCTACCCATACCTCGCGCTCCATCCCTGCAATCAGCGGTGTTTCATAGGAGGCGATCAGCGCTTTCTGCTCCACACCCAGCTCCTCAAGCCACCCGGAGACCGAGTACAGGTGGTCTGGCTCCAGCGCAGCCACAACGGACATTCCGGCGAACTGGAAATGCGCGTCAAGCATGCTATCGAGCAGATTTTCCCGCTGCCAGCAATACCGCAGCGGCACCGGCTCTCCGCTGATCTGGTGCAAAAAATGCAGCAGTTCATCCGAAGCCTTAAGCCCCATCGCACTCTCGAATACCTTGTACGGCGTACCGAGCGCATTATGAAGTCTCCTTGCCGGGCGCTCCATACTGCCGCCGATCGCGATCGTCAGTCCGGACTGCAGGCTCTGCAGCATGGAATCCAGCGGCACACCGCCACGGGTCAGCGGGGAGAAGCCGGTCAGCAAATGCCCTGACAAGGAAGTTGAAATGTCCGGCAGCGCAATAACCTCGAATCCGAAGGAAGATATCATCTCCTTCAACTCCATCACATCCGCAGGTGTCAGAAATGATCCGGGCAGCAGTGTAATCTGCCGGGTATTTACGCTTCGTGAGCCCTTATGCCCTACTTGCTGGATCATCTCATCGATCATGGACTCCACGGTAGCGCTGAAGCCGGATTCAAGTGACCCGCGGAAATCCGGCAATACCACGGAAAAAGCAAGCCCCCCGCGCATATTCCGTTCCCGCTTGTAGGACTTGAGCATGCTCTGATAATCCACCCCGGCCACATCGGTCAATTCCGTCCCGATGATCCCGATAATATCAGGCCGGTGCTTGCTTAACACCACATTCAGGGCCTCTTCCAGATTGCGGTTCGCGTCAAAGATCACATCCATCTCCTGCAGCGCGGAGGTCTGAACGGCGATCGGCTCACGAAAGTGACGGGTCAGCAGCGCCTTGGGAAAAGCAGAGCAGCCCTGCGAACCGTGCATCAGCGGCATGGCACGGTAACAGCCCTGCAGTGCCAGCACGGCGCCGAGCGACTGGCCGATTTTGATCGGATTGACCGAAGCCGGCTTCTTCCTTCTGTTAACGGTCATAGGGAGGCGCCTCCTTATCCCATGGGGCCGGAGTGGCAGTCAGCTTCCAGATCGGATTGGCCAGGGAATAGGTCAGCTCCTTGGCGAGCCGCAAGAGCCCTTCGTAACCAGCGTAAGCCTTGTGTCTCTCCTGGTTGATATCAATGAACGGAATCTGTTCCTTCATGGCCACGTACATATTACGGCCGCCTGCGATCATAATGTCCGCTTTGCGTTCCCGCACCGTTTTGAGGATGCGGCTGGCTCCGCCTTCGGGAATATATTCGGTGTCATCCCCCACACGGTCGGCAATCCGCCGAACGTCATCTTCCGTGCTTTTGTTCGTGCCAACGCCCACCACCTGAACACCAAGCTCCTTAAGTGCAGAAATAACGGACCAGCTTTTGACACCGCCGGTATAGAGCACCGCCTTCTTACCTTTCAGGATCTTGCGGTATGGACGAAGATCCTGGGTAAGACGGGCCTCTTCACGTTCGGTCAGGCGGTCTACCCGGCGCTCCATTTCGCGGTCATTCATCAAATAAGCCATTTGTCTTAGCGAATAGGTCGTTTCCTTGGCGCCATAGAATGAGCCCTCAAAGTATGGAATTCCGTATCTGGACTCCATTTCCCTGGCGAGTCCCAGCAAAGCCCGGCTGCAGACAACCATGTTCACCTTCGCACGGTGCGCCCAAGTAAGCTCCTTATAGCGGGCATCTCCAGTAATACGTGAGGTTACCGAAATACCTGCGTTGTTCATCAGCTTCTCGATATCCCACATCTCACCGGCAATATTGTATTCACCTATTAGGTTGATACCCATGGACATCTCGGGAGCCGGTTCTCCGGTGCCGATAACATATTGCAGCAGCGCATCTCCGGCCAGCCGGTTGCCGAGATTCTTGCTGCCGACAAATCCGGGACTGTTCACAGGGATGACCGGGATGCCGAGCCGCTCGGCTGCAGTCTTACAGACAGCATCCATGTCTTCACCAATCAGAGCAGTCACACACGTTGAATATACAAATATTGCCGGAGGCGCAAAGCGCTCGGCAATATAGTCAATACTATCCTTCAGTTTCTTTTCTCCGCCAAAAATAATATCGGAATCCGTAAGATCCGTAGCAAAACCATATTGAGACAGGGACGGGCCGCTGGACAGGGTTCCCCTGCTCTCCCAGCTGTTCCCGGCACAAGCAATCGGACCATGGACAAGATGTGCAGCATCCATAATCGGCAGCAGTGTAATTTGGGCTCCGTCGAAGGAGCAGCCTCCAGCCGCTTCACCCGGTTTGGGCCGTGGACAGGGCTTTACTTTTGGAGCCAGGCTCCCGCAAGCCCCGGAGTCAAATTCGTCTTTTCGAACAGGTTCCATCGGCTCTTCATCTCCTTCGCAAAAAGTTGCTTGCTTCACGCAAACCTTGCGCTGCTAAGACGGCCATTCTACATGATTGCCAAATTCCCGGCCTGCCCCGTCCCAGAAATTCGGCTGAAAGAATCCTTCGCCGAGATGTAGGGACCAGAGAACGCCGGGTGAAATCATTTTACATTTATTCTGCTTCAAGTAAGAATTTCTCACCTAACCAAATCATAGTTAAAGCCGGAGTGGTTACGGTCAAGCTCATCCAGCACGGTATTCACGATCAGGCTCAGCAGGTTCAGAGTACCCTGGTAACCGATAATGGGATAACGGTGCATGTGATGACGGTCGAGAATCGGGAATCCTACCCGGATCAGCGGTACACCCGCGTCCTTGGCGGCGAATTTCAGATGCGAGCTGCCGATAGCCAGATCAACCGGATCATTCAAGAGCAGCGAACGCATATGCCAGAGATCATTGCCGATGTACAGGGTAGCCTCCGAGCCATAAGGGCTTGAATCCAGAAGAGCCTGAGCTTCATCTTTAAATTTCACATCATTAAAATCCACATCACCGTTTGAGCAGACGATATGCACGGGTTCCATCCCCACTTCGAGGCAGAATCCAATGAGTCCGATCAACAGGTCAGGATCGCCTACGAGCGCCACCCTTTTGCCGTGCAGATAAGGGTGGCTGTCCGTCAGGGCATCCACGACTCGGCCCCGTTCTTCGGTAAGTGAAGCTGGAACCGGAAGACCCGTCAGCTCGCTGACCGCTTCCAGCAGCTTATCCGTACCGGTGATCCCCAGTGGTGTAGACATTGCAGTGATCGGCTGGTTCCAGGTTCCGCTGATAAAGTCCTGTGTCTTTTTCAGGGTGTATTTTTGAAGAGACAGCGAGCCTAGCGCATTGGCCGCCAAGGGCACATCAGCAAGCTTCGTACCGCCGTAATAATATTCATACTCGCCTGTTGCCGGAGAGTCATAGTTGCCGCTGTGGTCACCAAGGATCGTATATTGGGTATCAAAGGCTTCAAGAATTTTGCGGATTTCCGCAAAGTTGCCGGTGTAAGGCTCAAAACCAAGCATTACATTCAGCTTCTCACCGGATTCCGTACCGCTTCCAGGGCTAGCCTTAATTCCAGAGCGTTCATACAGGTAGCTCAATATGCCTTTCAGCATGGAATCATAGCCGGTGATATGCGAGCCGACAAAGCTCGGTGTATTACAAAAGGCTACCGGAAACTCTTCCGTGATCACGCCTTTAATGCGGGCATTGCCAATAAAAGACGAAAGGTCGTCACCGATAACTTCAGCCATACAAGTTGTACAGAGGGCTACCATCTCCGGTTTGTAAAGGGCAATACTGTTCTCCAATCCGTCGATCAGATTGTTCATGCCGCCGAATACTGCTGCATCTTCGGTCATGGATGAGGAAACCGCAGGCGTAGGCTCTTTAAAGTGGCGGCTGAGGTGACTGCGGAAATACGAGTTGCAGCCCTGCGATCCATGAACGAATGGCAGTGTTTTCTCGAATCCGAGGGCAGCCATCACCGAGCCGAGCGGCTGGCAGGCTTTATGCGGATTGATCACAACCGCTTTACGGTCAAAGTTCTTTTCCATATATTCTGCAGATTTGGAGTAGGCCAGTGCTTCCGCTGTATCCTGCTCGCTGCAGGGTGCCTCAAATTGCTTTTTATTTGCCCGCTGCTGAACGTAGCGTTCCTCTGCAAATAGCGAGTTGTAGTCTGGAATATCCAGTTTTTCCTTACTCATACGCCCGCCCCCTCCTTCTGCGCTTTTTCCTTCTTGCTGATCAGATTCCATACCGGACTGTTCACGGTCATATCCATATCCTTGGCAAAAATCTTAAAGCCGTCAAACCCGTGATACGGACCGCTGTAATCCCAGGAATGCATTTGGCGGAACGGAACGCCCATCTTGTGGTACACATACTTTTCTTTGACGCCTGAGCCTACCAGATCGACATTCAATTTCTGAGCGAGCTCTTCCAGCTCATACGCAGTCGGGTCATCCATAATGATGGTTCCTTCCTTCATCATCGGGAAGGTCTTTTCATAGTCATCCTTATGGGCAAATTCATAACCGGAAGCTACGATATCCATGCCCAGATCTTCATAAGCGCCGATCGTATGGCGGGAACGCAGTCCTCCGATCATCAGCAGAACCTTTTTGTTTTCCAGACGCGGTTTGAATTTATGGATGATTTTATCCATTTCCGGTTGGTGTCTGGCAATCATTTTCTCACAGTTCTCCTGAATCGTTTCATCGAACCGGGCTGCGATCGCACGGAGGCTCTCATAGGTCTTAGTTGGACCAAAGAAATTGTATTCCATCCATGGAATATCGTAGGCCTTCTCCATATGCTCCACCATATAGTTCATCGAGCGGTGGCAGTGGATCAGGTTCAGCTTAGCCTTATGGGCAATTTCCAGTTCGTTCAGAGTACCGTCCCCAGACCACTGGGCAATGACGCGAAGGCCCATTTCTTCCAGCAGAATCCGCGAAGCCCATGCATCGCCGCCGATATTATAATCGCCGATGATATTGACATCGTATGGGCCGGTTTCAGCCAGCTCAGCTTTGCCAAGTACGAAATCACGAATAGCATCATTGGCAATATGGTGACCCAGCGATTGGCTGACACCGCGGAATCCTTCACAGCGTACCGGAACAATCGGCATTTCCAGTTCTTTGGACATTTTTTTGGATACCGCTTCAATATCATCGCCGATCAGACCGACCGGACATTCGGATTGTACTGAAATCCCTTTGGCAAGGGGGAACATTTCTGTGATCTCACGCATAATCACTTCCAGCTTCTTATCACCGCCGAATACGATGTCCGTTTCCTGAAAATCACTGGTGATCTGCATAGCCGTAAAATTATCGATTCCCAGCGTCCCGTTGGCATAGTTGCGGCGTGTACCCCAGCTGTACTGTCCGCAGCCGATGGGACCGTGGCTGATATGAACCATATCCTTGATGGGCCCCCATACCACACCTTTGGAGCCTGCATAAGAGCATCCGCGGGGGGTCATTACGCCCGGACGGGATTTAATATTAGATTTCAGGGCACAGGTGCCGCAGGATTGAGCTTCTTCGGTATTGATCTGGAAATGCTTTTCACGGTCTTTCTTTGCTTTTTTGGGATAGGCTTCCAGAACCTCTTCTACTAATTTCTTATTCTCTTCGATATTCAGTCCCATTTATTGACCCTCCTTATCGTGGTGCAGGACGCTTAAGCCGCCTGCGTGGCCATTAGCCACTGAAAGTTCATCCGGTGAAGACGTCTCTCCACTCCGTTCACCGGATGACTGGGTAATCACGGCTTGGGCAGTCTTATTGACCGGAAGCTTGCAGCTTCTTGATCGCTGCTTCTTCATCTTCGATGATACCGAATTCCATCAGCAGCTCCTCCAGCTCTTCCATGGAAATCGGAGTAGGGATGGTCAGCATTTTGTTGTTGAGGATTTTTTCAGCCAGGATTTCGTATTCCTTAGCTTGTTGATGGGCAGGGTTATATTGGGCTACTGTCATTCTGCGCAGTTCGGCATGTTGAACAATGTTATCGCGGGGAACAAAATGAATCATTTGAGTGTTCAGGCGACGGGCAAGCTCCATGATCAGTTCATCTTCACGGTCAGTGTTACGGCTGTTGCAGATCAGCCCGCCCAGTCTCACGCCGCCGCTGGTAGCATATTTCAGGATACCGCGTGCAATGTTGTTGGCTGCGTACATGGCCATCATTTCACCGGAACACACGATGTAGATCTCTTGTGCCTTGCCTTCGCGGATTGGCATTGCGAAACCGCCGCATACCACGTCGCCCAGTACGTCATAGGATACGAAGTCCAGATCCTGATACGCGCCTTCCTGCTCCAGAAAGTTGATGGCAGTAATGATCCCGCGTCCTGCGCAGCCTACGCCCGGTTCAGGTCCGCCGCATTCTACATTGATGATGTCGCCAAAGCCAGTCTGCAGCACATCTTCAAGCTCCAGATCCTCTACCGAACCCAGTTCAGCCGCCAGTTCCAATACGGAGTTCTGCGCTTTGGTATTCAGAATCAGGCGGGTGGAGTCTGCCTTAGGGTCACAGCCAACGATCATAATTCTTTGTTTGAATTTGGTGGCCAATTGGGCCAAAGTGTTTTGGGAAGTTGTGGATTTACCGATACCGCCTTTACCGTAGAAAGCTATTTGTCTCATGATTCATCATCCCTTCGAAATGTTTAGTTTTTCAAAATAAGAGCTGTACTTCACACTTTCGAGAATCGCTTCCTGTATTCCACCTTTACGGACGAGAGGCAAGACTCCGGTTTTGTTCAGGCTGGCACGCGGGCCATCCCCGATGCCGGAGCAGAGAAGAATGCGGCAATCACTTAGAATGGATATGATTTCTTGCAGCGTGGCGGCTTTATCACCGTTGCAGTCTGCTTTGCCTTGGCAATAAGCCTGTATCTTGCGGACACCGAGCAGCTGTACATCCGCTCCGTCGGTATCGTATACCAGGAATTCTGTCGCATGCCCGAAATGCTGATTGACCTTATCGCCGCCCCGGGTAGCTACCGCGACCCTTACTTTTGGGGCATTCTCCTGCAGCCGTCTGGCCTGTTTGGCCTGGACCCGCTCGCGGATCTTCGCATCAAGCTCACCTTGGAATAACGCTCTGGCCTCCTGGTTGATCACCGGGTCAGCCTCCATCCCTTCAAGAGGGAAATCCTGATTCCGGTCCTGGCCCAGCAGCCCGATAGCGTCAGCCCGGCATTGCCGGCAGTGGCGCATCACTTTCATGCCGTCGCGGCCAAGGAGTTCCTGCAGATTGTGCAGTTCCTTCGGACGGGGCGCTTTGCGGCCGTCCAGCTCGTACTGGCTGCCCGGTGCGATAATAAGCGGTGTGACGTTGTGTAGTGTAGCCCCGAGCTCTTTTACTCTTTTGGACACTGCGGGTAAATGATGGTCGTTGACCCCTGGAATCATAATGGAATTGACCTTGACGAGAATCCCCAGCTTTGCCAGCATTTCAAGACCGAGCAGCTGGCGGCTGATCAGCAGCTCCGCTGCCGCTCTTCCTTCGTAGCGCACACCTTCGTCGAACACCCAAGGGTAAATCTCTTCAGCGACCTCAGGATCAATGGCATTGATGGTGATGGTGACATGGCGGATACCAAGCTCCATAATCTCATCGATATGCCGGTAAAGCGTCAATCCGTTGGTGCTGAGGCACAGAGATACATCCGGCACGTATTCCTTAACCCGGGCGAACGTATCGAACGTCTGCTCAGGATTCGCCAGCGGATCGCCGGGACCGGCAATGCCGACTACCGAAAGCTGCATGAGCTGAGCAGCCACCCCTCTCACTTTACGTTCTGCCTGCTCCGGGGTAAGCACCTCACTGACCACTCCAGGCCTGCTCTCATTCACGCAGTCAAACTTGCGGTTGCAGTAATGGCACTGGATGTTACAGGCGGGAGCTACCGGGATGTGCATCCTGGCATAAAACCGATGGGCTTCCTCGCTGTAGCAAGGGTGGCGGCTGAGCTCCTCCTCTGCTGCACTTGATATACACGACGATGGCTGCATCATTTCCCACCTCCTAAAAGTTTTACGAGCATTGACTTCCCTGATGTGTCATCGAGTAAAACTCGCTTCGTAAGCATTTGCTTAATTTCTAATAGAGTTTATCTGGCAGAGCCAAATGAGTTTATGTTACATTACCTAACAACAACTCGCCTGACCGCTTTAATTAGTCTCATCATATTTTCATTCCTACACATCGTCAATCAGGTTTAGGCTTAAAAAGCCCTCATTTTCCTTTTGTTTGCAGTTTCGCCATACCATATGTTAGTTTATCTAACCTACATATATCATGTTTCCGTTTCCATTCTAGTCGTTATCTATTGATATTTATTCTCACAGGCATTGACAATGGCTCTCAAGTCATATATGATACTTTTAAGTCACACACGTAACCAATAAAATTTAATATATCCCGTAAAGGGGAGTAGCTGTTAGATAAAATCGTCAATACGAGAACGTGAGGATGTTCTCCGGTTTTATCGGCAATGTACTATTGTTAGCGAGACCTTTACCAATCAGGTTAGTCCTTTATTCCAAAGGCTGATCTGCTTGGTAAAGGTCTTTTTTATATAGTTTTGGCAAAAATAATGGTATCCCAGGGATTTAATGGTGGTACTTACATCCAAATGAGGAGGAAGCAGCAATGGATTGGGGATTATTATTAGAATACGGATGGGTATTGCTCGTTCTCGTAGCACTGGAAGGGTTGCTCGCCGCAGATAACGCACTGGTACTGGCAATCATGGTTAAACATCTTCCTGATGAGGAACGTAAAAAAGCATTGTTCTACGGGTTGGCCGGGGCGTTTGTGTTCCGATTTGGTTCGCTTTTTGTTATCTCTTATCTGGTGGACATCTGGCAGGTACAAGCCATTGGCGCGATCTATCTGCTGTTCATTGCCGGTAACCACATCTTCCGAAAAGTGCTGTTCAAGAAGCCCGTTACCGATGAGGCTGCCGAAAGCGGCAGTGAGAAAGCCGTTGAAAAGAAGAAGTCCAGCTTCTGGTTTACTGTACTAAAGGTCGAAGTGGCAGATATTGCCTTTGCCGTCGACTCTATCCTGGCGGCTGTTGCGCTTGCCGTTGCGCTTCCGCCAAGCGGACTCAGCAATATCGGGGGTCTTGACGGTGGACAGTTCCTTGTCATCTTCGCAGGTGGATTCATCGGATTGGTCATTATGCGGTTTGCAGCCTCCTTCTTCGTCAAGCTGCTCCACTCCCGTCCGGGTCTCGAAGTTGCCGCATTCTTTATTGTCGGCTGGGTCGGCGTCAAGCTGGCCGTCATCACTCTGGCCCATCCTTCGCTAGGTGTGCTGTCCGAAGATTTCGCCCACAGCACCTGGTGGAAGGCAACCTTCTATGTAGTGCTCGTAATTATTGCAGCCACTGGCTGGTTCATGAGCAGTCACAAAATTGAAGAGAACGTAGGCGAAAACCCGGTTCGTGAAGTGGATAAACAGCTTGGTAAATAAGAACATCGGATGTATAGCCAAACACACAAAAGCCTGCAACCCGCCATCAGGCGGGGAGCAGGCTTTGTTGTGTTTCCATTTGCAGATTCAGCACTTCATGGACCATTAAATAAGCTATATCCATCCTGGCTATGCCTGCAGATAAAGCTAGTTCTGGCGAATATTCTGGCCGATACCCATGTCTACTCTGCCCTGCAGTTCTACAAGCTTCATCAACACGGTGGCGATGTCGGCTTTGGTTACGTTTTTTTGCGGATTGAATTTTCCGTTGTCTCCTTGTAATAACCCCAGCTTCACAACGAGCGCCACAGCACCTTTTTCCTTAATAGCAGCATTGTCACTAAGGCTGGTCACAGCGGTATCATTTACCAGGAACGAAGAGATTTTATTGTATCTCAAAAAGGAGGCCAGCAGCACGGCGAGCTGTTCGCGGCTCAGCTTATTACCAGGCTGCAGTACAGCTTCCTTGCTGATCCAGCCGTAGTTCACAGCAAAGCTTACAGCCGAATAATACTCATTGTCCGGGCTTACACCGGCAACGGCCTTGGGCTCTGTTGCATTCGAATATCCTGAATAGTTTGGATTTGAAGCTTTGGCGATGAAGTTAAACCAATCTCCTACGGTGATTTCCTGATCCGGATTTATTTTACCGTCTGCATCCGGGATAAGTACACCATACTTCACCAATTCGGTTAATGCTTTTTCCGCTGGATGGCCCTTGAGGTCAACTGCCGCAGACGCCGCTATATTCTGGCCATAATAGGTGTTAACCTGCACCCATTTACCCGTGGAGGCATCCAGGACGGAGTACTGATCTTGTTCATTGACCGGCAGTGGACTGTAGACGAGCTTAACCTGCGGTTCTACATAGACATTGTTGGTGTACATTCCGCCTATGCGGCTATATTGAAGCTTCAGGACATACCGGTCCTTATAGCTTTTCAGCGCCTCGTTTTGGGATATAGCCGGGGCGGGCTGCTCCTTTATCGTTGCGAGATCATTGCGGCTCATTGCGGAATAGCTTTCGAGTCTGCCGTACATATCCATGACCAGCGTAATACCTGAGTCGCTTAAAGGGGTGTTCTTGTAATAACGGACAAATTGAAAACGGAAGCCTTTGCCATCCGGAAGCACACCCCACGTCCCGCCATGCTCTTCCAGCTTGAGAACGCTGCTGGCCTGATCGTACAAACGATTGACAAGTGTTATGGCTTGCTGCTTGGCTTCAGCCTGAGACAGCTTCTTTCCTCCGGCAGGCGCAGGCTGCGGCTTCACATTTGTGTTGCCGGTAAATTGCTCCAGCTGGAATTGGTAGATTTGGCCGGTTACTGCATCCACCTCAGCGTAAGAGGTAGGTGTAAATCCAGCCATGAGTGCGCTGCTGTTCTCACGCCAGGACAGCCTCCAGACCTTTTGCTTCGTATTCGGGTAGACATTACCCTGCATTTGGTCGTTAAGCTTGCGCCCTGCCGGAATTGACATAACCTGCTGTACAAGCTTAGCAGCTTCAGCGGCAGTAAGCCCCTTACCGGTACTGATCGCCTGGAATCGATCCTTAGTCTGAGGCACAGCCTCATAGGTTACCGGCAAAGAGGAGACTTCTGTGCCTTCGTTGTCTGTTCTCTTACCGGTCTGGGCATCTATTGAATACAGCGACTGTTCCTGCGGACGCCAGCCCAATACCCATCGCTCCACAATACCATCCTTGTAAACCGGAATATAATAGAGCCCCAAGGCAAAGCTGTCCGTATACTTCTTCTGCGCCGATTCCATAGAAACGGCAGGTTTGGCCGATGGGTACGTCAGTCCGGGGGATGGCTTGTTAAACTGAGTGACATTGCCATTGCCGTCGACCGTGACCCAGAGCCGATCCGAAGCTGTAGGCAAGCCGTTTTTGAGAAGCTTGAAGGAGAAATTATATTGAACGGCTCCGAACAGGCTGCTCCCCGCCCCATTCATAGACTCATTATCCTGTAGCTGAATGTCACCTGTACCCAAGGAAGGCGCCGCTTTGGCAATAAACTTCTGCGCTTGCCCCAATGCCTCATCACGCGTTAGTTTAGGCGGGTAATAAGCATCTTCTTTCAAAAAAGGAAACGGCAGGTACGTGTTAATCAAGTCACCTGTGATCGCATCCACTTGACTTGAAAAACCATATCCCGAGTTGCCGATCTCATAACTCCACGAAATATTCCACATCATTTGATTGCCGCTGGCTGGCAGGGACCCGTCGCCCCCGAAACGGACATTGGATACGGTTGCATCCTTCAGCACCGGAAACAGCTCTCTCAGTTTGGCAACAGCCTGATCCTCCGTAATCTTGGCTTTGGAAGGATCCGGGGCTACTGCGGCTTGTCCTTGAGCTTCCGTAACCATTGGCACTGAAACGGTAGTATGGCTTGAATCCGCTGCGGCAAGTCCCCCGGGCAACAACAGAGCGAGGGCTACTGTAGTAATCAGTGCGGTTTTGACTGTTTGATGAATGAAGGGTGTACTGTACGGTTTACTTGCATGTCTATCCAAAAAATTCATCCTCCTCAATATGCTTCCATTATTCTATCTAAGTATAAGGATATGTGCATATTTTTTCCATATTTTATTTACGACAGGAAATTACAGCCTTATGCAAAAAAAAGACCCCATCTGTCTTATCGACAGTGAGGCCTGCGTTGCGGCACAACAGATGAAGCATCGTCAAAGGATATTTATCTAGGCAGATGAACATTGAATTCCGTGCCTGAACCCAAAGTGCTGGATACGGTTATTTGTCCTCCATGAGCTTCGACAATTGCTTTTACAATGGCAAGTCCAATCCCTGCTCCCCCGGTTTTACGGCTGCGTGATTTCTCTCCCCGGTAAAATCGTTCAAAAATGTAAGGCAGCTCATCCTCAGCGATTCCTGCCCCCGTATCGGCAATACTTACTATGACCTCAGAGGGGTTCTCCAAAAAGGTGATTTCCACTTGACCTTCTTTGGTAAATTTCAGCGCGTTATTCAACAAGTTGACGAATACCTGCACCAGCCGTTCATAGTCACCACTGACCCAGTGCTCCGTCTCCTCCTTCAGCGTCAAGACTACCTGGTCCAGCTCCGGTCTGCCCGCAACGGAATGAACTGAATCCCGGAGCACGTCATTCAGGCACAGGCGCTCATACCGCAGCTGAAGCATCGGGTTCTCGGCAGCATTCAGCTTTTCCAAATCATCAATAAGCTGCACCAGCCGCAGGATTTGTCCATGACAGATCTGGAGCCTCTCAGGCGTGGCCTCCCACACTCCATCCTGAAAAGCCTCAATATAGCTCTGGACAGTGGTCAAGGGTGTACGCAACTCATGGGCCACATCGGCTGTGAGATTCTTCCTGAGCTTTTCTTGCTGCTGCAGCGTATCCGCGAGATAATTAAGTGCCTGTCCAACCTCATCAATTTCCGTCTGTCTACTGGCAGGCAGGGTAACCCTTTCCGTCAAATCTCCTTCTCTCATCCGTACCGCAATTCCCTTGATGCGCACGAGTGGCCGGCTTAGATCCTTGGCCATGTATCTGCTGTACAGATAGGCTCCGCCAAGCACCAGCAGCAGCGCTCCCCATGACAGCCGATTGAACATCTGCAAAAAGTCACGGTTCTGCATCTGCTCTGCTCCGCCATTCCCCTGAATTTCGAGTGTACCCACATTCGCTCCGTTGCCCATCACCGAATAACGGCTGGCAGCGTCATCTGAAGCAACCGCCGACATCCCCATATTCCCTGTATCCCAGATGAGTTTCCCGGCCACATCATAGAGGCGGATAGAATAATCCCGCAGCATGGCCTGATGAGACAATGACATCAATGTGTCCATGCTCCAGGAATTCGAGGAGTCATAGGCCTGCTCCAGATCAGCCAGAAGGAACCCTGCCTCCGCGCGCTGCCGCGCCTCCACATACCTTCCGAAGGAGAAGCTCATAACCAGGTTAACCAGGAACATAATGATTAGCAAAGAGCATAAGGCCACACCTAAATGGGATAGCAGGAGTTTGGTCCGTAATCCGCTTTTATTCATCCCGGTTCACCAAAAATTTATAGCCGACGCCGAACACAGTCGCAATATAGCGGGGACGCCTGGAATCATCGCCGATTTTTTGCCGCAGATTCTTGATATGCACATCAATAGTCCGTTCAAAACCGTCGAAATCATCCCCCTGGATCAGATTAACCAGCTCGTAACGGCTGAAGGCCCGCTTAGGACTCCTTGTCAGACACTCCAGCAGCTTGAATTCAAGAGGAGTTAACATGGCAAGCGCACCGTCCACTTTAACCTCATGCCGTTCAGCATCAATGGAGAGGCCGCCCCCGCCAAATTTCAGGGCACTGCCTTGCATCTGATTCTGTGGGGGATGTGCTCTCCTGAGCAGGCTGGTTATCCGTGCCAGCAGTTCACGCGGACTGAAGGGCTTGGTCATGTAGTCATCCGCACCTCTCAGCAGACCGTCCACCAGATCATCCTCACTGCTTTTCGCGGTAAGCATAAGAATGGGAGTGCTTGAGCTGCTGCGGATCATGCGGCAGATCTCTTCACCGGATATATCCGGCAGCATAAGATCAAGAACCACCAGATCAGGCTTCACACGTTCAAAAAGCTGCAGCGCGCTAGTTCCGTTCTCGGCTTCGTATACTATATAATTGCTCTTCTCCAGATAGGCCCTAATGACCTCAAGAATATCCGTCTCATCATCCACAAGCAGAATGGTTGAAGTATTCATAGACGACCGTCCCTTTCTATATAAAAAGACAGACCCCGCCCTTACGGGGCCGGAGGTCCATCTTCATTTTTTTATCATCAGAAATTCATCATACCGCCGCGTCCGGATGTACGGTCCATCATACCGCTCGTGTTAGTCCCTTGCCCGCTTCGGCAATGGTTCACCATATCTTTAACCTGACTGTCGGTCAGATCAGGATGCATCTGCTTTGCAAATGGCAGCATGTTCTCAAACCAGCTTTGTCCATCGTCATTGCTTGCCGCATACACGCTCGTGCCGATTCCCATAACCAATACTAATGCGATAATGCCTAACCAGATTTTTTTCATTTCGTTTCCCTCCTTCTTATGTATACAGCATATCCTAAAGTTGTGAAGAACTTATTTGCTTTTGGGGATAGACTGGACGATATTTGTGCCAAGCAAAAAACGGCTCATCTCTGAGCCGCCTTCTTCAACGCCGCCATTTCATAAACTTGTAATCCAGAACATCCACCAGCATGAACAGCACAAAGCCGACCAGGCTGAACAGCATAATACCTGCGTACATCTCCGGATAATCCAGCCGCAGCCAGGCATCCATGATAAAGAAGCCCATGCCGTGTTCCGTCCCGTAAATTTCGGTAAAAAACAAGACGGAAATCGCTGTTCCAAGCGAGATCCGGATGGTGCTGAGAATGACCGACAGTGCACCAGGCAGCGTCACATTCCAGAATTTCTGCCCTGTGCTTGCGCCGATGCTGGTCAAGACATCATAAGTGCTTTCGGGGATCGCCTTGACACCGTCACGCACGGAGATGATGACCTGGAACAGCAGGATCAGCATGATCATCAGCACCTTGGAGATTTCGCCAAGACCGAAGAACAGCATGACCACCGGCAGGAGAGCAATTTTGGGAATTGGATAAGTCAGGTAAACCACCGGGTCCAGCAGCCGGTTCCACAGCTGTGAGCGGCCCATCAAGAGACCAATCAGCAGGCCGATCATCAGCGCCAGGAGCACACCTTCGAAGATGCGCAGCAGACTGTACCCGACATTCAGCGCTACATCCCTGGCTCCCAGGTGAAACATAGCTTCATAGACAGCTCCGGGGCTGGGGAGAATCGGGTGATTCATCAGCAGATAGGCCATGTACCAAATGATGTTCATGCACAAAAAAACAAATAATAACCGCAGTAAATGTGGAAGACCCCGTTTTTTCACCATTTCGCAAGCATTACCTTTCTGATCCGTTTGCTCTGCTCAAAGAATTCATTGCTGTCCCGTTTCTCTTCATGCTTCATGGCAAACACAGGGGTATTGTCGAGAATTTCAGGAGTATCCTGTTTGGCGGATGGCATTACGATCACCTTCTGCCCGAGCAAAATCGCTTCCTCCACATCATGAGTAACAAATAATGTGGTTGCCGGATGAGCCAGCCAATTGTCCAGGAAAATCTGCTGCAGCGCTTCACGGGTAATGGCGTCCAGTGCGGAGAATGGCTCATCAAGCAACAAAATCGTTGGCCGAATGGCAAACGCCCTGGCAATGGCTACCCGCTGCTGCTGACCTCCGCTGAGTGAGGGCGGGTAGCGTCCGGCGAGTTCAGCTATCCCCATCGACTTCAGCCAGTGGGAAATTTCCGCTTCCATGACTCTCTTGCTCTCCCGGTCCGGACTTGTAATCCGCATAGCCACCCGAATGTTATCACGGACGGTTTTCCAGGGCAGCAGCCCATAGTTCTGCGGGACAAGCCCGATCAGTGTTTCTTTGTCATGTACAGATTTTCCGTTGAACAGCAATTCACCCTCATAACTTGGAAGCAATCCCGCTACCGCGCGCAACAGCGTGGATTTGCCGCTGCCGGAAGGCCCGATAACCGTGTAGATCCCATGCTCAGGCAAGGTCAAGCTGACTTGTCCGAGCGCCGGTTGTCCGCTTGAATATTCTACTTGAAGGCCCCTGATGCGAAGGCCGCTATTTCTTAAACTGGACATCGGAGATCACTTCTTCAGCCGATATATTTTTGGTCAGCAGGCCTTTTTCCCGTGCCCAGGCGAATGCCGCTTCCACTTCCTTCACATCTACTTGGTTCGCCGGCTGGTATGCCGGCACTGTAATCTGATCCTTCAAGGTATCCGGATAGCCGACCTCCTTGATAATCAGATCGATATACTCTGACTGTTCATGTGATTTCATGTAGGCTACTGCTTCATCATATGCGGCGTACATATTTTGAATGGCTTGCCCCTTGGCATCAATCGCGCTTTGCGGGAAGGCCAGCACAAACGGATTCACTCCTGCGGTCTTGGTCGAACTGAGCACGCGCAGCCCCGCCGCTTTGCCCATAGTAACATAAGGCTCGGGTAATACAGCAGCATCCGCTTTATGGTTCTTCAGCAGTTCCAGACGGGTTGGGATTTGCGGCACTTCAGTCACCTTAATATCAGCTTCCGTCAGACCCGCCTGCTTCAGCATAGTAGCCACCGTATACTGGGTTGAGGTGTTTTTGGATAAAATCACTGTTTTCCCCTTCAAATCCTTCACATCCTGAATCTCGTCATTACCGGTCAGCAGATCGAATTCGCCAGTGGTAGTGCTCGTAATCTTCACATCCAGGCCCGCTTCGTTATAAATCGAGATGGCCACCAGATCGGCACTGATGCCATCCACCTTGCCGGCCTGAAAAGCCACATCCCGATCCTTGGCACTCTTGAAGGTCTGAATTTTGAGATTCACATTATGCTCTTTGTCAAAACCCTGCTCATGAGCCAAAATGAATGGAATAGCATCAATCGAAGGTAACAGTCCCAGGGTAAGTTCAGCTGCCTCTGCCGGTGCCTCACTTGCAGCCGCTGTGTCTCCAGCAGCATTTCCTGTATCTGCCGTGCCTGTATTGTTCTTATTGGAGCCGCAGCCCGCCGCCACCATACTAAACGCAGCAACCAGCATTAACAGCATCATCAGGTGTTTCCAGTTTGTTCTCTTCATGTTCCTAGGTAGCCTCCATCTTCTCTGTTGATTGGTTTCTGAGCTTCTCTTCCTGCTTCAGGCCGGACTGGCGATATACGATCTGCACATGCGAATTAATTCACATAAGGACGTGTAACAAGTGGAAATGGCTGCCAGTCCTTTACTGACGTAATCCGTTTTGCGAGATCATAGATTCGCTGTCCGTGTTCCGGGAAACTCAAGTAAAGCAATTTTACACCCATTACCCTATTTTGTATATTTCTAAATTTAAATAGTTTACCTATGTACTCTCCATGGCAAAAAGCTTACCCTTGCCGTTTAAGGCAAAGGTAAGCTGACACTCCACACTCCCGTTCTTTGCATTTGTGGTAAATCACAGCCATATACACCCCCGCTGTCCACATTGTTCGGCTGCAATGCGGGTTGGAAGCCGTAAGGTTAACCACACCTTCGCCTAAGATATAGATAGTATCTCCAAAACTCCCAGGGATATTATCCGACACCGCCTGTTCAGCAGCAACAAAAAAGCCCTCTTTCAGCCCGAAGGATAAAAGAAGGCTCTTGCTTATTCCATTCAACTACATCGTTACTCCGGTAACACTCGTCCCGTTCTTCGTAATTTTGTAGCTTACCATTTCACCATTCCAAAAATGGAACTTCAGAATGATATCACCATTGTTGACTTCGTTAAAGAAGGCCGGCAGCAGGCTGATCTCATTCGTGCTGTAGGAAGGCGTGAATGCATAAGCGAATTCCTTGTACGGCGTCCAATTTTGTGGACCCGCATTGCCGCCTGTGGAATACACAGCTTCCATCGTAGCCAGGGTAGTCCCATTAAAGACAGCAGGAATCTTAAATGAACTGGTAGTCCCTTGAACATTGCTTAGTACCGGCGTGTCATATAGAATCACGTTAAAGTTCCAGTCTGCCCCTTTGTTGAAGTGTGCAGTCAATACTGCATTCACACCGAGCTTGCCGGAGGATATAAGACTGGTGAGCCGGGCAGCCTTGAAGGTTAGCTGGTCGCCGCTAAGTGTATAATCAGTTCCCTGCACCAGCTGCTGACTCCCGAAAAAGATGGAGGACAGCGTATTTCCATTCAAGTTAAGTTTCACTGTCACGTCTTTTGCAGATGCACCTTTTTTCAAGTTGATGAGATCGCTTTCAGCAGTAGATGAACGTTTGCTCCAGCTGGTTTTCATTATATTGTATAGCTGAGGGTCAGACCATTGATAGGTGGTACGGCCAAAGTGCTGGCCATTATCCCACAGCATCGGCGTAATTTGTTTGGACTTCAGATAGTAGGCCAGATATTCAAAAAATTTCAATTTCTCGCCTTGTTCAATCACACCTGTGTTCTTGTCAAATCCAAGCAGACCGTATTCGCCTACGATGACCGGAATTCCTTTAGCAGTAAAGGTATTATATACATTCGTGAAAGTGGTATTAATGTCATTCTGGGTATCCGTATCGAATTTGGTATATCCCGCAATGTTGACGCTAAACGGCCAGAAGCCATAATAATGCACGGTCGCGATCAAGTTGGAATCGTTCAGCTTCGTGATTGTATTGTTCAGCGAATCCATGCGGGTCTGGGTTGGAGACGTTTCCAAAGTAGGGAGCACAAGCGGACGGGTGGCATTCATTCCACCGGAGTTTCTGACAATGCTGTGGAAAGATACATTCAGCTCGTCCAGCATCTGGAGCGCCTTGTTCTCATCGGTAGTGCCTCCATCGCTGAAGCGCGGCTCATTGACGCTCTCAAACATCAGTTTACTGGAGTGGTTCTTGAACTTACTTGCGATTTGTGTCCAAATAGCGTTGTAGCGGGCTAACACTTGATCATGCTGCTGCTCCATCTTGCTGATCCACAACCATGAATCGTGATGGAGGTTGATCATAACATACAGATTTTCGCCAATTGCCCAGTCCACGACCTGCTGAACCCGGGTCAAATAGGCCGGATCAATCGTATATCCCGGAGCGGCTCCAACATGAACATCCCAGGTTACTGGAATGCGAATGCTTTTGTACCCTTGGGCAGCAATCTTCTTAATGAGTTCCTGAGTAACAGCCGGATTGCCCCAAGAGGTCTCATCCGCCCCCGTTGCATCCAGCGTATTCCCCAGGTTCCAGCCTGGCTGCATCGCATCCACATAAGATTGCAGATTTGCGGCTGCAGCGTTGGTGTGCGGTGCCTGTTCCGATGAATCAGCGGATACCGCAGGTGTAACCATGGCAAGCAGTAAAACGGCGATAAACGCAAGTGACAGGAACGATTTCTTTTTAGCCATAAAAAGTTGTTTCCTCCCTTATTGTTTTTTGAAACCGCTTACGCAAATCAATATAGCACCTTTTTCAAATGGAAAATATCCCATTAATTAGTGTAAAAACCAGTCAGAATTATAGGTTTCCATTTTTTCACGGGGAATCCATCCGAGTTCATGCTTTTTCCAATTCTTGTCCACCCTCATTTATGCTATAATGAATCAAAATTACACCGATGAAGAACCCCCTCCCGCATCCATCATCCATCGATAATTTATTATGAGTAGCTGAGGAGCTGTGACGATGAGTGACCCCGTACTTCAACAAATACTTACTGCTATAACTGGTGTACAGTCTGACTTAAGTGACATAAAATCCGAGATTAGTGGCATGAAATCCGAGATCAGTGACATCAAATCCGAGATCGCCAGCATTAAGGAGGACACCAAGCTGATCCCGCTGATCCAGCAGGCCGTATCGGAAGTGAATGCTGAAGTGATTGCCACCCGTGACATCATAGAGCGTATCGAAGAAACGCTGCGGGGACATGACGTCACACTTGACTTGCTGTCCAGACGATCCATTGACCAGGAAGCGGCATTGAAACGGATCAAATAACAGCTCTGTCCTATAAATTAGTTCAAGCGGCTGCCTCCAAACGGAGGCAGCCGTTTTTTGATGACAGCTGCCTTTCGCTATTTTCCCCCTACACTTCAGGTACAAGCAACAATGTCTCCTCAGAGTGGACACATATCTTTCCAACAGGCACATTTCCCTTTATATACGCAAATTGTTCACAAATTTTTGTCTGTTTCAGGCGGACACATCTTTCAATATCGTTTTTATGTGCTATAATGAAAGCGTAACCAAAAGGAGCTTTGAACCATAGATTTCATAGCCCAAGGAGGATGGAAGAAATGCTGGCAGGACTTAAAGAACTTAAGAATTGGGTATCGGGAATGTGGCAGCCATGGATGACCTCGGAAGAAGAGGATTACTGGAAAATCGAATATTCGGCAGAACGTCACCTGCATACTCCACCATCGCCAAGCCCGCTCTCCTATCAAGAAGAGGCACGGATCAAATCGGTGAAGTACCACTAAAGTTTCAACTAAACTAACCAACATGGCCATAAAGGATGGCTCTAAATATAAAACCGCGTAAACCGGAGAAATTCCGGCTTACGCGGTTTTTTTATATCCATTCTATCTCCTATCCATTTTCCGGCTCCATATGGTACCAGTCATTCGCCTCTTGCAAAACCTGTTTACCTCCCGCTCCCATAAATTCCTTGAAGAAGGAATCGAAATAATCTATGGTCTGGTCCCCGGTGATGATGGAAATATAGGCTTTGTTTTTTAATTTGATCAGCCCAGCGCTGTACTTCATGAGTGAAGGGGTGGAAACCTTCATGGCGTTGTATATCCCATTCTTGTCCAAGCCTAAGGTTGAGGCCCACTGCTCTCTGCGGCCCATAGGCTTGCGCGGAACGGTCATTCCGATTCCGGCGCCAATCCGGTTGGTGTAGTTGGTGATGGCATCAAATGGAGAAAGAATCATGAAATCACCCTTGGACTTGTCCGACCATTCCCAGTGTACTCCCTGAATCCCGTACAGCATGGACATCGCTTCGTCCTCATCCGGATTCGCACTGACATAGTCCAGAATTTGCAGAATTTTCTCCAGCTTCCCCGGCTCCTTGACGGCATCGGCACCAATCGCCGTGAAGCTCATCAGCATATCATAAGCCTTCGAGCCGCTTTTCCCCTGAGGGCCGGTCACAGGCTGTCCGAATATGATCCTGGCGTCCTTGTTCTTGGCTGCAAGCTCCCGTGCATTGAACGTGGCCTCTACAGGTACCTCTTTACCTGTTGGATCTAAATCCATGTAATCTCCGGCCTGAATCCAGTGATAATAGTTGCCCATCGAGGTCATCCCGATTCTGCCGTTGATAAAAGCATGGGATAGGTGTTTGTAGCCGCCCTTATTCTCTCCGGTGATGAATTCAGGATCAATGATACCGTCTTTATACCATTTTCGCAGAAGCCCCAGGGCTTCCTTCATCTCCGGCTCCAGAGCCCCAATGACCAGTTTCTGATCCTTAACATTGAAATACAGCTGGTCAGCAAAAACAATCTGTCCAAACGCCCCAAAAACAACATTCATCCCTTCACTGGAAAGCCCATAGGTATCCTTCTTGCCGTTACCGTCCGGATCATTGTTCGTGAAGGCATACAAGACTTTCTCAAACTCCGCCAAGGTCTCTGGAACCTTAAGCCCAAGCTTATCCAGCCAATCTTTTCTGTACACAACTGGGATTCTATAGATATTCGTCGGATTCACTACAGGGATCCCATAGAGCTTCCCGCCGATTTCCCCATAGTTCAAATATCCGGGTGCATTGTGATGGATCGCCTGCATGAGGTTCGGTGCATTATGGAGCAGAATGTCCTTTGGAATTTCGGCAAGCGCTCCCTGCGACTCGTATTTCAAAAGATCCTGCGGCTGCCTGATCCGAAACAGGTCCGGAATTTGCCCTTGTGCGAGCTTCAGGTTCAGCAGCGCTTCATATTTATTATTTTCGAGATTCCAGACATCCAGGTCCACCTTAAACTTATCCTCGATATATTCAATCATTTGTGCATCTGCGGGAACCGGCTCATTCTGATGCATCGTCCAGGAGATGGTGTAGGCGCTGTCCCGCGCAGGTGCCGCTTGAGCGGTTTCTCCGGTATCCCCGGGAGCTTCACATCCACCGACAGCAGACATCAGCATCATCAGCAGCAACAGGAACGAGAGCGATTGAAGACGGTTCATTTTCATGTCCACGGCCTCCTATGACTGCTCCATTAATTGTCGTATATAGTGTTTAGGGGTATAACCGTTCTTCTCTTTGAATTTTTTGATAAAATAAGCTGTCGTGCCATATCCAACGGTGTTCGCAATTTGCTCGATGGTCATATTATGGTTAGCCATTAGCTCCAGGGCTTTTTCCATCCTTTTCCCGGTCACATATTCAATATAGTTCATCCCGGTTTCTTCCTTGAATATCTTACTGAGATATTTGGGGCTTAGAAAGACCTTGCCCGCAACCGTATCGAGCGAAAGCTCCTCCGAAAGATGTGAGCTGATATATTGCTTAACCGCCTCAATGCTCTCGCTCGTCCGATTGTCGCTCCGCTTCTCCATATGACTAATACACACCGCTATGGAATCGGTCAGCCATTCCCTATAGCCGTTGATATCATGAATGGAAGTATATTCATTGTATAAATTAATTTTCACATGATCCGATGGGGTATACCTCACACTTATTAGATAATCTGAGTATACCGAAACCGTATTCAGTAATATAAAGCGGCAGTAATCTGCAGAGTACACCCCTTCCCGCATCTGATCCAACAGATGGTCAACGGCTGCAAAAGCACCCTCAATATTCCTTGCCTGAAGCTTTTCTTTGAATTTCAGCAGAACCGCCTGCGGGATTTCGTTAGGACTGACCTCCCTCTCCAGCAGGCTTGTATCCTTAATAACGGAAACCTCAGGCAGGAGGAATCCATATTTAGCAAGAATCTTTGCTTCACCAAAGCTCTTATGCACCTCCATAAAACGCCCCACCCAGCAGCCCAGGGAGATTTTGAATTTCAGGTCAAAGCTGCGTTTCACCTCTGAAAGAATGAAGCCTGAAATCTGCTCCAGCAGTCCTTCCTCCGCCTTGTCTGTACACACAATAACCGCTACTTTTTTATCCGGAAGCTCTTCCGCAATGATGTGGCATCCAGCAAAATCCGCAGCTTCCAACTGATTAATCATCCGGTAGAGAACAAATTGCGCGGTTTTGGAATGGAGCGCTTTGAAACCCGGGCTAAACGGGTCTATCAGCATGCAGCAGTAGCGGGTATACGCTATGGGAATATGGATGGATTGCAATTGCTCTACAAGTTCCTCCTCACTGTAGCTGTTATTCAGGAGATTGAGCACGATATTATGCTTGATGACCGGACTGTTGGCTTGCAGGGTTTCTTCGAGGCTGCTCACCTTGCGGGTCAATTTGTTGATGGCTGTATCAATCAGCGTGTATTCATTCAGCCCGGCATCCGGGGTATTGTCGAACATGCCTTTCATTTTGTCCCTTAAGCGCTTCAGGGGGTCATAAATGGCGACGGTGAAAATACCGGACAGGACCATACCTACGATAGCCGCCAGCAGACAAATCAGGAGCACCGTCCTCTGCAATAGAATCGATTTCTGATAGTAGTTGTCTGTAGGAGTAATGTTATATATTTTCCAGTCATTGGATGGAAAGGTGTGAAAAGAAACCTCATGGGACCCCCGGTTTATCGTATCCGTGAAGCTTTCAGCTACCGCTGTGGAAGACAGAATTTTGTTGATAAGTGAGCTGCTTCCGGCGCTATGGCCCAGTATTCCTTTGTCCGCCGCAGAGATGATCGTCCCGCTTGGCCCCATAACAAAAGTGTTCTTATAATCAGATGGCATAATATGCCGGATGATTCCGCTGATGGCCTCCTCCTTCATATCGACAGCAATCATCAGGTCGCAATCGGCACCGGTGGAGTGAAAAGGATAGCTATGTGCGTATGAAATCATAGGGTCCACTAGGCTATCGTCTGACAAACTCCTATTGATGTCCTGGGGTGCCATGCGCGCTTCGGTCCACACAAAGCTTGAATCACTGTTCTGCAGACGTTCCATCCAGCTTACTGCCGCGGCTGCAGCTTCACGCTCCTGATCCAAGTATCGCAGCCCGGAATCTGACGAAATCATGATCTTTTGCTTGGGATAATACAAATGAACCGCAGAAACAATGTCCACATGATCCGCGACTTCATTCTTAAGCAGGTCCTGCAGATCCAGTACAGTACCATGATTGCCCTGCAGGGTATCTTTGGCAAATATATCAATGCTGACAGGTTCACCCAGGGAAAGATCCAGATAGATTTGCTGCACCCGCTGAAACACAGACGATTCGATATAGTTGGCCGCACTCTCCAGGATAATCTGATTCTTTTTTTGGATTTCTTCATTGTAGTTCTTAGGAAAATACATATAAAAGATGGAGCAGAGCAAAAGGACAATGACCATCACGATCGTTACATAGGAAATAGCGAGGTTGGCAAAAGCAGAGTTCCCGTTTTTTTTCATCGTTGTTGTCTCCGGATTCGAAAGTGTTGAAGCATCTTAACCATCTCCTAATCTTATTGGAAATATGTTCACAGAGCGTTATACATGGACCCTGTTTATGTAAAGAAGCCTGATTCTAAAGAGAACATACGATTTTTATAGAATAGGGAAATTGTTGTATTGAGGCCCGGATCACCCGAATGCTACAGTGATGTCGAACTAAAACAGAGGAGTGATACATTTTGAGAATGGGATTTAGGAAAAAGCAAGTATCAGCAGCTTTGGGTCTGTCATTACTTTTAAGTTCCATAAGTGGAATGGTTGCGAGTGCGAATGCGGCTCCCATCCCGGAATCAGTGGCACTGCCACCTGCACCGGCCTGGGGGTATTATGTAGACAATTACAAAAACAATACTTCCTCCAACAAAACGACCCTCTCAAACCCCGCGATCGGGACTCTTTCCGGTTTTGAACAACTGTGGACTCCTGGTGCTACCTGGGATAGCACGAAATTGAACAGCAGCGTGCTGGATGCCAACATCCAAAAGGTGGTAGACATGGCCGCCAAACGAACCTCCAGTGAAGCTGACGCAGCCTACCTGGATGACCGGAGAAAACAGAGCTACAGCGTCATGGACGGCCTGGGTTCCCTTACCGATATCTACAGACTTCATGTGGGAGCAACGACAACAATCACCGGTATTCCCGCAGATGCCACAACGGTTAAATATGAGGATCAGGGAAACGGCGGAGAATATGGTTCAGGCGATCCGAATTCCAGTCTCGGCAGCATCGTGAGCTTGGTGAATACCTTCCGCAACAGCAGTGCTTCAACTAGTCCGTCAAAGACCTATTATAAATATCCCCGCCCGTTTCGCTGGAGCAGCCCGGCCATTGTAGTGCCGTCCCTTGTTCCTGCAATCAATGCTGACCCCAGCAACGACGGCGGATTTCCAAGCGGCCATACCAATGCCGCCTACCTGAGTGCAATAGCGATGGCCTATGCTGTACCGGAGCGGTTTCAGGAACTACTTACCCGGGCATCGGAACTTGGAAACAACCGTATCGTTGCCGGTATGCACTCTCCGCTTGATGTAATGGGAGCACGGGTCATGGCTACGGCGGTATCCGCTGCTGCGTTGAATGAACCGAACAATAGCCTTTTGAAAAAGACGGCGTATAACGATGCGCATAGTCTATTGTTGACACAGACCGGCACAGCAGAAGACCGGTTCAGCAATTACGCCAAGAATAAACAAGACTACACAGAGCGTTTGACCTACGGATTCAGTCCGATCCAATCCACAACTAAGCCAGTGGTGGTTCCAAAAGGCGCAGAAGTCCTGCTCGAAACACGCCTGCCATACCTGGACGACACGCAACGCCGCTGGGTCTTAGCCACGACAGGGCTTCCCTCCGGCTATCCTGTGCTAGATGACCCGGAAGGATGGGGACGGCTTAATCTCTTTGCCGCAGCAGATGGCTATGGTGCTTTTGCGAATGACGTTACAGTGACCATGGACACTTATCAAGGCGGCTTCAATGCCCTGGACCGCTGGCGGAATGACATTTCCGGCACAGGCGGGCTGACCAAAAAGGGAACGGGGACGCTCAAGCTTCAGGGGAACAATAGTTATTCCGGAGGTACACAGCTGAATGAAGGTACGCTTGAGGGAAATTCGGCGGCAGCTTTCGGAACCGGCGATGTGAACAACCACGGGGGAACCCTGATTCAGAATGTTCCTGGACAGATGACCATCGGCGGGAATTTCAGTCAATCTGCCGGCGGCACACTTGAACTGAACCTTAGCAGTACAAACGATCTGCTCGATATTAAGGGCAAAGTACAGGCTGGCGGTACATTGCGTCTGAACTTTTTGAATCATTACGTACCTGACGGTGTGATTACACTCATCACCCATGGTAAGGATCAGCGGAGCGGAGAATTTTCTTCCGTAGAGACAACGGGGCTGCCCAGCCAATACAAAATGAAGGTCATCTATAACGCTAACAGCATTCAGCTCGCTGTAGACCTCGAGGCGCCAAGCTGGCCGGCAGACGCCAAACTGACCGGTTCAAATAGTACCCAATCGGGCCTTACCTTGAATTGGCCGGCGGCGATAGACAACGAAGGGGTAGTCAGCTACAGCGTATATCGTGACAGCACACTGCTTCACACCGTAACCGGTGCTACCTACTCCTATAATGTAACCGGATTGACTCCAGGCACAGCCTATTCGTTCTCTGTCATCGCTTATGACCTTACGGATAACTCAAGCCGTCCTTTAAAATCATCCTTGAGCACCGTTTCCAGCTCTTCTTCTGGCGGGAATGGTCCAGTGGCAACGCCAACACCTTCCCCTGTGCCTTCGGCTGCTCCAAGTCCCGCATCCAGTCCGGGGACAGATAACGGGAAGCAGAGCCTATCGGTAACGGCAACTGCCGATTCCAGCGGGAAAGCAGAGGCAACGATTAAGGATTCCCAAATTACTGACTTGTTGACTAAGGTCAGCTCTTCTACCGCAGCAAAGATCTCAGTACAGCTGAATGTGGGAACCGTAGACCATGCAAAGTCAGTTGGAATCATACTTTCCAAGGATGCCATCAGCAAGCTGTTCGAGAGTAAAACTGCTGAAGTGGAACTTGTAACCCAGTTCGGAAGCATGTCCTTTAACAAAGCAGCCTTGGGGTCGTTGAAAAATGCCGGGGGAGACAGTATCCGCATGGGAATCGCTCCAGCAGCTACTTCCGGCCTTTCTTCTGAAGCAGCAAGTCTGGTCGGCACGCGGCCTATGCTGGAGTATACCGTTCAGTCTGGCACTTCAAGCCTGACCAGCTTTGGAGGCGGAAGCCTCAAGATCAGTATTCCGTTCACTCTCGCCCAAGGTGAAGATGCTAACGCCATTACCGCCTATTACATTGACAGTAGCGGCAAGCCTAATGCGGTCGCCAAGTCTGGATTTAACCAGAAGACAGGTACTGTTACTTTGTTAACCGATCACCTCAGCAAATACGCCGTAGGCTATAACAAAATCAGCTTTAGCGACACTTCCGGTCACTGGGGCAGCAGCTATATTACCTACCTGGCTGCGCACCACATTATTTCCGGTACAGGCGCTAACACGTTCGCACCTAATAAGGGGATTACCCGGGCAGAATTCGCCAAAATGCTGGCAGGACTCGCCAATGCGGATGTCTCAGGGTATTCCTCCTCAGCGTTTACCGATGTCAAAGCCGGTGACTGGTACCTGCCTTATGTAGCGTGGGCTGCCGCGAATAACATCGTGAATGGGGCAGGCAACCATCATTTCAATCCGAATGCCTTCATCAGCCGCGAGGAAATCAGCGTCATGATCGGGCGGTATGCTGATCTTGCGGGCTACGCACTACCTGCCAACATCAGCAACGCAGGCTTTGCAGACAACAGCAGCGTTAGTGCGTGGGCCGTGGATGCAGTAACTGCCTTGCAGAAAGCAGGAATCCTGTCCGGCAAAGGCAATAACACATTGGATCCTAAAGGCGGCGCAACCAGAGCTGAGGCCGCTAAAATGATGACAGTGCTTTTGCAAGGAATGATTCAATAGCTTCAACAACCAGGGCGATAGCCAGCAAATCACAGATTAATTTATTTAATCGGATTGCTGGCCATCGTCTTTTTCTAGTTTCAGCTACTCTCTCACCAAACAAAAATAAACCTCCTCTCCTCCCGAAGGATGAAAGAAGGTTTAGCAGCGTTAAATATCAAGTGCGGCATGATATCCTTGATAGATTGCAGTCGTAATCGTTGATGCCTTAACGCAGTCCCCAATTTGGGCAACATAAGGTGCGCAATCCAATAACTCATCTACTACATTTCTTCTAGCTCGTTGTCCAAGCGCACAAATGACCGAAGTACCCGGAACAAGAACCTCTTCCCCATTTGGCTCCGCGCAAACCACACCTTCTTGTGTGACACGCAGCCCTTTATATCCTAAATGCACTTGAATGTTGTTCTTTTCAATTTCTTTCAGCATAATGGGACGATGTCTGATATTAGCATCTGGAGCCAGCTCCGTTCTCATCTCTACCAGATGGACAGTCTTACCCTCCTGGGCAAGGTGAATGGCGGCTTCACAGCCTGCCAGACCGCCTCCCAATACGATTACGCTATCACTGACCTTGTCCTTCTCCAGATAATAGTCATTCACAACGACTACGTTATCTCCGTTTAATCCAGGGATTGGAGGAACAATGGCTGCGGAACCGACGGCAATAATTAACGCATCAACCTCTTCTTTCTCAGCATACGCTTTAGTCACAGGTGTATTCAAACGAATCTCAACACCGGCGTCCTTGGCGAGTTTTCCGAGAGTTACTCCCAACTCATACATCTCATATTTAAATGGAATGGCCTGTTCACCCCTCAAGATACCCCCTACGTCATCAGACTTCTCACATAAAATGACTTGATGTCCGCGTTTAGCTGCGGTAAGCGCGGCATACAGTCCACCCGGACCTCCGCCAGCTACCAAAACCTTGCGTGAATTAGGAGAAGGATATATTTCGGTTCCATCCATTTCACGACCAATGAGCGGGTTAACTGTACAGCGTCTTGTGGATGTTTCGGCACGTTCTGCCATACAGGTGAAGCATCTCAGACACTTGATAATATCCTCATCCCGGTTGCTCATCACCTTTTTGGGGAGCTCGGGATCCGCCAGGAGGGCACGGGCCATTTCTACAACATCCGCCTGACCGCTGGCAATGATTTCTTCCATTTGAGCAGGGTCATTTAACCCGCCAACCGTTGCTACCGGAACACTAACATGCTTCTTGATCTCTGCCGCAAGATAAACATTACTGCCATGAGGCAAGAACATAGAAGGGTGTGTGATACCAAACCCTGTCTGATACGTTCCGGCAGATACATGTAGCAGGTCGATCCTTGATTCCAGTAATTTAGCAATTTCAATCCCTTCTGTCAGATCATAGCCGCCTTCAAACAACTCGGAGCCACTCATTCTAAACTCTATGGGAAAACCAACGCCAACAGCTTCACGGACACTGTCAAGCACCTCCTGGGCAAAACGCACCCGATTCTCCAAAGATCCGCCATACTTGTCTGTTCTGCGATTGAAATGAGGAGAAAAGAACTGATTAATCAACCAACCATGCCCGCCATGAACCATAATCATTTCAAAACCTGCTCGCTTCGCAAGTCCCGCACAGGTACCATAAGCAGCTACAATGTCATCAATCAGTTCTTGCGTAAGCTCCTTAACTTCTCTGCCGTCCGGGCGCACCCCGGGGCTGGGGCCCCACTGGGCAAGTCCTTGTTTCTTATTTTTATCAGTCAGATAAGTTCCTGCATATTGACCCGAATGGGATAGCTCCACACTGGCAATGGCCCCGTGACGGCGGATAGCATCTGCTGTATACGTAAAGCTGGCCAAAGAATCCACTGTTCCCAAATCCAGATGATACATATGAGAAGCTTCTGTCTCGGGGTGAACTACAACTTCACTGACTGTAACTGAGGCAGCGCCGCCTTTTGCTCTTAATTCATAAAAAGCAGTAGATTTGGGGCCAATGGTGCAGTCAGCTGTAATATCTGTTCCTCCCATAGGTGCGCCAAACATTCTATTTCTAAAAGTCACATTGCCGATGGTGATGGGCTTGCTTAAGTTTGGATATTTTCTGTGCATGCTTTCTTACTCCTTCTCTGTAGATGATTCTTCTTACATTTAAATGATAGCCTTCTGATTCTTATTAGCAGCCGTCTGCTGATACTTGACGGCCCGCTTATATACAAAGGTCAGAACAAATCCGGTGATGCCAAAAACAGCCGCAATGACAAAGGCTCTCTGGTAACTACCGTCTGCGCTGTACACGTTCTTCATAATGGACGGCCCAAAATATCCTGCGATTGCAAATCCAATGAACATAATGCCATAATTCACACTGTTATTTTTTGCACCAAACTGATCCGCAGTAAATCCGGGAAACACCCCCATCAGTGAGCCAAAGCTTAATCCGATCACTGAAATACCGATATAAAAGGTCGCCACACTGTTTTCTCCGGATAAATACAGCAAGGTGAGTCCGATTACCGAAAAGAGAGAAGAAATGGCCAGAGTATTGATTCGACCGATTTTGTCTGAAATATAGCCTGCAATGATTCGTCCACCCGTGTTAAAAAGAGCCAATATGGAAACAGCGGTCGTAGCGGCTGCCGCAGACAGGCCAACCATTTTCTGCGCGATAGGTGAAGCTTGGGATGTACACATTAGTCCGGCAAAAGCTCCACTGATCAATAACGCGATCATTACATAAAATAGTGGATTGGCAAGCATGCCTTTCCAGTCCTTGTCATTCTTCAAAGAGCGGCCAACATGTACAGCCTTTGGTGTCCATCCGGACGGAACAAAATCAGATGGGCATTTCTCGATGAAGAAAGAAGCAGCACATATAATCACAAGAAATGCGATACCGAGTATAATGAATGCCGTTTTTACACTGGAAGTACTTATTAATCCGTTGGCAATCGGAGGGATTATCACTGAGCTCAATCCATAAGCTGCCGTGGTTACACCGCCAACCAAACCCCGTTTGTCAGGAAAAAACTTAATCGAGTTGCTGATCGTGCATCCGTAAACCATTCCTGTACCAAGGCCGAGTACAATACCGTAAGCAAATACCAGGAAGCCTACAGATGTTGCAAACCCTGATAAAAGCATACCGCCTCCAAATAACAAGCCCCCTGCAAAGATAACTTTCTTGGGTCCAAATCGGTCATTGATCCACCCACCAGAAATCATCGTGATTGGCCCTACTGAATTTGTAATGGTAAAGGCAATAGCCAAATCCCCCGGTGTTAAAGTACGTCCTGTGACATTGCTCAAATACTCAGCCATTGGGGCAGCAAATACACTCCATCCGTAAATTGATCCAATACACAGATTAATAAAGCAGCTTGCAATCAGAATAATCCATCGCTTTTTCGTAAGCTCCACTGAGATTCTTCTCTCCTTCAAATTGTATTGTGAATTTATTCACACCATTTGAGTACATATTAACATAGGATTTTATTTATATCAATATAAACATGTATGTATTTATATGTTCTGAAATACATGTTGTGCGAGGCTTGTATCAATCCTTATTGCGAGCCCCAAAATATGCTATACTTAACAAATCAAAAAGACGAAATGTATAGGAAGAAGCGAGCCTTATGAGAACTTTAAAGTATGCCATTTTGGGGTTACTAAATAACGAACCTATGACGGGTTATGATATTGGTAAAGAATTCAGCAAAGATTTAGGTGAATTCTGGAATGCAAAGCACAGCCAGATCTATCCGGAATTAAAAAAACTGTTTGACGAGGGACTTATCGTTTACGAAATCCAAATTAGCGGAGAGATCCTGGAGAAAAAAATGTATTCGATTACGGAGGAGGGCAAAGAAGCTTTTTTGAAATGGTTAAAACAAGCGGAGCCTTTAGAACCCACTCCCAAAGATGTGTTTCGGCTTAGAATGTACTTTTCGAATCATCTGGATGTGCCAACCCGGATACACCTCTTAGAGCATCAGTTGCTTCAGCATCAGGAGCGGCTGCAACATTTACGCAAAAACAATGAACGTCACCAAAGTATTCCACCACATGATAGCGTGGATTTTGGTGATTATTTCATATTGGATGGAGCTATTTTACGTGAAACGGTAACGATACAATGGCTGGAAAACTTCATTCAATATTGCAAATCGTTGTAACAGATAAGCATACAGAAAAACCTTCCCTCATCCCGGAGGATAAAAGAAGGTATACGTCTCTTTTCTGAGGCAAGACAGCTATGAACGTATACAGAATTCCGTCAGCATAAAGTATCATGCTCATATATTTTGCTGGGGCGGCCCCACTCAAAAAGGCTCAGTCCGATCTCACGGAAACCATATTTTTCGTAATATTGAATATGATCCGTAGTTAAGTAGACCTTTTCAACCCCCAACCGGCTGCCTGCCGTTTTCCTTGCGTGCTGCAAGAGCATGGCTCCTAGAGCCTGCCCCCGCTCGTTCTTGTCGATGAACAACGGTCCGATCCAAGGTGATAAATCTTTTCGAATCAAATATTCCTGTTCAATCAATTGGTAGAAGCCGATCATCCGGTTGTTCCTTAACATTAAGAAGGTCAATGGTAAAGCGTCCACTGTAGATAAACTTCCTTCCATTTGAGCGATCACGATGTCCTTTACGGCTGGCCAAGATTCAGAAATGTATGTGATAAAGGCATCCCTATGTTCAGGGCATTCCTTAAGGGATTGGATCACTGGATACCCATCTATAGATGTAATCGTTGATGTAGGGGCCGTATAAATGTTCATTTCTGTGCCATTAAATATATATCCATTCGTGAAGTGGCTCCACCCAAGCCTTTCGTAATAGCCGTCCAGATCGGTACAGAGATACAGGTTGTCATGTCCCAATTCCCGGGATTTCTGAAGTGCATGTTGCAGTAGTTCGGCTCCCATCTTTTGTCCTCTAAACTCCGGTACCACATACAAACAAGCAAGCCACGGAAAAACATCTTGGCGGCTGATCAAGTCATTCCTCAGCAATGCATATGTACCGATGATTGAGCCATTTTGTACGGCAATATAAAAACGCGGCAAACCATCCTCCGTTTTCATGGAATGAAGCATACAGTCGTAATAGAATTGATAATTCAGATCGCTTCCCCATTCGCTCCAAAACAATTGGACAGCGTTTTCAAAAAAATCGGTTTTTTCCCTAAGTTCATATATCCGGAACACCATATCCCCACACTCTGTTTGTCCTCAAGAATAAGTCCTTCCAGCTGGCTCTATTCAATGATAGCTGATTCTCTGTCGTGCCAGGTCATTTCATGAAGAAATCTCGATAATAACGTTATCTGCTATGACCGTGAATTCCACTAATGGACTGTCAAATAAAACGTTAAACTCAAACCCAGCTTCTGTGGAGTACACTTCATCGTACAGCCAGTAACTGCCTGCACTTAAGTCTGAAGGTTGTAGGCACTTCACCCCTGTAAATGTTACTTTACTTTGATATCGGTTTGATAATGGTAGCCCCCTCTACAATCCAGGTTCATGATGAAAATGTCCGTAGAAGGTATTTCGATTGAAGTTACTTTTGCATCATGTATCAAATCATGCTCATTCGCTTATCGTACTCACTTCGCCACTGTTCAGCCATTGGTATGATTTCACGGTTTCTCATATCTTAGATTAAACTTTCAGAATATCTGTCATTAACCAGTCGTTATAATTTCCATCTTTCGAAACAAACCATACATTGTTATACACCCTTGGCTTATATATCAAATTTTTATTTCTTAATAAGCAACTCATTCCAAAAATAGGAGAAGCATTTCTAATTAATAGTGCCGTAGGATATGTATTTTCATATTTTAAAATCTTTTTTTCTTTTTGTTTTAATAGATGATTCAGGGCACTAATAAAATTTTCATAAATCTCTATTCCATGCAGATCATTATTAGATCTACCTAATATCATTTTGGCTTCTTCAGAATCATAAAATAAGTGTGCAACTTCAAGTCCTAATAATTCGCCCTTCAAATTTTCCAAGACGAAATCCGGACTCTCTCTTTTTTCTACTAATTTAAGTTGATCCTTATGGTTTAAGTTGAATAGGTTTAAAAATATGCCAAGTGCGGCATTCTCCAGAGCATATTTTTCGTCGCTATGATTCTTCATCTTTTTCCCCTTTTGTAATCAGTTAACTCTTTTATATTCTTAATAACTGCATAGCCGTCATAAGTCACTTCATCTCTAATCTCATCTAGCTCAATTTGATAATTGCCTGTAAAAATTTCTTTCCTATCTTTCTTGTTTGTATAAGATATTGTGAATTCCACATTATAAATATAGTTCAATTCTCCATAATCTAATATTGTCATTTGGACAGAAAAATTAGAACCCTTATGTAAAAGACTGGTCATTAGACTCTTTATGTTTTTTAATACACTATCATTGGCAGAGATCCGCTTTATTTCAGTGATATCTAAAGTATTCAAACAATCTTCAAGTACTTTTGGGTAAAATCCAAGGAGCTCATCTGCATAAAAACCATCGGTTTTCACTGCCCCCATACGCTGCTCAATATCTTGCTTGAAATTTGGCCATTCTCTAATATCACTTAAGAAATACGTCTCTCCAACCTTCTCAACCGAATAAATCCAATGAAATTCCTTTGATGTTCCTTGCTTCTGGGGATAATTAATCGCAATATTTTCAGTAGCTTCAACATCATATTTATTCACATCCGTATAATAAACCCTATAAATATATGAACTTATAAATTTCTCAGTGATTTTTCTATTAAATAAGTTATTTATGAGCTTCTTTTGTGACACATACAAATTACTATTTGTTAAAAGATTGGGTTCAACAATTGAAAATGTATTATTATTTATTGATTCAACAAGATTAATTTGATAATCATTAATTAATTTATTTATTTTTTGCATTGTATTATCAGGTTTATTTTCAGAAAAGATGATTTCATTTTCTTGTGATTTATCACTTCTGTTTACATGACTAGTTCTGTTTGTATTACCAATGAAACTATCGTTACTGCTACAGGCTGTAAATACACAAAAAAACAGGACCAAAACTAATGTTTTCCTCATCAAGTTTCCTCCTGTTTCGTATTTACATATCCATTAGATGCCGACCTTACATCACTATAAAAATATAACAAGTTGGGTAATTCTTCCTTTTCTAAATCATTAATATTGTTTTTGTATTTAATTAGTAAATCAAGAGATTGACGATAATAGTCCAAATGGTATTCATTTATTTTGGTTCGTTTTACTTGTGCGATATAGGTTTCCAAATCTGAGATTTGAGTAAATAAATATTCACGTATTATTTCAAATGTCCTTTGATCAAGTTCATTGATATCCGTCATGTTCCTTACATTCTCTTCAATCTTATGGAGCCATTCATAATCTCTTTGAAATATTTGATAAATAGGTTCCAGAAATGAATAAAGTGTTTTGTATCGTCTTTTTTTGAATAAAAAGTGCGTGATATTAAGAAACATGTACATCCACCACCGTCTTATGTTTTCAATATCTTCTGGGAGTTTCATATAACGTTTCCGTATTCCTGACGTTCAAGGGGCTTAAGGGCTCTACCTTACATATTCATTATATTTTAAAAGATGCTGGATTGCTTCACTCTGATAAAATCCATATTCCCAAATATCCCTTCTGTCGCTAAGTAATATCCATCACTCTTAGAACCCAAGCACCAAGTGGCTTCGCTTTTCTCAGAATCTATTCATACGTATCGCTGATTCTTATATATCCGTTTATTTGTTCCCGGGTCCTTTGAAATATGCCTGATCTATTATTATAATTCCCTTCTGCTGTTATTATTTTATCCTGTTCTACTTTTAATACCACTCCGATATGATCATTCGGTCCATTCCCCACAATATTATCAAATACGATAAGATCCCCTTGATCTGGGACGAACGATAGCTCACTTATAGGATGATAGAAACCATATAGCTGTCCCCATTCTAACCAAGCTTCTACCCATGCAAAATTACGTGAAACCGGCTCTGGATATCGTACAGGTAACTTCAATCCTGCCTCCGTACAACAATGATATACAAATGCAGCACACCAATCGAAACCAATATTTGGATTATCTCTTGGAAAATACCTAAGAATGGGTTCCAAATCCGGACCGTATTTATCTTCATTTCCGATCACCGGTCTTGCAGCTAATTCTTCAGCTATTTTAGCCAGAGTCTCTCTTCTGCTCATGGTTTCACCCTCCGTTTGTATATAAGGCCACTAATTTTTCAATGACTGAATGAACTTCTGTTGAATCTTTAATAACAAAAAAATAATCTGCTTCTCCCTCTGTGGGGTCAGAAATATTGTCTTGTTTTGATTCTGCATTTTGTCTGTTTAGCACTTCTACAAAATTTGAGGCCGTTCGAAATATCGCTTTACTACGAGCACTCTTATGGACACGTTCCTCCAGAATGAAATCAGGGAAATCGAAATGGACCAGTACGGTTTCAAATCCTTTATCATGAAAATAAGTTAGAAGTTTGGAACGACCTATCGTATTTCGGTTTGAATTACTAAGGATGAGGTGAAGCTCCGTCATCTCTACAGCATAATCTACAATTGTATTCGTTATCGCATATTTGATTGTGTTCGGTCCCTGCTTTGGACGTAGTGATTTATAGTAGGTATTGATGAATTCAGCATGGGTATCTTGATCAATCACGATTGAGTTATTCAATTGTTGTTCTAGTTCTTTAGCAAATGTTGTTTTGCCACTGTGTGTTTTACCTACCGTAATAATAGCGAGTCGCTTCAAGAATACTCCCTCCAATTCATCTGAGGCCGCGAAGAAGTTAGGTTCGCAGATTATTCAAAAACAAACTTTACCCGTTGATCTCCGCACCACTTTTCTCTTATCCCATTATAGTAAACATCTACATTATTATTTATGATTTCTTTATAAGTGCCAGCTAATTGAGGATAGTTACGTCCAATAAACTTTTCCAAAGTAGGCCCTGTGTTTTTTCCTATTCTAACTTTATCTAAAAATACGGGTATGTCCTTATCCAGAGCATGAATCATTAAATCCACATCTGTTATTCCGGGTAAAATCGGAGTGATAAATACCCAAACCTTAATCCCCATTCTATGTAGCTCATTGGCTGTCTGTATATTGCTCATCAGATTATAATCATCGATTTTCTTCAACTGTTCCAGGTTAGATAAACCTAACAGCAGAGTGAATTTGTCCCCCATAGGTTTAACCACATCGAGATCTCTATAAATTAGTTTTGACCCGGCTTTAGTTGTGACCATACACTTCACGTTTAACTTACATAATTCGATTAGGCATTTCCTGGTTAACTGATATTTCCGTTCAATTTCCATATAAGGATCACACTTACTTCCCAAATATACGATATCTTCTTGATTCCAGTGAATGAATTCTTCATATAAAATATCTGCAATATTGAGTTTAACATTCAAGTTTTTATTCCAGTTTTCATCTTCTAGCTGGAAACAATAAGGGCACCCGATAGTACATCCATCATACGGGTCAATAATTGGTAATGTTCCTCCGTCAGGGGGATATTCATATGTCATTGCACAACTAACACATATTTCTTTAAGCATTTCGGGCCATCTCCATTCGTCCGTTTATGAGACGATGGTACATGAATCCCGGAAAAAAATATAGACTTATAATAATCATTCTGCTATGATGTTGAATAAGGTCTTGAAAAAAATAGTCATACAAACCCTGAGATTCTAATGATCTTAGGGTTTTATTTTTTTGTTTTGGGCTCATTTCGCATTACAGATCAAGACTTAATCGAATCATATCCCTACATTGTATTCCGTTTTCATAAATCTCTTCCTTATAATGCCTTACAAAGAAATCCCGGTCTATTCCTGTTATTCGAAAACCGCATCTTTGATATAGCATGAGCTGATGTACACTGGAGTTTCCGGTTCCGATTTCAATGGTTTTAGCCTTTTCTTCTCTCGCCTTATCTATCGAATATACAATTAATTTCTTTCCTATTCCTATCCCCTGATAGTCTTCCTGTACCGCGATATTTACAATTTCTATGGTTTCAGGTCGAGTCCTAATCAAAACCAAAACTCCAATTATTTCTTCGTTTATTAGAGCTACTAAGCATTGTCCTCTTCCCAAATATTCCTTAACGATTTCCTTCGACGGATCAGCAAGAAGTAATAGATCAAAGGGGATTTCTTCGCTTGAATTTAGTGGTCGGATCTTAATTTCCATGAATTTTCTCCTTTGGCACGCTTCGTGAATACAATGTTATCTGAACTCTGCATTTTCATAATAGTCCCGACTGAGGAGCTACTGCGATCAAAAGTGTCACGTTTTCATATAACTACCTATTAATCATAATATTGTGCCTGTGCCTCCCACATCGAACTATATTCCTTTCCATTCTTCACGAGCTGGTCATGATGCCCGTACTCCACTAACTCACCTTCTTTAAAAACGGCGACCTTATCACAGAATTTACAGGAAGATAAACGATGAGAAATATAAATAACGGTATGCTTTTCTGTCATGCGGTTAAAATTAGAATAGATTTCGTATTCTGCATATGGATCAAGGGCAGCCGTGGGCTCATCCAAGATTAGAATAGGGGATTTTTTAAGCAAAGCCCTGGCCATTGCCATTTTTTGACCTTCTCCCCCTGAAAAATCCGTCCCCTCCGAATCGAATGTTTTAAATACCTGTGTGTCTAGCCCCTTTTCTAAACCACCGATTTTTTCTTCAAGCCCGACTTGCTTCATCATCGATAGCATTTCTTCTTCTGCATCTAAAGTAAACTTCAAGCTCAAATTATCTTTTATGGAGAAAGAAAATAACTTATAATCCTGAAAGACTACACCCAGGGTCTTCATATAATCTTCGTATTGGTATTGTTGAATGGGATATCCATTAAGCAAAATCTCACCCTGTTCGGGTTCATACAATCGGCAGAGTAATTTAATAAAAGTCGATTTCCCTGCACCATTTTGTCCGACGACAGCCAGATTCTCACCACTTTTTATCGTAAGAGACACATTTTTCAAGGAATAGACCTCACTCCCTGCATATTTAAAATAAACACCTCTGAACTCTATCTCAGCTTCTGTCAACTTCCCAATCATTCGTTCTCCACTTCTCATGGTTGCAGGAAGACTCTCAAATTCTCTGAAAACCTCAAGATACCTGCACATTTGTCGAAGCTCAACATAGGCATTAAACACCACAGATACTTGTGTAGAAAAGCTGTTAGCAGCTGCAATATACATTATGAAATCACCGATTTGAATCCTTCCACTCATTACCTTAACAATCATGTAGCCATAGATCACCACCATTTGCAGTTGAAGATTAATACTCGTTAACCCCTTGTAACGCCCAACCTGTCCGTATAATTCTCCAAATCCCCGGATCGTATCCTTGTGATATGCATCTACCTTTTTCAATAAAAAAGGTGCCATTCCATACAGACGAATATCCTTGGCCATAGAAAAATCAGTTGCCAGCCTGGAGTAATAACCAAATTTACGATTTAGCGGGGCCAGTATTTTGTAGAATCTGAACTGGGTCTGCTGTGATTTTTTAAAAATATAGGTATTCAGCAAAATCATCCCAAGGATCAATAAAATGATCCCTATATTCAATGTGGAGATCAGAGCGGTCAATGCTATAAGGGACAGAGACGTTTGAAGAAGCATTCTCATGCTGGTCATCATTTTACTTATAACATCCTGCTGCTGAATCGGTGATAATGCCTGCTCCTTCAAATCAAGAACCTTAGCATTCTCTAAGCTTTCAAAATCGAGATTCATAATATGTTTGCCGACATGAAGCTCCAAGCCATCCATTACTTGCAGATTGGCCTGTTCCATTTTTTGATCCAAATAACTCTGGAGTAACCCAAAAATGGCATTACCTACGGCCAGAATACCAATCCATAGAAGTAATTGCGTTTCCCGCGCTAACCCCATAAGTTCGTCAATGATATACTTGGGTGCAATAATATTGATAAAGGGAAAAAATGCACTACACAATGCAACCAATAGCATCAGAGGGATATACGTCTTAGAGTAGGAATTAACCAGCTTCCAAAAATAAACGACGACTTGCGAATCCTTCTTCAGTTCAGGGAATGGGTTCATATTCTTTATTTTCACTCCCTTTGTAGTATTGTGCTTGAACCTGAAACATTTGCGCATACTTTCCATTCCGTTCTAGCAATTCTTTATGTGTGCCCCGCTCCGCAATTTCACCCCATTCCATCAAGAGAATCTGATCACAGAATCGGGTACTGGACAAACGATGTGAAATATATAAGGCCGTGCGATCTCCAATCATTTCATCAAAACTCTTATATAAACTGAACTCTGCTAGAGGATCAACCGCTGCGGTGGGTTCATCTAATACAATAAGATCTCCATTTTTATATAAAGCACGGGCTAACATCATTCTCTGATTCTCTCCGCCAGACCATTCAACCCCTTCATCATCCAAAAATTTCTGCAAATGAGTGTTAATGCCGTATTTAAGCGTTGAGATCTTCGGGCCTAAACCCGCCATTTCTAAGCAATTATGAATCTTTCCAGCATTGGATTCCCCGTTCTCCTGAAGAGAGACATTCTCGGCTACTGTAAAGGCCAACACTCGAATTTCCTGAAATACAGTAGACCATAAATCCCAGTACTCACCTTGGGAGAAGCGCTTGATATTAATTCCATTCAGATTAATCTCTCCGCTGTCCGGTTCGTACAATCTGCAGAGCAGCTTGATTAATGTTGTTTTCCCTGCTCCATTATGACCTACAATGGCAAGCCTCTGGTGAGCAGGGATAATAAAAGATAAATTTTCGAATACTAGCCGGCCGCTGTTAGGATAACCGAAGGAAACATTTTTAAATTCGATGGTGTAGGGTCCTGACGGAATCGGCAGCCTGTCCCCTTTCTCCTCTCTCTTAGTAGGTTCAAGAAAACTGCACAGTTCCTGTATGTACAGATTCTGTGTCCGCAAATGGGCTAAATCTTTTATCGTTCCCCGGAGAACATATGAGAAACCCGCTACAGCTCCGGTGTACATAGCAAAATCACCTACCGTTATCCTGTGATGGACATATAGGTAGGCTAAATAACTGTAAACACTTCCCTCCCTGGCGAAACGAATGATGACGTCCAATACATCACTCTGAAAATAACGCTTGCTTATGTTGTACTGAAGTGTCCTTCTCTTATCGGTAACTGCCTGGAATAGAGAAACAAAGTGCTTGTTTAACGAATAAATTCGAATTTCCTTCCCGTAAGCAAAGTCCTGCATCACATCCGAATAATAACGTTTTTCACGGTCCAGCTCTGATTGTCGTTGTTCTTGCTCATATTCATATTTCTTTGCCCGAAGTGAAAAAAAATATGAACCTGCAACCGATCCGATTAAAAAGAGAATAATCCACATCCCTAGCCTGGCAATTACTGTGAAGTATCCAGAAAGAGCAATAATCCCCCCCAGTAACGAAAATAACGTATGGAATAAACCCTGAAAACCATTCTCTACACTTTGCAGAGATCTCTTAGCCTGTTCCATTTGATTGAGGAATACCGGATCTTCCGTATTTTTGAAATCCGCATTCAGATTTTGCGCGGTATGTGCATGCAACTGACTAAATACAACTTTCATCAGCTGGGTTTGGCCTATATTTTGCAGATAGGCAGTTAAAAAACCAATGGTACTTGATAAAACAAACATGAGTGCAATTAGTAATATAAAACGAAGGGGTCTTTGCTGTCCCATTAATTCATCGAGAATGAGTTTAGGAAACAATAGCAGAATAAAGGGCTGAAGAGCAGTAAGCAGAGTGACTATCGAATAATAGATAACCGAAAGCTTACTATGAATCCACGCTGTCGAAAGGATATATCGTATGCTGGACCCAGTGGAAGATTGGAAACTTGTTTTGAGCATTGTCACGCTCCTCTTATTCACTCATTTACAAAATCTTTATTTATACTCCACCTTTACACAAAGTTATGTAATATAAATATTTCTTGTATATATTCTAACGATGTTATTATTTGGTAACTATATGAATTTATTAGGACTCATAAGATTATTTAATGGTAATTCAATGAACAGAAACCTTTAGCAGACAAAATAAAAAAGGGCTTTCCCATATGCCATGAAATGGCTTTGGGACAGCACCTCTAAATATAACCCTTACTTACATTCCTTGTGCTAGCAGTACTTTCTTATAAACGTTTCCGTGTTCACCATGTCCTTTCACCTTAATCCCTTTAGGACGGTGCAGTTAGGTGATTGGGTATGTCCCGGCATCTACTTCTCCGACTTACCTTCTGGGACTTCGGTTGGATCAAAGGACCACTCGCTCGCCAACAGCGTGAATGCATTGTTATCGAATGTCAGCGGCATATCTATATTATTTTTCCAAGTAACATTTTCATTCTTACTTCACACCATAAAACACCATCTAACACCGAATTTGTCGACAAACTGAACAATACATGGACTATAAAAGGTTGGACCTAATGGAGTGATCGTCTTGCTTTCATCCTGCAGAATTTGATATGCCTTTCTTAACTCTTCATCGTTATCAAAAATAGCAACAATTTCCATAGTAGCATCTGCCGATGATTCTCTAGTGCCACCAGCGTCACTAAGCATTAATCTTGTTCCAAGAACATGAATCTCAGCATGAATAACGTATTTCTCTGGCTCCTTTTGAGAATCAAACATTATCGAATCTGTTTCAGTATTAAAAGCTGCTTTATACAATTCAAGAGCTTCGCAACACGCACCATTTAAATATAATTGTGGAACTAACATATACATCCTCCCTTTTGTACATTCAAACATCGAAATGTTCTACAAGAAACTCAATTTCTTTCTTATAATGAGCAAGATGACCTTCCGCGACTAATTGTATAAATGCGGGATCTCCAAAGGCGGCACGTAGGTGAATTCATCACTTCTTTGATTGAGTACACTAATTATTGCGCGTTATAGTCTTTCTTAAGCAAGGCATATATCACCACATCCACAAATCGGTTTCTCCAAAAGTAATGTTCCTTCAATACCCCTTCTTCACCTAAACCGATTTTCTCAAGGACCTTCCTTGAACTCACATTCTCCGGCTCTACAAATGCTTCGATTCTGTTCAATCTAAGTTCGTTAAATCCGAATTCAATGATCTTTTGATTCGCCTCGGTCATAATACCTTTGCGCCAATATTCAGGAGTGAGTTCATATCCAATTTCAGCTTTAGAATGTTTTTTCATCCAACCATGAAATCCACAGGTTCCAATGACTCTGTGATCTGACTTCAAAGTTATCCCCCAGCGAAAGCCTTGATTTTCTTCGAACTTTTGATTCCAGCGCCAAATTAATGCTTCTGCTTGATTAATAGTAGTAAAACTCTCCAAATCATAAAACTTCGTAACCTCATCCAAAGAGAAATATTGAAAAACTTCCCTGGCATCGTCTTGTTTAAGTTGTCTGAGTATTAATCTTTCTGTTTCTAATATAGGAAATTGAGACATCTTCTTCTCCCTTCAGGGTTTGGGTCATTTCACCTAACGCTTTTTTTGAAGTCAAATTCATCAATAATTTCTTTAGTACCATCCTCTTTAACCACCATCACTTGCACATCTTTAATCGGACTAATTGCATACCAAAACCGCTTACCCTCTTCAACATCAATGATTTGCGCAAGCTCTTCACCTGCATATACTTCTCTTATCGAATCTCCACTTATTGTACCTGAGTATATAAAAGGGGGTTGATTCATTGAAGACCATTTCATCGGGGAGTTCCATTCCGCACCTCTTGTTTGTATCCAACTCCATTGTTTATCCCGTTTCTCCAAATAAGCTATAAATATTTGTTCTCCACGTTTATTATTTTCTTTAAATATAGCCACCGCATCATCTTGATGTACCACATTAAACTCCTTGTGAACGAGCTTATAGGAATAATTTTCTTCTCCTATATGGAGATGCTCCAACTTTTCATTAAAAAAAGATTCAAATGTTTGTGGCTGTGAACAACCAACCATTATAAATATGAAAAAGGCTGATAGGCCAAAATATATTAATTTCAATTTCAATGCTCCTTTGCTTGAATTACAATTTTATTTCAGAATTCAAAATCGAACGCTATCAATCGATGCGAATAATCAAAACCCAATTTTCCAGCCACTCTCTTGGATGGCTCATTTGATTGATCAGTTGTCCAATAAACACCATACCCTCCTCAAAGCCTCTTCCACAGACCAAGGGTATTAGCCGTAGCATGAACTCAGTGTTATGTGAAGAAATTTAGTCATTCATAAAAATAAGAGTTCTCACGGTTGTTATCTTCGAATCTTGAAATTCACAGTTATTATCGTCTTTGTTTCGCGTATGTCCTTAGGTCCTTATGTAATTTTGCCCTTTCTTCCCTTGTCTATCTTTGAACTACCTTGCTCTATTGAGTAATTAAATCAATAATAACTCCAGCAGCTAATAGAAATAAACCGAAAGCTAAATTCACTTTTTTATTATTAATACCTGATCGCTCACAGATAAATAATGTTGCCCCGATGATAAAGAAAAACAAAATAGATTCAATATTTGATTCTGTCTTTGACAATATATATTTGCTATTGACCAATTGAACAAGTCCTGAAAGAGTTCCTAATAGTTGTACACTTCTTTTGTATACACTGTTTTGTAGAATTACATGATTATATTAGGTAATGGAGGATCTTTAAATGGGTTCTCAATCATGATACTTAGTGTTACCTGTAAAATGATACTGACAATAATAAATATAATAATATATCTTGTCATGTCCTCCTTTCCCTTATTATATTGACTATGGATTATTATTTGGCTAGTAACTATATTCAGAATTATCATTAGTCCACATATAAGAAGATGGCCGAGTCCAGTTAAGAATCCCTTAGTATAAAACTCAGGAAACAAAAGATGAAATAATTCTAGAATTAGTACAGGTAATACTATTGAGCAAAAAATGGATATCACGATTAAGAGAAGTTTCATCCTTGTCTTCATGTATTGACTCCTTAACAAATTGTTTTTTGTGGAATACCCTCTCTCAAGCAATAGGTATACTCATATTGAATTGCATCTCATTTTCTCATCTAGTATATCAGTCATTCAAAATACTGGAAATCAAAAAGAAGTCCTTAAGGTTATTCAACCTCAAAGACTCCTGTAGAGTTTTTTAGCAAAACAGATTAGAGCTTACAACGATTCCCGTTTCTTCCCAACTGCACCGAGATAGATCACAAATTCATCATCACCGTCTAATTCTAAAATCTCATCAATCAACTTTTGATCATAGATTCCAATGGCGCAAGCACCTGCACCGATAGATTCACTGGCTAAATAAAGGTTTTGACATACATGTCCAGCATCGATAAGGATTTTTTTGTGAGCTGAAATATCATACTTCCATTCGGAGCGATAGGGTGTTGTACTCCATGCAAACAGTACAGAGGCCTTTTTTGCAAAGTTAGGGACAAATGGCTGATCCAAAGTAATCGCATCAATCTTCTGTTCAATTTTTTCTAATTCAAACATGAATAAGAGCTTATGTTCTACAGGAAGGTATCTGTAGATTCCTTGCTCAATGCCTTCTACCCGCATAATAAACAAATAGGTTTCAAATGTGTGTGTTGCTCCACTGCATGGGACAGTTCGTAGCGTAAGTCCGTTCTTATTCATACCGGTAATCCCTTGGGTAGCCCATAATAAATAGGATAACTCATCCAGACTTAAAGTTTCCTCAGAATAAAACCTCGTACTTCTTCTTTGATCCATAATATCAAAAATGTTTTCTTTACACACAACGTCTTTGCTGATCTTTGGCAAATCAATAATTAGCGATTTCGGATCATAGGATTTAACAATTGGTGGTTGTGCAAGTCCTTTGATCTTATCTGTTTTTATGTGTTTGAATTCATGAAAATTAGATTTCAGAAAGTGCCTTTGTTGTTCGTACCTAGTCATAACAGATCCTCCTAAATTACCTTTATAGCTATAATTTATCATGTCATAAAAAATAAAAGGTGATCGAACGCACTATTCAGTTGTTTTAGGTAAGCAAACTTCAATAAACCTCCCCTCAACCCTAAGGGTGAAAGAAGGCATAAATGCTTCTTCAGCAATGATTTACAATAATTGTTGTTATGAGATGCCCTAGCCTCCCCGAGTTAACTACTTTAATAATATTGTTGCTTTTTCGATTTCTCCTTGCTCATCCAGGTACTTCAAGGTCCTATTTATATCTTCAATATTCATAGTCTTCACAATTATTAAATGCTGAATATTACATCCCGGTGGATCTAGATTAGGTTGTTCAAAATGCTTTGCTAATCTTTCTGGCGTTGTTACCAAACACCATCTCATCATTCCATTATTAAAAGTTATTGTTACTTCAATTAGATGAAAAGCGTCCAATTCATCATCGAACTTCCAACCTTGTATTATTGGAACTTCCATCTTGCCCTCAGCAAAATAGTCTTTATTGATCCATATTCTTCTGTTCTGATTTCCGATTATTCTGAATTTCCCATCATCTTCAGCGACTACTTCATAAAACCTTCCTTTAGTAATTGCATGTCCGTATACCCCAACATGGGTACAAGTAATAATTCTTTCGTCCATGTAATCACATCCTTTACTCATATCTATTGGTCTATTATCTCGAATAAACTCAATATTAATTACGTGCAATATTCCTTATAATTAACTCTGGTGAAGATTTCGTAGAGTTCCAATCAAAATGAGAATGGCCTGAATATGAAGTAGCAAGATAACAACAACTATGAACTAGCATCTCAAAACCAAGTTGTGATGAATTTATGGTTGCCATATCTTTACCTGATTTTATTCTAAGTTGTTCATTATACTTCCAATGCTCCCATGCATCCCATATTTTTTCATCATGTGTGCTCAGCAAGGGAAGTCTATAATTATCCGATCTAAAGAACCCTAATGATGACTTGATTTTCCTTAAGTCTTTCTGAGTAAAAGAATTAATGGAACCATTGAATATAAATAAGTCTGTATCTATTGTATCTTTTCGTTCTAAATAGATTAGATCATGACTTCTCATAGAATGTTGAAATAAACTTGCCAATAAGAACATTTCACCACTATCAGCTGCGTCTATTAAAAGAATATGTCCTAGCTCATCCCTTACTTTAATGTTTATATCGTTTTGCTTTAATACAACAGTCGTAATAACTTTGGAGCTCAATCTAATTGTTACTCGCTTTATAAGAACTGATCTAGACATTTATCAGGTCTCCAATATCTTTTTGATTTACGCTGATTTTCTATAACGTTATTGTATTCACGACATCCCACCGACTTAAGTCTCAGCAGGGGACACTATTGAATAACTTTCAATTTCTTTAGATCCATTTAAAAAATGTTTTATGATTCACTTCAATATTGTTGTTCTTTGCCCATTCTATTAAGGTATTTATTTCCTTATTAGTGTTACTAAATTCAAAACATAAACCTATTGGCACAATTCTATTCCTCTTTGGTTTAATTCCGATTATGCCATTACGTTCAATATTTATTTGGCTTATTTCACTGGCTTCAAGTTGATAGTTTTTGATAATTAATACTTTATTATCGAGTTGCAATAGCTTGGGTTTAAGAAGTCTCCTTGTAACAGCTGCAGTAATAATTAGTAGATAGACAATACTAAAAGCCAAATAAAGTAGTTTATTGGATCTATCGCTTGTAGCAATGATATTAAGAATACATAATAAAGTCAGGATCGACATGCCGATAATTAACCTAATATTTAAAGGGTATCTTATATTTATTTTCATTTATTTCCCTTTCGTTGATTTATGATAACGTTCTTGTATCCACGATGCCTGGCCCGATTGCTTGAAAATTACGTGACCTGATGTCCTCGTTTTCGAAACCTTATCTTCAAACTTTGTTCTTCTAGTCTTTATGGTTTTAAAATGTATTTATTAACTCTTGCCTTCTCAATTATTTCCTTGAGCAAGCTCTCTTTATAAATTGAAGTACTATATGGTATTTCTCTATGATTGTCATCTGGATAGATATTCTCTGCGTAGATAATAAAGTTGTTTAAATCCATCTTCTTGATTATAAAATAGTTTCCCTCGAACTCACCGTTACGAATGTGAACGGAGTCAATGAAATCAAATATAGCCTCATAAAGTTTTTGTGATGAAATCTCATCTTCATTTCCTATAACGTTGTTGTATTCACGACGTACGACGAAGTCGGATGTATCCGGTTGCCTCTGCTTCCTTGAAATCCCTCTGCCGGACCGAGGGCGTATGCCCGATGCGTGAATATATTGTTATACGAAGGGAGCCTTGAGATACCCTCAAATCATGGTCACTTAAATAATTTCTTTATATTCCTCAAATCTTGTTCCAATTTATTTAAATATTCCCGGTCGTATTCAAATGATCCGCTCAATATTGTTTCACTTAATTTATTATTCAAGTACTTCGTTCTCTTAATTGTGTAATTAATTATAAATAAATCTTTTCTAATACTAATCATTGATAATTTAAATTCTTCAGGACTCATTGAACCTAAGCTCAAATTACCTTCTCTGCTATTCATCGTTTCTTTGAGGCTTTTATAAAATTCCTCAAGTATATTCTTTTCTATCCAAATTTCAATTGAACCTTTAAATGAATGATCAATGACATCTACTAAAAATGAAATTGATGGATATCTTTCAGTTTCAATGTCAATGAAAGTGAACTGTAAACTAGACCTACGATCTAAAGAAAACAAAATAAAATCAAAATCATTAATGAGCTTTCTTGTGGTCATTAATCATCACTCCCTTATTAATTCCATGCTTCGTCCTTTTGTATAACGTTCATGGATTCACGAAACCTCACTGGCTTTAGGGGTAAGCAACAATTCCCACGGACTTAGAGTACAGGGTTGTCTGCTGATAGTATACTGTTCAGTATAGCAACTATTCTAAATACTGGAAATAAAAATGGAGCCTTCAAGGTTGTTCAACCTCAAAGGCTCCAATCCTTTTGGAGTCATCTATTACTATTACAGCTGCTCATCTCCGTCTACGGACGAGATACAGGTCAGCAGTTCTCGTGCGGGTGTACGAGGACGGGGCTTAGGAATCTTATCCTGATCGAAATAACCAAGATGAAGCGTGCCGATGATTCTCTCGCCCGGTTTCACGCCAGTAATTCTGCAGAAATCGGGATCGAAATTATATTCATTCGTCTTCCACACTACGCCAATTCCCTGCTCCCATGCCAGCAATTGTATGTTCTGAATAAGGGCTGAGCCTGCACCCACAGCGTCTTCCCATTCCCGTTGTCTGGGATCGGCCTCGATAACAACAAGCAGATGGGCTTGAATACGCTCGCAGTAATCGTTCCTCAGCTTCTCTTCCCAGCGCTCCCGCTCGCCCTTGGAGAACGTATGCAGGACCCCATCAGCAAATCGCTTCCTTCCCTCTTCCATAAATAAGATGAATCGCCACGGCTCCTTGCGTGAATGTACCGGTGCCCATACAGCTGCTTCCAACAAATTTACGATCGTTTCTTTTGCCAGCGGTTTTTCATTGAACTGACGAATGGTTCTTCTTTCACGAATTAGCATCTCTATTGCCGATGTTACCATATCGGTTGATCCTCCCGTCGCATTCCCTTATTGGGTGAGCCAATGCACCGCTTCATCGATAATTTTACTTTGTCCGATCGGACCGCCCGGACCTTGGAACCACAAGCCGTAGTCAACGATATAGACATGGTTGTTTTTAACAGCCTTCAGGCTTTTCCACACTGCAGTTTTCTGCAACTCACTTGTTTCTTCCGGGTCTGATGACAGGAGGAAAATATGGTCCGGATTAATAGATGGCAATGACTCCATAGAGATAATCTGCATCGATTCAGCCGGATCAGGTATAGAAGAAGGTGGAGTAAGGGCGAGATCATCATAAAGAACCTCATAATTTCGTTTACTGTAATACCGCACTTCTTTATCGGATAGCCGTAGAAACATCACTGTCTCATCTCCGATAGCTTGTTTGATCTTCTCACGGGCTTTTGCAGCCTTTTTCTCATATTCTTCAATAACCTGCTTGGCTTGTTCCGTCCTACCTAACATTTCCCCCATTTTTAGCAAGCTCGTTTTCATACGAATAACGCCTTGCTCATCCTTCACCTTCTCTGCGAGCAAGGTGGGAGCAATTTTACTGAGACTCTCATAGGCATCACCCATGAAGTCCTGACCAATAATAAGATCCGGATCTGTCGCTAATATACTTTCAAAATTCGGATCCACCTGCCAACCCAAATTCATTTTCCCTTCCAATTGATCTGCCAGATAGGTAGGAAACCGATCACTGCCTTCTTCATTACTCGAAGCAGCCTGGGGTACAATGCCGAGGGCTAGTAAATAGTCCGTAGCGGCAGGGAACAGCGAAATAATATGCTTGGTCTCGCCCTTAATGACAGTTTCTCCCCATGCATGCTTAATCACCCGCTCTTGTACGGCTGGCTGTTCTGTAGATTGTGCAACAGCGGTCGGTTGCGCACTGCTGCCGTTCTGTCCACTCCCGCTTGCTGGCGAAGTATTCTGAGAGGAGGAGCAGGCAGCTAATAATAGCGTAAGGCTGAGTATCAGTAGCATCGTAACGGATTGTCTCGATTTCATGAGCGTGCGTAAGTCTCCTTCTCGTTTATATTGATAATGATTATCATCATCAGTAGGATTATAAGCGCGAAGTTTATGCCTGACAATGGACAATTCTGACCTTCCTATAGTAATATCCTGACTCCCAGGCAGACTGATGCACACCTGTTTGAAACGGCCTGGCGATACCCCTACCTGCTTTTTGAATAAGCGATTGAAATAAATAACATCCGGGATACCTATACCTTCGGCAATTTCCTGCAGGGATGCGTCCGTACGCAACAACAGCTCTTTGGCTTTGTCCATTCGAATCCGGGTTAAATATGTGATTAGACTGCTTCCAGTCTCTTTCTTGAAGATTCTCGACAGATGCCCTGCGCTGCAGTCCAGAAGTTCCGCTAATGGATCGACCATAATCGGTAAAGCATAGTTTTCATGAAGATAACGAACAGCTTGGGCGACCAGATTGGGCTTGGCAGTTTGAATATCCTTCATATTTAGCTGTCTCATCAATTCGTTAATAAATTGGTAGAATAGCGTTTTCACCTGAAATTTCGCAAACTCATCCGTCAGCCTCCAATATTGGTCTATTTTTTGGACTTTGTCGTATAAGTCGACGGGATCGCTTGGGACAAAAGCATATTGAACATGAAATGGAGCATGTTGCCTTAATAGCGTTTGAATCTCACGACTGCCCGACAAAGACAGGTTAGCCCGATAGAGTATTATGTAATATTCGAAGTGATTATCCGTGAGGGAAATATCCAAACATACTCCCTTACCTCCATGCAAGACTTGCATCTTATCAACTGCGTACGTGGTGCCGTCCAGCGTAACTGCCGCACTTCCCCGTATCGTATATAAAAACCCGCTGACAGGCAATCGATAGGCATTGACTTGTTCGCCGGCACGTAACACCCTATGCCGTACATCCCATATTCTGATCGAGGCCAGATTCCAAAGCCTAATATGCTCTTCTAAGTCCATCGCTTCACCTTCCATAGAACTTTATGTATGCTAAAACCAGCAAGAAATGCTTACATTTATACTAATACTCATTCTATCGATAATCATTCTCAACTACAATGGATATCTTACTACTAGCATGGAGTGAACAAACAAAAAACCTCCCCTCACCCCTAAAGGTAAAAGAAGGCGTAAACGCGTCGCTTCTGTAGCACGGCAGCTATATCTTCAGCTCCCCAAGCTTGATCAGCTCGACAACCGCTTGCGAACGGCCTTTGACGTTTAGTTTTTGCATGACGTTGGAGATGTGATTGCGGACGGTTTTCTCACTGATGAATAACAATCCGGCAATATCCCGTGTGGTTTTGTCCTGCACAAGAAGCTCGAATACTTCGCGCTCACGATGCGTCAAGAGAAATTTGCTGTGATGTTCGTTCCCTTTCAATGGTGTCACCCCTCCTTGCCCTGGGTTTGTTTGGTATAACAAGGTAAAGGGATACAGTCAAAATCATTTTATGTATGGGGGGTGATATTGGTGCGGTGACTGCCTTAAAATGGGCGGCTGCGCCTGCTTGTCCATCAGAAAGCACATCTGTTACATATACCGGTCCGTCACGCCCTTGCGGTCACGCCGGTTTCTCCGGTAATGCTGGTGCAGCTTCAGTATATTTTATGAAATGGATTCCATAGCAAGCTTTATATTCGGAGGGCTGCAAGCGAACAATATGCTAAAATAGAAGAACTATATCTCTTGTCCCAGGAGGCGGTCCGATGGCCAATATCAAAGAAATTGCCCGCATTGCCGGGGTTTCCGTAACGACTGTATCACGCGTGCTGAACAATCATCCTTATGTAAGCAAAGACAAAAGAACAGCCGTGCTGAAAACCATAGAGCAGCTGAATTATACACGCAATATGAACGCTGTTCATCTGATCACGGGCCGCACCGGGGCGGTTGCGGTTATTCTGCCGATGATCAATTCCTTCTATTTCTCGGTGGTAATGGACGGTCTGGCGCAAGCAGCGCTGATGGCGCAATATCGTCTGATTCTGTGCCAGACCAACTATGTCCCCGAAGAGGAGCTTAAAGTACTGAATATGCTGCGGAACAAAGAAATTGACGGAGTAGTCATTGTCTCGACTGCGCTGAAGCCTGAGATGATTGAGCCATACTGTGCTTACGGACCGATTGTAACCTGCCAGAATAGCGGGGAACGCCCGTACTCTTCCGTATATATAGAGCATTATGCCGCATTCCGCCACGGGCTGGATTATCTGCACAGCAAGGGACACCGCAAAATCGGTTATTGTGAAGGCCGGGAGAACGGCAGCAGTGCCTCTATCCGCCAGAGTGCTTTTCAGGATTTTCTTGCGGAAAAAGGGCTGCCCTTCGATCCGGAGTGGATGATCTTCGACTGTGTGCGGGAAGAGGACGGTGCGGAGGTGGCCCGGCGTCTGCTGGATATGCGGAACCGGCCTGAAGCGATGATTATTTCCGGCGATCACGTGGCCGCAGGCCTGATTATTGAAGCCCGCAAGCACGGCCTTAGCATCCCGGAGGAGCTTGCAGTGATGGGGTTCGACAACCAGCCAATCGGACGGCTGCTTGAAATCACAACGATTGACAACCAGCTCTATCAGATGGGTTCGGCGGCCTTCGAAATTGTCCATAAGCATATTCACGGCAGCAGCCTTCCGGTGACCCGCAAACTGGAGTATCGGATCATTGAGCGGTCTACGGTGTAAAGCCAAGGTGTGTACAAGCTTCGGATAAAGATCCGCTTGGGGTGCGCCTGAACAGGATATTCCATTGCACAAACTGCAATGAGTTTCCCAGACCTCAGCTTCTTGTTCACCCCCTTCTTACACACAACATTCTACTCCCCTGTCACTTTCTCCTCACTTCTGCTCTGACATCCCCTAGCAATTATCCGGCTGCTCCTCATGCGCGCGTGATATTTCATGCAGTGACAACACAGTGATATAAATCACATTTTTATATTGACAGCCCTTGCGCAGACACTTATGATAAATCCAGCACTAGTGATAACGATTATCATTTGCATATATAAAAAAGGGGTGTTTTGAGTGAAGTATAGTTATGCGCTTCCCGCCGGCCTGATTGCGGCCTCCATTCTGTTTGCCGGCTGTGGGGACAATGGCAACAATAATAAAGGAAATAACTCCAATAATGAGGCAGCGGCCACAGCTGCTGCAACGAATGCTCCAGCAGTTAATGCCGAAACTTCTGCAGCCGCTGCCGACTTCACCTCTGCCATTGAGCAATACCGTGCTTATGTCATTGAACAAAGCGATGCTTTTGTGAAGCAGACGGAAGGTTTTACCGATGCTGTCAAAGCCGGAAAGCTGGATGAAGCCAAAGCGCTGTACGCTCCGGCCCGCATGTATTACGAACGGATCGAGCCGATTGCTGAGGCGCTTGGAGATCTGGACCCGAATATCGATGCCCGTGAGAATGATGTAGATCCGGCTGAATGGCGGGGGTTCCACAAGATTGAACAAGCACTCTGGCAGAATAAGACCACAAACGGAATGGCCGAGGTGGCAGATCAGCTGTTGAAGGATGCCCAGCTGCTGCGAGCCAAGGTCGAAACGGTGGATATTGACGAAAGCCTGCTTGTTACAGGAGCTGTCGAGCTGCTGAACGAGGTGTCCTCCTCCAAGGTAACCGGTGAAGAGGAACGTTACTCCCATACGGACTTGTATGATTTTGTTGCCAACGTGGAAGGTGCGCAGAAGATTTATGAGCTGCTGAAGCCCGAGCTGGCCAAGAAAGATCCGGCACTGGAGAAAACGATCGGAGACAAGTTCACCGCTCTGCTGGCCGAACTGGCTCCTTTTAAATCCGGGGACGGATACGTTTCCTATGAAACGCTGAAAGAAGATGAAGTACGTAAATTAAGCCAGAATCTCGATGCTTTGGCGGAACCCCTCTCCAATATGGGGACCATTCTAGGAGTGTGACCGGCATGAAAAAGAAAGTAAACAACCTGCACGATAACGGGCAGGCAGCCATAGAAGAGGTTAAGGACGGAAGCAAGAGTGGACAAATCTTCGATAAAAAACTAAGCCGCCGCGAGATGCTACGGCTTACCGGAGCCTCCGGCCTTGGGCTATTGCTGGGCGGCGGCGGGGTTAGCGGTATATTGGCGGCCAGCGGTGCAGTTCATCCGGCCGCTCCTGCACCGCAAGCCTCCAGTGAGGATATCATCCCGTTCTACGGCAGCCATCAGGCCGGAATTCTGACTCCTGCGCAAAATTTCCTCTGCTTCGCTTCATTTGATCTGACGACTTCCAGCATCGCCGATGTCAAAAAGCTGCTGCAGTCCTGGACCACGGCTGCGGCTGCCTTGACCTCAGGAACCCTGATCGGCAACGCCAATGAAAATCCAAACCTGCCTCCATCCGATACAGGAGAAGCCGACGGGCTCACCCCCTCCAAATGTACGATTACTTTTGGGGTGGGCCCTTCATTATTCGACGGACGTTACGGACTTGCATCGAAACGTCCGTCTACCTTCGCCGATCTTCCGGCCTTTGCGGGAGACAGTCTGGATCCGCAGTGGTGCGGCGGCGATCTCTGCGTGCAGGCCTGTGCGGACGATCTGCAGGTGGCGTTCCACGCCATCCGCAACCTGGCCCGCATCGCTAGAGGAACCGCCGTACTCCGCTGGACACAGGAAGGTTTCCAGCGCACTGGCGGTGCCGACCCCAAAGGCGGCACTCCGCGCAATCTGCTTGGCTTCAAGGATGGCACGGGCAACCCCAATGTTACCGATGCGGCCGAAATGCGCGAGGTGGTCTGGTGCGGCAGCGAAAGCCCCGCTTGGATGAACGGCGGCACTTACATGGCCGTGCGCCGGGTACGGCTGCGCATTGAGGTATGGGACCGTTCCTCGTTAAGTGATCAAGAGGCCACCTTCGGACGCCACCGTAAAAGCGGCGCACCTATCGGAGCTACCGATGAATTCGCCAAGTTGAACCTGGATGCGGCCGATCCTGCCGGGAAGCCGGTCATCCCGCCCGATTCCCACTCGGCACTCGCCCATGGGGACGGCACAGTCAAAATGCTGCGCCGCTCTTATTCTTTTTCCAGCGGCATGGATCTTACCACCGGGCAACTGGATGCGGGTCTGCTGTTCATCAGTTTCCAGAAGGATCTGGTGAAGCAGTTCGTGAGCATTCAGAAGCGCCTCGCCAAAAATGACCGTCTGAACGAATACATGGTACATACCGGCAGCGCGGTATTTGCCTGCCTGCCGGGCGTTCGCGAAGGCGGATACCTCGGAGAAGCCCTGCTGGGCTGAGTACGCGAACAAAAAAAAGATAAACGGGGGTTAATCGCAGTGAAGGATAAGGCATATACAACCATAGAAGAGCACAAGCCCGACTTCCGGCTTACCCGGTTAAAATGGAAAGGGGTACTCCCGATGTTGTTGTTGGTACAGAAACTGGTGCAAAAAGTCCCGGGCGGATGGCTGCCGAAACCACGTCAGCGTCTGACTGTACCGGAAGCGGGCAGGAAGACGCAGCGCTACGGGCTGCACGCAGCCGTGTTGCTCGGCTGCCTGTGCCTGCTGCTGCTCAGCAGGCCAGCAGCCACAGCCGCGGCGGCAGGCACGCCGCTGGACGAGCTGCTGCCGCCAGTCGGCAGCGCGCTCGTCGAGGCCGGCCAGAGCCGCTGGGACGCGGCCGCCGCCGATGTTGACACGTTCGCTGCGCTGTGGCGCACCGCGAACGCCGGCACGCCGGACCCGGCACTCGCCGGTCCGGCTTCCGCTGTGGATGCCGCGCTCGCAGACGCGGCGGCAGCCCTTGCGGCGGGCGGCGAAACGCCCGCCAAAACCGCGCTGTCCACGCTTGCCAGAAGCGTGGATGCGTATGTGAGCGCCGCCTCCGGCACGGGCGGCGCGGACTCCAGCGCCGCCGGCCGTGAAGCGGCGGCGAAGCTGCTGCCCGCGGCAGAGCGCGTGCGGGAGGCGGCGCGCAGCGGCGACTGGGCTGCGGCCGCGGAAGCGTACCGCGCCGTGGTGAGCGGCTGGAAGCCGGCGGAGCGCGGCATCCGCGCCGATAATCCAGCCGTCTACGGCCTGCTGGAGACGAAGATGAGCCTGCTGCGTATCTCGCTGCAGGCTCAGCCGCTGCGCGAAGAAGCCGCGCTGACCGAAGCGGAAGCGCTGTATACGCTGCTAGCCGATTATCGTGAAGGCAAAGCAGTCGATACCGGGAGCGCCTCCGCGGAGCCGGCATCGGTTGAAGCCCTGATCGGCTACCTGAAGCAGGCCTCCGCCGCAGCAACCGCGGGTAACAGCGCACAAGCAGCAGGCATCATGGAGCAGTTCATCACGGCCTGGCCTTCAGCCGAAGGCAAGGTGCAGATTGCGTCGCCCAAGGCCTACGCGAATATTGAAAATGAAAGTGCAGCGGTCACGGGCGATCTTCTCTCCAATCCGCCCAAACTCGATCAGGCGCTTACGGCCATGGATAATATGCTCTCTGAGCTGACACCGCTGGCCGGAGAAACAAGCTATACAGCCTGGGACGCTGCACTGATTCTGCTGCGCGAAGGTCTGGAGGCCATTCTTGTGCTCGCCGCTCTCCTCTCGTACCTCAAGAGGGAAGGTACTCCCGGAACCCGGCGCTGGATCTGGTCCGGGGCCGCAGCCGGACTTGCCGGCAGCATCCTGCTCGCTGTCATCTTAAGTATGACCATCTCCAAAGCGGCTTCCGGCGGAGCACGCGAGCTGATTGAGGGCATTACCGGGCTGTTTGCCGTGGTGATGATGCTCACGATTGGCCGCTGGCTGCACGGCAAGTCCAATACGGCAGCCTGGAACAATTATGTAGGCCATCAGGTAGACGGTGCGCTGGCCCGGGGCAATCTATGGTCCTTGTTCCTGGTAGCGGCTTTGGCCATTTTGCGTGAAGGTGCGGAAACCACTATCTTCTATGTGGGAATGGCTCCTTCCATCGCCGTTTCGCAGCTGTTGCTCGGGATTGGGGGCGCGCTGGCCGTGCTGATCGTCCTGGGTTATGCCATTATCGCCTTAAGTGCAAAATTGCCGATTGCCGCCTTCTTCCGCATAGCCACAGTGCTAATCTACTATTTGGTGTTCCGCTTCCTCGGCGAGAGCATTCATGCCCTTCAGGTAGCAGGCAGTCTTCCTGCACATGCGGAGAACGCCTTGCCTTCCATCGGCTGGCTCGGTTTGTTCCCGACCTGGGAAACCCTGGTGCCACAGCTCCTCATGCTGGTCTTCATTCTCTGGGAGCTGCTGCGCAGCAGAGGAGCAGCCGGCAAGTCACGGACAGCCGAATAGCGGCAAATTGCGGAACTGCCTGGTATAACAACGCGTTTCTTGATTACGAGCCTTCTCAAGTTCACGTTCTACAGTGTGATTTATCAGAATCCTATCTACTCTACAACCGCCTCCATGGAGTTAGCATCACGGACTACAAATCCGCTATTGCGCTCTGCGGAGGTTTTTTGCGGTGTTGGTGATCGGACAGCACTTACGGATTTTATGAATAGATGGGCTTGCGGCTCAACAATTCAGATGGTTTCGATTGGCGATTGCCTTAGTTTCCAGGTAACTTAGGTGGAATTTCTCCATTTCGTTTTGTTCTGTAATCTCCCCGAAGGTATTCAGTTGGAAAAAGTCCACTTATTCACTTCAAAATCACTGAATAACGTGGAAATGGAGGTAATTAAATCTACTTTATCCACCTAATTAATAAAAAATCGGTGAAATCTACAGATTAGTTTTCCTTTTTCCACTCTCTCCAGCGATACTTGCCTTCTTCCCCTGTTTTTTCAGCTTCATCCTTAGTAAGCGCTTGCCCAACCTACGCCCGCTACCGGTGAGCGTCGATATCCCCTTTTAGAGAGGGCACACTACTTTAACTTCTTTTTAAATAACTTCTCAGTAACTCCTAAGTAACCACTCTAACTAATCGCCATCGCCACCTACTGGGCACCTACTCGCCACCACCTTGGAGGCCCGATAAAACTCCCTCTTGCATCCTTACTGGTAATGCTTTATTCTATGTATGAAAATAATTTTCTTAAATAGTATTATATTATTAAAAATAATTTCATTACATCTGAAGAAAAGAAGGTGGAGGGATGTCTCCCATCCTGCATGCTCTGGAGCATGAGAAATCCAAGCTGTCACAGATGGAGCGTAAGCTGGCAGAGAGAATTCTAGCCTCTCCGGGAGAAATTGTCCATATGGGGATTACGGAGCTGGCAGAGCAATGCGGTATCAGCCCGGCTACAATTACACGGTTCTGCAAGGTTCTGCATTTTAAGGGGTTTCCGGATTTCAAGGTTAAGCTGGCGGCGGAAATTGCCCACAGCGATAACTCCCCTCAGGATGGCGGGTCCTCTTATCAGGATATTGTAGCAGGCAATCCGCTTTCTGTGATTGTCGAAGCGATGCAGGCCAATCATTTGGCTTCCATCCGGGATACTACATCACTGCTTAATCTGGAGCGGCTGCAGAGTGCAATTGATCTGTTATGCCAGGCCCGGCGGGTAGATCTGTACGGGATGGCCACCTCTTCAATTGTGGCCCAGGATTTCTACCAGAAGCTGATTCGCATCGGCGTGAATTGCACTGCCTTTTCCGATTCCCATATGCAGATTACATCCGCTTCTTCGCTCAAGGAAGGCGATGTGGCATTCGCCATCTCTTATTCCGGGGAAACCCCGGAGACGATTGACGCCTTAAGCTGTGCCTCAGCCAGCGGTGCAGCCACGATCTCGCTGACCTCCTACGGCAGTAGTTCACTGGCTACTTTGGCCGATATCCCGCTGTTTTCTTCCTCACTGGAGCAAGGCATGCGGCGGGGAGATATGGCTTCGCGGATCGCACAGCTGCATATTATCGATATTTTGTTCACCGGAATGGTCAGCACACGCTTTGGAGATTTTATTCCCAAGCTGGAGCAGTCTTACCTGAATGTCCAACATTACCGTCATAAACGGGGAGGTCAATCCTAATGAATATTTTGAAATTTAAAACTGATGAAGACTTTGCACAGACCGGAGCCAACCTGATTGTCAGCCTGCTGCAGAGCAACCCCAAAGCCGTGCTGGGCCTCGCTACCGGAAGTTCACCGGTCGGAGTATACGCCAAGCTCGTTGAAATGCATACAAAAGGAATCGTCAGCTTTGCCAAAGCTTCGTCTTATAATCTGGATGAATACGTAGGTTTGCCTGGGGATCATCCGCAGAGCTACCGCAGCTTCATGAACGGACATCTGTTCAGTCATATTGATATCGACCAGGCCAAAACACATGTACCGAACGGCAACGCCCCTGACCTGGATGTGGAATGCCTCGCTTATGATAAGCTGCTTGAGGATGGCGGTCCGGTGGACCTGCAGATTCTGGGTATCGGAAGCAATGGCCATATCGGCTTCAATGAACCGGATGCCAGTCTCACCAGCGGCACACATGTTGTTGATCTGCTGCCTGAGACCCTGGAAGCCAATGCCCGCTTCTTTGACAGCCGGGAAGATGTTCCACGGCAGGCGGTTACGATGGGTATCGGCGGCATTCTTAAGGCACGGCAAATTGTACTTTTGGTACGCGGCGAAGAGAAAGCGGAAGCGGTGAAGAATGCGCTGGAGGGTCCGATTACCACACAGTGCCCGGCTTCCCTGCTCCAGAGCCATCCCAATGTCGTTGTACTGCTGGATGAAGGTGCGGCAAAATGGCTGAAATAACATCCACCACAGGCCAGTTGCTCTTCGGAAAAGTTCTGACACCTGCAGGAATCATCCAGGAGGGTGTGATCGCTGTATCAGAGGAAGCCATTCATTATGTCGGCGAAGCGGCTTGGCTGCCGGAGGCTTATGCCGGGTGGCCCGCCGGAAACGCGGAAACCCGTGGCGGCCTGCTGATTCCCGGATTTGTAGATGTGCATGTTCACGGGGGAGCCGGCTTTGACTTCATGTATGCCGATGCTGAATCCCTGGAGACCATTACACGGTTTCACGCTTCGCAGGGAACCACCACCATGCTGGCGACAACGATGACCGCAGACAAAAAGGATATTGACCGGGCGCTCTCGGAAGTACACGCATTCCGCTCTGCCCCGATGCCCTTTGCCCAATTGGCCGGGGTCCATCTGGAAGGCCCGTTTATTAGTCCCAAGTGGTCTGGTGCGCAGAATCCGGACCACATCGTTCCCGCCAATATTGAATGGATGGAGCAGTGGGAAGCCTTATATCCGGGATTAATCCGGCAGGTGACACTCGCACCTGAAGGAGAAGGTGCACTTGCGGCAATTACATGGCTGCGCAAACATGGGATAATTGCCGCACTGGGCCATACGAATGCCTCCTATGAAGAGGTGATCGCTGCCGCCGATGCAGGACTAAATCAGGCGGTGCATATGTTCAATGCGATGACCCCGCTTCACCACCGCAAGCCGGGTGCAGCAGGCGCCATTATGTTTGACGCGCGGATTCGCGCAGAGATTATTGCCGATGGCATTCACGTGCATCCAGCAGCAATCGCTGTGCTGTCCCGTCTTAAGAATGCTGGTAATCTGCTGCTGATTACAGATTCCATGTCGGCGACCGGACTAAGCGATGGTGAATACACTATTGGGGATCTTCCCGTTCTGGTCCGTGACGGCGTTGCCAGATTGAAGGAGAATCCGGAGGCCCTAGCTGGCAGCACGTTAACAATGATCCGAGGGTTCCGCTATCTGGTGGAGGAGGTTGGTCTGACTCTGGAAGAAGCCTCCAGAGCAGCAAGTCTTACACCAGCAGAGGCCATCGGCATGCAGAGGACCATCGGTACGCTTGAAGCCGGTAAACGCGGCGATATCCTGCTGCTGGATGAAGCGCTGAACCTGCGCGGAGTCTGGATAAAGGGCCGTAAAATGAACGATATATCCTGAATTCAGAAACGCAGCCCAACCCGGAATTAAGCTGAACCGGAGGGGGCTGCGTTTTTTTTGAGCGTATGGGATAACGACTGGAATAATACAACCTTCCCTAGGAATACTAAGGAAAATCCGTTTAGGCTTTGCTTAAGTTAATAACCGCTGCGCGTCGGGAAGATTCGTCCAACCATTGTACTGAATTCGTGGGCAAATCCCCTCAGCGGATGTCCTGCACGGAATTCTTGAGCGTAGAAGTTTGTCCGTTCCACAAAGTCAGGGTTTGCAGATACGTAGACGTTGTCGATATTTTGATCATATCTTCTGACCTCGGCGGCTATTTTATCCTTCAGTTCCCGGGTCATAGTATCGTTAGCAAGGGTGCCGGTGTTATGGGTTCCATTGGTCATGCCATTGGTGCTGTAAGGAGTAATCGTCCGGGTGCCCGCTGCAGTACCCATGCTTCTGTCGATATCATTTCTTAGGACCCGGCCATCGGTCATGTTGCTCCGGGACATTATTCCGTTACCCCCATTCCCTGCATAACCCCCTGGCTTGGCTGTTCCTGTACCCCCCACAGTTCCTGTGCCGGTAGACAGAGTTCCCGACATGCCATTGATTGAACCGCCTACCCCTGTCATTCCAGGTACACCGGTTCTAGAACCTCTCATGCCGGGGGTGCCATTCATGCCAGCGGTGCCGCTCAACCCGTTGTTACCGGTCATGCCGTTTGCATCGTTCATACCGGTGGTACCCGTAGTTGTGCGGCCTGAAGTTCTTCCGTTGCCGGCAATCATTCCCGTTGGCCCCCCGATCCCCGCAGTATTTCCGTAGCTTTTGGCATGAACGCCACCTGAGGCTTCATCCAGAGTTACTGCAACATATGCGCTTTTTCCTGCCACAACTACATTGGCGGAACGGACCTCAGGCATGGCCGCAATACGGTCTGCCAGTTCTCTGCTCATCTCCATTTTATCGAAGGCATTCACCTTCATGGAGTTGACACCCAGCCGTCCGTCATGGATTCCGCGTACACTTTTGGTTTGCACATTCTTGTCACTTGCGGTGTTATTGGTACCACAGCCTGTGATGCTTACCACGCCCAGCAGCAGCGCAGCGGAAACCGACATGCTGATCTTCGATCGCAACATGAATTCATCCTCCATCTCTTGTTATATATGCAGCGTAACAATCATTAGGATAGCCCTCATCAGGTCAGGCTATCCTGAAAGGATTTGGCATGGCGCCCTTTGATCGTCACCTGTAAGGGAAGTCCGGCGTATCTTATAAACAGCAGGCCCTGCTTTTGCGAAGGGCGCCGGTGTTTCTCCGCAAGGTAAAGTCAGGGAGGGATGAGCTTGAAGGTTTTATTTACATTTTATGTCCCCAGCGGGGGTGTCGAGACTCTGAACAGGCTGCGGTGCGAGAGTCTTCAGCGCAGCGGCATTGAGTGTCATGTGCTGTACCTGATGCCGGGGTCAAGCAGTCAGAGCACGGCTGACTTTCCTGTATTTATCGCTTCAACGGATACAGATATTAAGGGTGTGCTCGACACCCATAACTATGACGCAATTATTGTAACTTCGGATTATCTGCTGCTGGAGCGTCTGCGCCGTCTGGGGTACAGCCGTATTCTGATTTACGAATCCCAAGGCCTGGGAACTAAAACCGAAGCAAAACTCATGGTCACGGAGGCTGTTCCTTTTTTACGTAATTATTGTAATGCTGTATTGATTCCGCCCACTGACCATCTGCTGGAGCTGTTCATTTCGATCTGTCCCTGGCTGCAGCGTTACGTCATTCCCAATATTGTGGATGTCCAGTCCTTCCGGCACATTCCCGGTGAAGTGCCTTGTGATCCGGTGATTGCCTGGGTCGGGCGTCTGGAGACCAACAAGAACTGGAGTGAATACCTAAAGGTTGCCCATGTTATCCGCCGCAGCAAACCCAATCTACATCTCTGGATGTTCCATGATCCGGACCTTGCGACCGCAGAGCAGAAGCATCTGTTCCAGACGGAACTTCATGCCCTGGAACTCAATGACCGCCTGAATGTATTCACCAATATCCCCAATCATCTGATGCCAGTATATTACTCCTCCATAGCCGCTTCCGGCGGGTTTCTGTTATCCTCTTCCATCACTGAGGGCTTTGGATACGCTGTTGCCGAGGCCGTCTGCTGTACCTGTCCGGTGCTGAGCACGGATTCTGACGGGGTGCGGTCCTTTATCATCCATAATGTAACGGGGAAGTTTTATCCGCTTGGCAATGTGGAAGCTGCCGTTAACGAAGGACTGGAGCTCATGGATAATCTACCCCTTCGCAGCTTCATCCGCGAGCAGGGGCGCCTCCATATGATCTCCCGTTTCGGTTCCGAGAAATACGCCCAGTCCTTTCGCGAGATGATGAATTCCTTCGCCATTTTTTAGCACATAAAGAACCCTCAATCCCACATAACCACGTGGAGTTGAAGGTTCTTTGTATATATAAACCCGGTTCACCCATGCCTGGATAAAAGTTCAAATAGCTCTGACTGGAAAATTTGCATGCTTCTCTCCCAGGTGAACCGCAATGAACCTGTCTCTCCTTTTCTGGCCAGACGTTCACGCTGTTCCTTATCCCGGATGAGTGTGACAACATCTTCAGCCAGCCGGTTCTCATACCGGTAGGACATCATACAGTTGGATCTATGAACGCAGTATTCAAGGTTGCCTCCCGAATACACTGTCACGAGTGCCGCCCCGCAGCGCATAGCTTCAAGACCAGGAAGTGAGCCGCTGTCATAGGTGCTGGAGCTGACGAAAATATTACTTTCATTATAGTGGTAACGCAGCTCTTCATCATTCGAAGGCGTACGCAGACGGTAGTGACCATCTGCAAACAGAGACTGCAGCCATGAAGATTCCGCATATTCACCAGGTGGTGTGATCAGATCGATCTCAACCTCCGGATGCTGCCCTTTGATCAAATCCAGCTGCTGCAGCAGATAACCCTGGTCCCGGTGCCCCGAGAAGCCTCCCTCCGGCTTGCGTACAATGGCAGTCACCACAAGCTTGCTGCTCGCTTCACGGATATGCATATTATAAAAGTCGGAGCTGAGGCCAATCGGTACAATCCGCCCTTTAATCCCATGATTCATATGGACAATCCCCTGTTGCCAGCGTGAGAGCACCAGCAGATTCGGAGAAAGGTGATACGAGGCAAAGGATTCGTTGTTATCCGGAAGAAACGTCGGCTCATAGCAGAGTGCCAAACGGATGTGCACCCCTTTTCCCAGTTCACTCGCCCGCTGCGCAACGGATACCGTCTTGTAGTAATTGGAGACAATCACATCGCCTACGGGAAAATCATCCTCTGAAATCAAGTCGGCTCCCGCAAAGAGAATCGGACATTTCATCTGATACTCCACAATCCCGCTGGACGGCATCACAATAGTCACTTCATGTCCTATTTCAGCAAGACGGTTGGCCAGCTCCACGAGCATCCGCTGTGCGCCTCCCCTGGACAGCGTCAGAATGGGGAAGGTAATTCTCATCTCCTTCTCTCCTTTCTGAGCAGCCTTGACAGATTACTGTAGTGCATTTCCTGTACCTGCTTAATCTCCCGATTCTGCGCCTCGCTGTGGATGACGGAGCCCATTTCCTGGTGCACCCGGTAATCCAGCAGAGGTTCTGTGATATAAGACCATTCATAATGGGGCAGAATCCGGAGCCAGAGATCATAGTCCTGGGTATACAGCAGCTTCTCATTAAAAAGCCCAACCTTTTTGAAAATGTTCATATTCATCATGACGGAGCTGCCATTAACCGGACAGCCCTTCATTAGGGTTGTGACAAGCTCGGCCCTGCTATAAAAAGGTACACTTATAATACCGGAAAAGCGCTCTCCGAGTTCATTGATGTAATAATAAGCCGTATGGTTAAAGGAGGTGTGTGAATTACCCATAACCTCCATCTGCCGGCTGATTTTATCGGGATGAAAGCAGTCATCAGCACTTAACCAGGCAAAATATGCCCCGCTGGCAGCCCGGATACCCAGATTAAGAGCTGAAGCCGTGCCGCCGTTAGGTTTATGGAGCACCTTCATCCGGTCTCCGTAAGGAATTAGCTTCTCCGTATGGAGGGTTGACCCGTCATCCACAACGATCAGCTCAATATCCGGATAGCTCTGGGCAAGCACGCTTTCTATGGCAATATGGATATATGGACAATTGTAAAATGGGATAACCACTGAAACCTTGGTTCCATGATTCATGCGCTCACCCCCTTTCCGGACGATATTTATACGGTTTTGCAGGCCAGCAGAGCGTCCAGTGGCGTATGATTCTGTCCGAATGCTTCCCGGAATGAAGGATTCTCTGCATGATGGTAGCCTTTAAGCACTGTCACATCATATCCCCGTTCCAGGAAATCCTCCGGTTCCCAGCCACTCCGGTGTTTTTGAAACTGCTCCCCCTGCAAGTGGTAATGATCTGTTCCTTCCTGGGGAAAGAAACCGCGTGGGGTAAATACGACCACGCGGTTTGCGGCAATGATCTCTGCCTTTCGCAAAAGTTCTTTGCCCTCGCTCATGGTGAAATGCTCCAGGGAGTCGATGAGCGTCACCGCCGTGAAGGTGCATGGAAGAAACAGTTGATCGATATGTCCGGCATCGGCGTGCACCGGTATGATATGGGGCGCTGTATATTTGCGGTGCAACAGGTAAGGCCTGTGAATATCAAGGCCGACTACCACCGTAGCCTGGTAGCGTTCAAGGAGTGTACCGGTCCCGCTCCCCACATCCAGGATACTATCCGCAAATTTCAGATGCTCCAGAAGAACCGGAAGAAAATCCTTCACTTCTATTTCCCGGTACATAGATCACACCTCCTATAGCGATCGGATCGCTGTTCAGCCGCCCATCGAGGCAATTAATCCGCGGAGCAGAGGGCTGTAACGGGCATTGGTAACAGCAGCCTCAGCCATGATGACATCATAATGCTTAATCGTCCCCATCCCATCATGCCGCCGGTAGGCGGTCAGAGACTGATTCAGCATGACAGGCGGATATCCGTTCAGAATCGAGCGGAACCACAGGTCATAGTCATGGGTGTAGGGCAGCGACTCATCGAACAGCCCGATGGCACCGAACAGCTCACGTTTGAACATCACTGTACAGCCGTTAATCGGGTTACCCTGCAAAAAACAACGTAAATAGTCAAGGTGGCTCGGGAATACCGCAGCCGCGTTAAGCCCAGTCAATTGTGAGTGTTCGTTGATATAATTAAAGTTGGTGTAGGTAATCAGCAGGCGGTTCTGGTCCATGAACAGCACCTGGTTGTTGATTTTGTCGCGGTAGAACATATCATCTGAGCTAAGCCAGACCACATAGTCGCCCGAGGCATGACGGATTCCGTGATTCAGGGCAGACGCAGTCCCCCCGTTGGCCTTGCCCAAATAGTGAATGTGCGGGAGGTAAGGCGTAATCCGGTCTGCGTGCATGGTAGAGCCATCGTCGACAACGATGATCTCATAGGGCTGCCAGGATTGGTTCAAAGCGCTTTGCAGCGCCTGTTCGATATAAGGGCAATTGAAAAAGGGAATCACCACGGATACCTTCGGTTTCATGAAGCGCCTCCTTCTCTGCTTGCCCGGTGATAGTCCACAATATCCGCAAGTGAGCGGGACAACTCAATCTGCGGACTCCAGCCGAGACTTACAGCATCGTCTCCGGAAGATGAGGATAATCCTTCTTGAATAGCTAATGTTTCGGATCCTGAAGATGGAACGGCAGCTGCCGCAGGAGCAGCAGCCTGTTCCGTTCCGGTGTTCTCCGGCCCCCAATCCATGCCTACCGGAACCCTCGCATGAGCCAGCAGCTGCTCTGCAACCGCTCCAAGCTCCCGCTGAATGCCGGAGTCAATCTTATAGATCTTTCCCGGCTCTCCGCTGCGCAAGATCCAGTCATAGGCTTTGACCGCATCCCGTACATCCAGGAAGTCACGGAGAGCATACCGTGAGGATAGCTTGAACGGCGGGGGTATTTCAGAAATGCTTTCAGCAGTCTCACTCCGTACCATATGCTGCGCCAGCAAGGAACAAAATCCAGTTGATGGGCCAGGACCGATCAGGTTACAGGGCTCCGCAAGCAGCACAGGCTGCTGGAACAGGGTACACCAGGCAAGAGACACCAGCTCCTCCAGGGTTTTGCTCAGACTGTAGGGGTGTGGCGGACCTTCCGCATTGCCCGGTTTGAACTTAAGCCGGGAGCCGGCCACCAGAATACGGCGGGCCGGCCGGGTACGCAATCCCTCAAGCAAATACAGTGTAGACATCACGTTCATTTCCATATAGAGCAGCGGGTCCCGCCAGGACTCCGGCACCGAGTTTTTGCCGGCGAGGTGCAGCACTTCATCCGGCTGGACCTCATCAATCATCGTCTTGACAGCCCTGCGGTCGCTTAAATCGCAGACCTGCTGCTTCACACCCGCCGGGAAGATACCGGCAGCTGCAGAGCTCCGTACCACAGCTGTCACTTCAGCACCCGCTGCATGAAAGTAAGCCACCGCATGCCTTCCGGTAAATCCGGATGCTCCGGTAATCAGCAGCCTCCGCTCCTTCATGTCGTCATCGCCGGCTGCTTCATCCATGCCGCCAGCTCTGCCAGCATTTCAGGATACGAAGGCAGCTTCACCTGAACATCCGCTCTCGTGCTGATCAAGGTCCGGTCCTGAATATGTGCAGACTCGGGGATAATCTCGGCATCCTCCTTGCCGAATGCTGCCTGCATATGCCGCAGCAGCTCATATTTGCTGACCGGCTGCGGGTGGGCCAGATGGATCAGGCCTGAAACCTCAGAGTCCAGCAATGAATCTACAGCTTTAGCCAGCTCCAGGGTGGTGACCCCATTCCACATTACCCGCTGGTAGCCGGATACGGGTCCCTTCTGGGCCAGGAACCATTCCATCAGTCCGATGCCCGAAGGGCGGATTTCCGGACCAATGATGGAGGTTCGGATGGTCAGGTGTCCGGGGTCCCGCACTTCTCCAAGACTTTTGGTGATCGCATATACGGATGTGCCGTCAGGCTTATCGTCCTCTGTGTAACCGCCGCGTGTTCCTTCGAACACGCAGTCGGTACTGATATGAATGAGCCGGGCATGAATGCTGTCCGCAGCACGGCGCAGCCGGTGGGGCAGAAACCCGTTCACATGGTAGGCGCCGATTGGATCCCGTTCGGCAAATTGATTGAGCACGCCCAGCGCATTGATTATGCAATGGGGAGAGACAATTTCGACCAGCTTTTCAACTCCGGCGATATCATCTGCATCTATATACAGCCCGCCAAGATCACTCTTGTCCCGGGTTGTATGGAAGACGTGATGCTTGCCCTGGCGGCGGAAATAATCCGCCAGCATATGACCCGCCATACCGTTTCCGCCGAGAATAAGCAGCTTCACTCTAGGAACCCTCCCCGGATCAGGATTTCCTTGATCTCCTCCTGATTCATAAGGTTGTTCTCGGAACTGAAGCTGTTGAAGGAAACATGCGGATATTTGCTGTAATAAGCCTTCAGTTCAGGCATATCCAGTGTAGGCAGAATGACCAGATACTGCTCATCGTAGACAACTGTTGTCTGGCTCTCGAAATCGCTCATCAGAATTTCGTGGATCTTCTCTCCCGGCCGGATACCCGCTTCGATAATGCTCACATCCGGTTTGCCGGATGCTTCAATCAGTACTTCGGCCAGATCTACGATCCGGCAGGTCGGCATGGTCATGACAAAGATTTCCCCGCCGAGGCTAACCTCGGAGGCCTTAAACAGCAAGGTGATGGCGTCGCGCAGGGTGAAGAAGAAGCGGGTCATTTTCATATCGGTAATCCGTACCTGCCCCTTATCCTTGATCTGCTTCATGAACAGATGGACCACACTGCCGTTGGTACCCAGCACATTGCCGCCGCGCACCGTTACGAACCGGGTATTTGAGCCCAGCAGGTTGGCATAGACGAACAGCTTCTCTCCAATGGCTTTGGTCATACCGTAGAAGTTGGAGGGATTGGCAGCCTTGTCGGTAGAGATGTAAATGGCTTTTTCCACATTGCATGCAACAGCCGCTTCAATCACATTCTGGGTGCCGACCACATTGGTCTTGAGCGCTTCATACGGCTGGTCTTCGCAGACTGGAACATGCTTGAGCGCCGCCAGATGAAAGACATAATCCACACCGCGGCAAGCCGCTATCAAAGCCTCCTTGTCACGGATATCCCCGATAATGAAGCTGAGGCGGGGATCTTCATATTCGCGGCTCATTGCCACTTGCGCAGACTCGCTGCGGGAGAAAATAACGATCTCTTTCGGGTTCTGCGGCAAAAGCTGCCGGATGAGTTCATGCCCCCAGGAACCGGTTCCGCCTGTCACCAAAATCCTTTTATTATTGAACATGCAGGTTCCCTCCAAGCAAAAATTTGACTACCTTAACCGAGACATCCGGGGTCAAATAACCTTCCGGCGCCTCCCATTCAGGGCTCAGTGACGTCATCAGCCGGGTACAGCGCAATATACTGTCCTGCTCCACTCCTGACACAACGTTGCTGCCGCAATCCACCGTCTCGGGACGTTCGGTGGTCCGGCGGATGGTTACGGTTGGCACTCCCATCAGGCAGCATTCCTCCTGTACGGTTCCGCTGTCGGTGATCGCACACAAGGCGTACCGTTCCAGATGGACAAAATCAAAAAATCCGAAAGGCTCATGGAATTCCACCAGCGGGTTCATCTCAAGCTTGAACTGCTCCGTAAGCTTGGAGCGGGTACGGGGGTGGATACTGCAGATCAGGCGGATGCCAAAATGCTCTGCCACCAGGTTCAGTCCGGACATGATCTGCAGGAGTGATTCGGGATCATCCACATTTTCTGCACGGTGCGCAGTAACCAGAAAGTAATGGCCTGCTGTCAGGTTCAGCCGGGCTAGAATATCGCTGGCCCCGATCTGCTGCTCATAACGGGTAATCACTTCGTGAATCGGATTTCCGGTTAATACAATGCGCTGGCCGGGGAAGCCTTCGCTGAGCAGATGCCGCTTGCTCTGCTGGGTATAGGGCATATTTATGGTAGAAACAGCATCTATGAGACGGCGGTTTTTTTCCTCCGGCACTTTCAGGTCGTAGCAGCGGTTGCCCGCTTCCATATGCACTACAGGAATCCCCATCCGCTCGGCAAGGATGGCGCACAGCGCGCTGTTCGTGTCCCCCAGGAGCAGAATCCGGTCCGGCTGCTCCTGCAGCAGGATGCTTTCCAGGCTCCCGAACATGGCGGCAAGCTGCCCGCCAAATCCCGCCTGTTTATCCTGCAGCACATAATCCGGTGCCCGCAGCCCCAGCTCAGCAAAGAAAATACCGCTGAGGCTCGCAGTGAAGTTCTGTCCTGTATGCACCAGCACATGCTGCTCCGCATGCTCATCAAGCAGCGGAATAATGACACTTAGGCGGATGATCTCGGGCCGTGTGCCCAAAATCGTCATGATCTTCATGGGTTCACTCCCCTTTGAGGTTAGCCTGCCGCAGGAACGCGGCGGACTGGTGTTGAGTGGCGGCGCTTATGGCGCCAGGGTGGCTGAGAATAATGATGTTTTTGCCGTTGTTAGGCGCATTTGGTGCACCGGTGGCGAATGTACCGTTATTGGATGCGTGTGGCGCGCGGGCGGTAGTAGTAACGACATTGCTGCTGTTGGTGGGTGCGCGGGCGGCGGTAACGGCATTGTTGCTGTTGGGTGCGTGTGGCGCGCAGGTGCGGTAGTAAGAAGTTTGTGTAAACCGTTACGTATCTCCTTGGAGCACCGGCGAATGATTAAGTGGAAAAAAGTATCACTAAGTTGCTCGAATGTCATGCGCTCCGCAATCAAAGTGGAAAAAGTATAACTAATTCAATCCTTTTGTTTATTTTCTAGGTCATACCACCAAATTAAGTTTACTTTTTCCACTTAAATCCTATAATTGGTGATTTCAGCGAGAAATAAGTTCACTTTTTCCACTTATTTACCTGTGGGCGCCGAATTAACGGCATTTTTGCCGTTGCTGGGTAAGTGTCTGGCGCGCGGGCAGCGGTAGTAATGGCATTTTTACCGTTGTGGGTGCGTATAGCGCCCGATTGGTGGAAATAACGGCATTTTTGCCGTTGTTGGGTAAGTGTGGCGCGCGGGCGGCGGTAGTAACCGCATTTTTGCTGTTGTGGGTGCGTATAGCGCCCGATTGGTGGAAATAACGGCATTTCTGCCGTTGGGTGCGTGTGGCGCGCGATGGCGGATGTAACGGCATTTTTGCCGTTGTTAGGCGCATGCAGCGCGCGATGGCGGATGTGGATGTAACGGCATTTTTGCCGTTACTGCGTGCACGGCGCGGCTGCAGGCTGCTGCGCACATGCGGCGCGCAGCGGCTCAGGCGCACGCCTTCTTCGGCGGCGTGCCTAGGCCGCTTTGCGCCGCCGCTTCGCCCGGCGGCGTGCATGGCCCGCGCGGCGGTGCTTGCCGCCGCTGCCCCGCCGGCGCACGCTTGCAGCCGTGCGCCGCTTCCGGCCCGGGCGCTTACGGCTGCGCGCCCGGGTTTTGGCGCGGCGGAGCCTGCCGCGCCGGAGCTTGCCGCGCCGCAGCCGTGCAGCGCGGCTCCCGGGGCCCCGCCGCCGCGGTTCCGGCTGCGGCGGTTCTGGCTGCGGCGGTTCCGGCTGCGGCGGCGGCGGCGGGGCGGGTTCGCCGCTGTCCGAAGCTTCGGCAGCGGGGGGCTCCGGTGCGCCAGCAGGATCTGGCAGCGCGGAGCAGTAGCGGAGGTGCCACCTCTCCGCGAGGCCCAGCAGCCGGGCGCGGTACGCCGCCGGTCCGTAGACCGCGTCAACGCGCTCCCGGGCCTGGCTGCCGATCACAGCAGCCAGACCTGGCTCCGCCAGCAGGAGGTTCACCCGCTGTGCGAGTACGTCAATGTCCCCCACCGGCGCCAGCAGGCCTTCACATCCGGCAGCATGGAGAATTTCATACAAGCCGCCGGAGGCATAGGCCACCACCGGTTTGCCGAAGGCCATTCCTTCTAGGGCAGTCATCCCGAAACCCTCGCGGATCAGGCTGGGGACGACCAGTATATCCATAGCACAATAGATGTCGGGAAGACTCTCTTCGTAACCGATGAATTTGAATTTGGAAGTGAGGCCTTCCAGCTTGACTTTGCGTACACAACGCTCATAGTAGCTTTTATCTCCGGGTGTGCCGACCACGATGAATTTCGCTTCAGGATGCTGTCCCGATACAAGAACAGCCATTTTGATGAAATGCTCCAGTCCCTTTTCTTTATTAATGAAGGAAGAAATATAGCCGAGCAGCGGCTCCGCTGGCGCAATTCGCAGTTCACGGCGGCGCTCGCCCCGCAGCTTGCTCCAGGCTTCAAACATCATTTCTGCTTCATTCCAGGACGGAGGAAGCTGTGTCACCTTCCCCTCGCGGATATCCTCAGGAAAACAGGCCACAGCCGTGTGAGAGATGGCCAGAATTTCATCACTATTCATGTGAATCAACCCCGTGCTGATGGGAGTGAACTCATTGTCCGTGATCGTCTCTGTAATCTTCCACACCACCGGAATACCCAGTGATTTCGCCGCCATCGCCGGCAAAGCATGAACACAGGTGCTGGAAATAATCAAAGCCGGACGCAGCCCGGTAAGCCAGTCTAGCAGCTCGCCGTATTCACGACTTTCCTGAAATTTACGGATATCTGCCTCCAGGCCGGCATAAGGAGTGTATATCCCGTAGACCAGCGGAATCGGCAGCAGCTGCACATTCAGTCCATTCTTACGCGCCTGCCGGGTCAGCTTACCCTCCTGGGGTGCCACAAGAATGCAGTTGAAATACGGTAACAGCTCCCGGCTGAAGAACAGCAGCAGCTTCTCCGCGCCGGTAATGCTGCGTGTATTGGATACATGGGAAAAAAGCACGATTGTCGCTTTGTCGGCCATGGTGTGTCGGCGCTCCTTGCAAGGCTGTAGAGCCGCCATTCACCTCCTAAAAGTTTTACGGAGCATTACTTACAGTTCATACCTCCGCAGTAAAACTCGCTTCGGAAGCATCCGCTTAGTTTTACGGAGCATTACTTACAGTTCATACCTTCGCAGGAAAACTCGCCTCGGAAGCATCCGCTTAGTTTTACGGAGCATTACTTACAGTTCATACCTTCGCAGGAAAACTCGCCTCGGAAGCATCCGCTTAGTTTTACGGAGCCAATGCTACATGGTACTTCTTCGCAGGTAAACTCGCTTCGGAGCATCCGCTTCATCGTATGCGGAAGGGCCCGCTTCGCCTGCCGCAGAGTACTGCGAAAGAGCGCCAAAGCCCGGTACTCCAGTAGTATATTGAGGAGGAACAAATGCCGGCACGACACCTGTCCCCGGTTATACGCACATTTCCTCCTGTACTCTGTACAGCCTATCCGTAAATCACAGTCAACAGCTGATTCAGCCGTTTGGTATACGTGTGATCCTTAAGCGTCCGTTCAAACGCGCGCAGAGCCATGGCGCAGCGCTCCTCTTCATGAGTCAGGTAAAAGCGGATTTTCTCCATCATTTCCTGCGGGCTTGAGAACGTGTCGATCTCTTCCCCTACTTTATAAAAAGAGCCCATATCATCTCTCGCATCACTGAGCTGCAGCGTTCCGCTGGCTGCAATTTCAAAGGTGCGCGGGTTAGGTGAAGCGGCAGTGATCGATAATGTGTTGTTATTCACAGCTTCATCGATATGGGAACGGTGGAGGTTAATGACGATTTTGGAGCCGCTGTAGGTGACCGCCGTCTCCTGCGGTGTCATCCATTTGCCGATCTCAATGCGTTCCCCATACAGGGGTGCCTCCGGCAGACGGTCCCACCAAATACCGTTGATAATGGTGTTGTAGCTCATCAGCTCCGGCATAATCTCACGGAAGAAATGAACTCTGTTCCAGTACGCCGAGCCAATGAAGCTGATATCCCGGCTGACCGATGACCGGCCTGTCGTTGGACGGTAATGTTCCCGGTGGGCGGCAAAGGGCAGATAATGCACCTCAGCGCATCCCAGACCGCGGTAGAATTCCACACAATTCTGCTCCAAGGTGAACACATAATCGTAATGGGCTACGATTTTTATAGTGAAATCTGTATAATACGGATCATCTGTAAGCCAGATCGCTGTCTTGATGCCTTTGCTGCGCAGAATTGCAACCTGATCAAGCGGCAGATCCATTCCATCCAGAACAAGCACAAGATCGGGGCGTTCCGTATCCGCAAGCTCCACCAGATTCTGACGCACATCGCTAATCGTGACCTTAGCCGTCAATTTTTGCAGGGCATAGAGTACTGCATCGTCAAGCGGCGAATAAGGATATCCTTTTCCCGAAGCCACGTACATTACATGGATGTTACGGACCGGAAGCGGCTCCTCCGGGCGTCCATCCAGGATCGTAAGTCTCCCCCGCAGATAGCCTTCATCAAATCCAACCTTGAAGCCGGTCAGACGGCCACGCAGCTTCTCTTCTTCCGCTGGCGTCCGTGGCAGCGGCGGTGCCGGCATGATAAAATTATTGTTCATGGTATTCGCTCCTTATATTGGATTTCAGACTTATGAGGTAAGGACATTCAGCAGATAGGGCAGACGCGCAAGGAAAGTATGATGGCGAAGCGTGGTCTGCAGCCCCTGTAGAGCGAACTGCCGGCGCTCCTTCTCGTGCTCCAGATAGTATTCGATTTTGTGCTTCAGTTCGTCGGCACCTGCAAAGGTCTCCAGATCCTTGCCCGGACGGTAATGACTGCCCAGATCCTCTCGGACATCGGTTAGCTGCATCGTCCCGCAGGCATTAATCTCATAGGTCCGGGGATTTATTGAACGGGAGGATAGCTGGAAGGTGTTCCGGTTATCCTGCCCGCCTTCCCATGGGCGGTGAATATTAATGACCAGCTTCGCACCACTGTAATAATTGGCTGTTTCCTCCGGAGGGATAAAACCGTCTTTAATAAAAGGCGACAACTCCTCAAAGGTATTCAGGCGCTCCCAGAAGCCTCCGGCAATCAGCACTTTCTTGCCCCGGAGAAACGGAGCCAGCTCGTCGAACAGCTCCGTCCGGTTGCGGAAGGCATTGCCGATGAACACAATATCGTACTGATACTGCGGACCTGTGCGGCGGGGATAGAACATCTGCGGATTGACGCAGAGCGGCAGGTAATGTACAGAGCCTACTCCCAGGTCATGGTAGAACTCCACACATCCCAGTTCATGTGTAAAAACATGGTCATAATGCTGGCAAATGACCGATGTATCCTGCGTAAAATAAGGATCATCCACAAACCAGATTGCCGTAGGAATACCCAGTTTACGTATCTCCGTGATCTGTTCCAGATGATTCTCAGGAAACACATGCAGACCATTCATGACCAGCACGGCTCCGGGCGACTCGCGGGCGGCTATTTCCAGCATCGTTTCCGGTGAGCTGATGATCAGTTCACTAACGAGCTGTCCCAGTGCTTCCGTTACCCCCGTATCAATCGCTTGAAATCCCTGGGGAACATACATCAGCTTGAACGGCCGGCATGCTCCTGCCTCCGGAGAATTCAGGCGCTTCACGGCTTCACACAGGCCGAGACGGTAGCCTTCCTGATAACCGTCGCGGTAATCCCGTGGAGGCACTCTTCTCTTTTTTGATTTCACGGCTTTCACCCTGCCCCGTCATATTCTCAAGACAGTATAACTTATGCGGAGTCAGCACCCGCCTCATGGACATCTGTCTGTATCCGGCCGAAATTGGCATATGCCCCCTGTCTTTCGCCCGGGATGCCCGAACCTTTGCAGAATGGTTCCACTCGGGCTACAATTATGGAAGCAAGTGAGAGACTAATAATAAGGTTGGGAGAGTGGGACAATGGTTGCGATGGATAATGCCATGCTCTATATCCGCCATGCGGAGCTGCTGCGTGAACGGGTCCCTTCCTTTCAGGCCTACCCGTTTGATCTGCCAGTGATCCGCAGCTTCAGCAAACTTGCTTTTCAGAAACAGGTTACTTTTCTTGTCGGAGAGAACGGAACGGGGAAATCCACGCTGCTGGAGGGTATTGCTGCGGCTTGGGGGTTTAATCCGGAAGGCGGCACACTCAATTTCTCGTTCAACACCCGCTCCTCGCATTCCAGCCTGTACGAGTACCTGCGGCTTGCCAAAGGGGGGAGACGCCCGCGGGACGGCTTCTTTCTGCGCGCGGAGAGCTACTACAATGTAGCCTCCTATATTGACGACTTGGACGGTGGTCCTGAGGTGCCGGGGGTACGAAGCAACAAGATCTCCAATTCCTACGGCGGCAAGTCGCTGCATGAGCAGTCGCATGGAGAATCATTTTTCGCGGCTTTTGTCCACCGCTTTGGGGGACAAGGCCTCTATATTCTCGATGAGCCGGAAGCGGCTCTCTCACCGCTGCGGCAAATGTCACTGCTGGTGCGAATGCACGAGCTGGTGGAGCGGCATTCGCAATTTATCATCGCCACCCACTCCCCTATTCTAATGTCCTATCCCGGTTCCGAGATTTATCTGCTGGAGGGCGAGGGTATCCGTCAGGTAGCCCTGGAAGACACAGAGCACTATACCGTAACCAAGGCGTTCATGAACGACCGCGGGAAGATGCTGCGCGAACTGCTGGCAGACGACTGAAGTTGGAGAACACAAAAAGACACCTGCACAGATAGAACATACCTGTACAAGTGTCTTTCCTATTTTCCGTATTGTAATCTATGAATCTCTCTCCAGGAGTCTCTCGTCATCAGCAGTCCGACAATCAATATATTCATTGATCAGGGCATCCAGCTTCACCGATTGGCTTAGCACCCGGGGGTGCCGGATCCCATGCTCCAAGGCCAAGGTGTGCATTTCTTTTCTCGCTTGTTCAATCCGTGCCTGATGTTGTTTATCGCCCATAGCGGCGGTCTTTCCCGAGCATGGATTGCACCAGTTGAACAAGCTTGTGGACCAGCCAGCCGAACATCGCCACAGCCATCATATCGAAGCAGACGTTGAACAGAAACAAGTGCTTCCCGATATCGGCCCGGCCATCACCCAGAATCGGAACCAGGAACGAGAATAGGCCAATCAGACCCAGCAGCATCAGCAGTTCACCCGCGATCCGTCCACGCAACTCCCGGCTGCGGAAATACTCAAAGAGAACTCCGGCGTAATAGAGCAGATAGAATATAGCCAAAAAGCCTAACGAATGCGGCAGAACCTCTCTTTTGAACTGGCTCCAGGTGCTGTAAGTATAGGATAGGGCCTTCTCTGGCAGACCCTCCGACTTCTCATAGTTTCCCAGATAATAAGGTCGCAGATCCATACTGTTCCGGGCAGCAAATTTCATACCGTCCACCAGCCGTGAGGGATGTTCAATATAGAAGAAAAGCACATCCTTATGGGACACCCGGTCATAGAAATCCGCCTGCAGCGAAGGATCATCCTGCTTGATAGCCGTACCAGCCTCAAAATAATTGGTTCCCGCCAGCACTTCCAGCTTCTCCGGTAAGCCCAGCTCACGCAAATCCCCCTTCACATCCGGGGACTGGTTCAAAATCCCGAAAAATACAGTCTGATAGAGGTTGATATGCTTCAGCTCTTTGGGTGCGGCCACATATATCATCACAGAGACAAGACACACCGCCACCGCGAACCGTCTAGCCAGCTTCCGCCAGTTCCCCGTCCCGTTCAGTGTCATAAACCGCAGAAAGATCAGGGAGAAGGCGATGCCGACCGGCGCATTCTGGATTTTGGAGCAGATCAGAAACAGGACAGCGATGAAAAACAGCGTCAGGCCTTTGGTTGTCGGCCGCTCCTGCAGGGCCAGCCTGAGTCCCAGTGCAAAGGTAAGCAGCATGAATACCATCGACACCGGCTCACCAAACAATGAATTGAAGTAGGCCAGGTACCCGATATCGTAAAATACAACAAGCATTCCTGCACCGAGCAGCAGACCTGTAATATAAGAGCTGCGCGCCCCTACCTTCACGGTCAGCCAGGTGGCCGCCAGCAGCAATAGTGCATACACCGCCGCCAGCAGGCGGATATCAAAATAACTGCCGTGCACAAGCCCGGCCAGCAGCCTTGGCACCAGCACCAGCACAATCTGCGAGGAAGGATAGAAGCCCTGGAACAAATTTTCATAGGAAAATCTGGAATGGCTGAAGCTGAAAAAGCGGTCGGCATAGCTTTCCGCAGCATGATAATAATCCAGTCCTATGGTATTCATCATCCGCTTGAAATCGCCATTGTCGGCAACCCCCACGAACGGCTGCACAAACAGCAAATAAATAATCAGACCACAACCCGCCAGGACAATGAGATGCTCTGCTTTGAATAATCGTTTCATCTTTTCTCCCTTACCGCTGCGGAAGCAGCTTCACATATTCGTCCGATAAGCCCATCAGCTTCAGAATATAATCATAATCACTCTGATATTGACTGTAATCCGCCACAGGCTGAAGCGTATCCAGCGATACTGCCTCGCCATCTTCGAAGCCCTTGCCCGGCACGAACATAATCTTATCATTGAAAAAAGTTCCTGTCGGCGAATAATAGCGCATCCCCACCACGTTGCGGTCAATATTAAGCAGGTCATGCCCGAAGGCCGTGAATCCCTCCTGCTTCAGCGATACCCCCAGCAGATTAGCAAGGGTAGGCAAAATATCCAGCTGCCCTCCGGTGCGCTCTACAACCTTCCCCTCTGACATTCCCGGCGCATGGATAATGAGCGGTATATTGAAGCGGCTGATCCGCGAATCGTAAGGAATTCCGAGGGCGTCCTCCACCTGCTCCGGAGGAACATCCTGCGGCTGCAGCCCAAAATGGTCACCATACAGCACCAGCACGGTGTTGTCCCAGAGCCCATTTTGCTTCAGTCCTTCGATAAGTGTTCCTATAGCAAAATCTGTATAGTTGATAGCGGTCAGATAGTCACCCAGCATAGTATTCTGCAATTTGTCCGGCAGGGTGATTTTTTTGAAGGCATCCGGGATTTTAAAGGGATGATGACTGGAAGCCGTCACCAGCTGGGCATAGAATGGCGTTCCCTTGGACTGCAATGCAGCCAGCTTCTCAACGGCCGTAATATAGAGCTGCTCGTCGGAAGCGCCGAAGGCATTGAAATGGTCATTTTTGAAGGCTCTCTTGTCATAATAACCATTGAAGCCCAGCGCCGGATACAGCTCGTTGCGGTTCCAGAAGCCGACCTTGTTCACATGAAACGTATACGCCTCATAACCTTTATCCCGCAAAAGACGCGGCAGGCTCGGCAGCACCCGGTCTCCGAAGCCTGTGGACATTGCCAGCGAAGCAATCGGATAAATAGAGGTATTGCTCATAAACTCGGCATCCGAGGTGTTGCCCGCCCCAATCTGCTGGTACACATGCGGAAAATAAAAGCCTTCCCCGGCCAAACCGTTCAGCACCGGCGTCAGCTCCTGACCGTTCAGCGACTGATGCAGCGGAAAATTCTGAAAGGCTTCCATCTGAATAACAATTACATTCTTCCCTTTTTGCGAACCGAAATCATCGGGAACCGTTCCCGTAGGTTTGCTGCTGTAGGGATAAGAAGCCTCGAGTGCGTCGACCTTGGCAATGGTTTCGTGGATATCCCCAGTACCGATGAGGCCGTTGTCCTCCTGGGATTTTATTGCTGCGAACACCTCATAATTCAGGAAGCCCGTGCTCTCCGCCTGCACCAGCTCGTTGGTAATTCCGCGAGCCGCGTGAATGGAGTAGGCTGACAACGAGCCGCCGCCGATAATCGCAACCAGTATCACGATCCACTGTGCTCTCCGTGCGCCAGGCGAGACATAGCGGCGCGGCGAAAAGGCCGCCCCTCTTTTCCATCTGTGGAATAGCCTATAGACCACTACGACCACAAGATCCGCAAAAAACAGATAATCCACAATCTGGATCGTAGACTCTACACTCTCTTTTACCTGAAAGACCTGATTCAGCTCATACAGGGCCAGATACGTTGGAACCGAGCCAAAATGATTGAAATAGACACTGGCCGCAAACAGCAGCAGCGATAACAGGCCGTTGATTACCCAGTAGACACCTGTCTTTAGCCGGGCCGGAAGGACCAGGGCCACAATTCCCATCAACAGCAGCACCGGTGCCACATCCGCGGCGATCCATTCCCAGGCAATCCGGTCAAAAAACAGCCACCGCAGCAGCAGCAGCTTCAGCCAGATCAGCCCCGCCACGATATAGAAATGTGCCCCTACCCGCACAGGCTTACTCTCGTTCATAACTTCCCCTCTTAGCTTCTAGATGTTTTGTAAACCCAATTCTCTTTTTCTGTAAAATATCACATTTCTCTAGTATAGCAAATCAATCCTGAATCACAAGTTGGAACAGCTTTATATAGGGGAATATCTTAATCCCCGTATTAACAAAAAAAGATGCAGGCCCGTAAAGGCTCGCATCCTCATATAACTATCTCTTATACGCATTTCGATTAGCTTATCTCGGCTTCTTGTACATTATAGACCGCCCCGTCAAGATTATAAGAAACCTTAATTGCATGTTTTTTGCCTACGCTTCTGAACGTAACAATCCCCGGCGTCTTCATGTTTTTCTCAAGCTTGTATTCCTGAAGACGAATACCAAAGACCCCATTAACGACAGCTGCCGCCGTATCCTGCAGCTTAGCATCATCCATATTCAGCAGCTTCTGATCCTGCTCAGCAAGCTGTCCGGAATCCTGTGACTTAGGAATGAACAACGACATATCAGACATTCCTTTTACCGCATGTGTGTAGTAATCCATAGTAACGCTACCCATAGTAAAGAAAGAGGAGGACAGGTCCCCCTGTCTATAATCTAGTACGAGCTCATCCTTGCCTCCGCCAATGTTCCGGGTCACTCTAATCAGTCTATCAGTTCCTTTGGTTCTTAGATGCTGAAGTGCCTTAAGGCCGATCTGATTCACTTCTTCAGTGAATAGATCCAGGCTTACATTAAAGACAGCACGGTCGAACTTTCTATTCAAAAAATCAATCTGCCCCTCATTGCCGATAAAACTGTCCTGTACTTGTACCTGAATCCCGGATTCAACCTTTAATCCAGACTGTACGAAGCGCTGTACCCTACTAATCTTAAATTCCCTCGGATAGCCTATTTCCTGTATAGTCTTTTTGGCTGTCCGTAAGAGATTTGCATCCGCTTCTCCGGGGAGAAACGAAGCATTCATGTACATCCGCAGCACCTGCCCTGTTTCCGTGCTGATCCATACCGTAGCCGCATCCTCACCTGCCCTGAAAATAATAGCGGCTTGCTTCGCTTCATCCATCCGCTCCAGCCCCACAAAAGACAGCTTCTTCCCAAGCTGCTCCTGCATTACACGCTCGGCTGTCTTGCGGAATCCGGCATCGGTGAGGTCGGGGGTCTTCACCTCCTGGTAGAACAAGCCTGCCTGTCTGCCTTCCCCCAGTAGTCCTTTCTGCTGCAGGATCGCTCCGGCTACGGCCAGCAGCAGAATGACCGCAGCCGCTATGAAGCTTCGCCGCAGCTTTTGGCCTGCCCGTTCCGGTCCCGGCGCACCGCTTCGCACACGCATAATGACCTTATCGGCTGCCGCATCCGTGAACCTTGATTCCCGGAATGGACCGTTCCGCGCTTCTTCATACCACTTCGGCTCCCGCTCCTTCATGATTCCATCCCCCTTAATTCCTCCTGGACTTTATGTCTCGCGCGGTGCAGCCTGGATTTGACGGTTCCCGTTGAGAGTCCGGTCAATCCGGCGATTTCCTGAATGGTCAGCTCCGCTTTCAGATCCAGCACCAGCACCTCACGGAACTTGTCGGGAAGCTGCAGGATCACACTCCAGATCTCATCCATCCGGCGGTTGCCGAGGTACTCCATCTCCGCAGAACGGACCGTTCCCAGCCGTTCATCAGGGAAGCTGTTCTTGGCGGGTTCCGCTTTTGTGATGGTCTGTACACCGCCCCAGAGCCCCGACCGGAAGAACCGCGATTTGCGGTGGGAGAATACGGTGTTCCTTGCGATGGTGAACAACCACGCCTTCAAGGAAGAGGAACCCCGGTAGGTTCCGATCCGGTAATAACATTTAATAAATACCTCCTGTGCCAGATCGTCCGCCATATCGGCGCTTTTGGTGAGGTAATAAATATAATTCCATATATCATCGCCGTAAAAACCCATAATCCTCCTCAGCTGCTCTTCGCTCATGACTGCTGCATGCGCCAGCTGATGCTGTTCCAATTCCCATCCCAGTTCCAACGTTCTTCACCTCACTTGATATGACCTCAATTCTAATGGAAAGGTTCCCGAAATCACTAAAAAAGTCAAAAAGAAGCAGAGGGCCTCTACCCTCTGCTTCTTATATTGTTGGCGAATCGCTAGACCAGTGATGTGTGCGCCAGCAGTCTTTTAATGGAACGGTTGGCTTCATGCAGCACCGTGTCCTTGTCTACAGTTTTCAGCAGACCTTTATCCATAAGGATTTCACCGTCGATGATCGTTGTTTCCACATCGGCCCGGGTTGCGGAATAGACAATACGGGAGATCGGGTCTACATCGAAGGAAGGGAAGGTGTGGAAGTTATAGAGGTTCAGGATCGCCAGATCCGCTTTTTTGCCGACTTCAATGCTGCCGATCTGATCCTCCATACCCACGGCCCGGGCTCCGCCAATCGTAGCCATCCGGAAAACACTTCTCGCATCCATCGTCGTCGGCCCATGCTGCGGCTTCTGGATCATGGCCGCCAGCCGCATTTCATTGAACATGTCCAGGTTGTTGTTGCATGGAGCACCATCTGCGCCAAGGCTGAGATGAATGTGATCATGCAGCATGCCCGGTGTATCAGCGATGCCCGAAGCCAGCTTCAGGTTGGAGCCGGGACAATGGCTGACATGAACGCCTCTGTCGCGCAAGATACGCCGCTCCTCCTCATCCACCCAGACGCAGTGCGCCAGAATCAGCCGTTCATTGGCCAGCCCCAGATGATCCAGATAGACGATATTGCGCATCCCGGTCATGGCCTGAACGATCTCGATCTCCCCCAAATTCTCGGAGGCATGTGTATGCACCTTAACCCCATATCGCTGAGATAGATCACGCACCTCCCGCAGCAGCGGCTCGGTACAGGAGATCACAAAACGCGGCGAGAATGCATACTGAATCCGTCCATTCCCGTACCCGTTCCATTTTTCCAGCAGATCCACACTCTCTTGCAGCGAAGCCGCCGTCTCCTCTTGCAGCGCTGCGGGCGCATCCGCATTCTTCTGATCCATCATCACCTTACCCGACAAGGCCCGGATACCGCTCTTCGCAATGGCCTGAAAGGCAAAATCCGTATGATTCACCGTCTCCATATCCACAATGGTCGTCGTACCGCTGGAGATTAGCTCCCCAATCCCCAGCATGGCGGAATAGTAGAGCGATTCCTCATCATGCGCCGCTTCGAGCGGCCAGATCCGCTTGCGCAGCCAGTCCATCAGCTCCAGATCATCCCCTTTACCCCGGAACAGCGTCTGGCAGAGATGAATATGGGTCTGTACGAAACCCGGAATGACCGTGCGGTTCGTGGCATCAATCACCCGTTCATCCCCCTGTACTGCAAGCCCGCTGCCGATCTCTGTAATCAGGTTATTCTGGATGCGGAGATCTCCGTAAATGATTGCTTCCTGTTTGTTCATGGTGATCATCTCTGCGTTTTTGATCAGGATGTTTGCCATCTTCGCCGTCCCCCTTATCTTCTGCAAACCTTAGCCGCCGCTAACACAAAAAGGCCACAAAAATATGCCAAGGCATATTTTCGTAGCCAGAAATTTACGGTTCCCGGTAGAGACCCTTAAACCAATTATTAAGGATATACGAAAAAAAGGATTATTCAATTGCTTGCTGAATAACCCTATCATAAGTTAGAGACATGTTTGTTGTCAACATGAGTTAGATAAAATAACACAAAATGATTACTATGCTCAAAAAGGCACGGATTTGATTTCAACACTGTATTTGCGTTATGTTTCCTCCCATTAAATATCTAACCAATGCTTTTTGGTTATCTCTGAAATGCCCCCCCCGGTCGCCCTCTACAGGCTTGTCCATTATTCCACACCGGATGTCAGCACCTTCTCGAACACAGGAAAGTTCGCTGTACGCCCGGGAAAATCCACTTCCCCTCTGCGTTCATAGCCTAGAGAAGGATACAGTACCAGAGTCTTATTATTCATAGCATAGGTATCCAGCCGTATACTGGTGTAACCGCTGCTGCGGGCATACTCCTCGGCAAAAGCAATCAGCTTGCGGGCAATCCCTTTGCCCTGAACCTCAGGATGAACGGCCAGCCGGTGCATAATCAGATTCGGCCCCTTCACCTCTAACCAGTCAATCGCTTCATACTGCTCCGCCTGGTTGTTGTCCAGCACAATGATGCCGGCGATGGCAGCCTGATCCACACAGACATATAAGGTGCCGTCCGCAATGTCCTTCCCAATAACCTCACGGTTCGGGTAAGTATCATTCCATTGGTCACTTCCGCCGTCCTGCATGACCTGTACACATTTGGAAATCAGTTCCATGATCTCTCCGATCTCATCTTTTCGTGCAATACGTATCTCATTCCCACTCATGTACATCCCTGCTTTCCTATCGACTTTTGAACCTGGTAGAGATTCTGTTAAGAAGTCTATCATATCCGTGAACGCGATCGATAGTGCAGAGAAATCCGCAAAGCTCTATAGAGGCGGCATGCATCCTCCGGCCTCTACAGAGCAGCTCATTCTGTGACTCCACGCGGTTTAGCCAAGCTCCAGCTTATGCCCGTCCTCGAAGCCCTTGGCGAAACCCGCATCGAACCCCACGTTGTATGCTTCGGTGTAGCCCTGCTGAAAGGCGTCTCCCGGGGGCGTTTCCGGCGGGACGCCCAAATCCGGGGGGAGCGGCACCACCTGCGGCACGGGCGGAACCTCAATAGCGGCTACTACCTGTACCGGCGGCTGAATGACTTGGACTTTCCGGACGATCCGGCGGCGGAGTCTTCTTTTTTTGCGCTGCAAGAGACTTCTCTTGGTCTTGCCTGTCCGGCGGATCAGTCCTCTCCGCGCTTTGCGTAAAGGCCCCTTGCGGACTCTGGCTTTGCGCGACAGCAGTATGCGTCTGCGGGTTCTGCCGCCCGAACGCAGCTTTCCAAGTTTCTTTATCTTCATCCTTCTACTCCTCCTGTACTCCATGTACTTCTAGAGGTACCGCCTGCGCAAGCCGTACTCAGCCATGGCGCAGCAGGAATTCCCCGTTTGGGCCGGTGCAGCGAAATACCGGACATCATCCGGCACATCGCGCTTTGATATTGGCTTAGTATCCGGATATTGTCGCTCAGCTTGCGGGCTGTCAGCTCCGATTGCCCTGTAACCTCGGCTATACTCTCCAGAATGGCCGCAAGTGCAGCCTGACTGCGGGCAATGGAGCGGATCATCTCGAGCTTGACGGCATGTTCAGAGTGCAGCCCGCCGCTCATTTGCTATCTTCTCCGAATTCAATGCCGTCACCGGTCATGCCGCCGAATCCCTCGCCGCCTTCTTCACCGCTGCCCAGCACCGCTTTTAGATTGCTGTACAATCCGTTTTCCAGCTTGGTCAGCCCCTCTACCATTTCCACAATCACCTCGTGAATGGAGATGGATTCCTTCAACTGTTCTTCATGGGAGTCGAACGCTCTAGCGTGGATATGATGCTGTGTCCACTGCTTCACTTTTTCCGCTTCCACCGCTTTGGCCTCAAGGATCATTGCGATGTTCCACTGGATAGTAGCGGACGACTCCAGCATTTGCAGAAAAGCCTTTTCTCTGCTCATCTTCCACCTCCTGCTCCTTAAGCGCTACTCTTCTTCCTGGCCGCCCAGCTCCTTGATGACCCTTCCTACTCCTTCAGCCATCGCCTCTTCCAGATCAGCAATCGCATTCAGGTAAGCAATAATATTTTTGTTGACCTGACCCGTGCTCTCCACCAGTCCGCTGAATCCGCCAAAGTCAGGTTCTACATCCGGCAGATCATGGACTATTTGCGACATACGGACGGCGACGTGGCGTTCGGCGTCGAGAATCCGCGCCATCTGTTCGTGCGTATGGGCCATGTGCTGCAGGACCTTCGTTATTTTACTCTGCACCTTCATGTCTCCTTTGCTCAAACGCCCTGCTACAGCATATGCGGCAGAAGCCCGTGCGGTGCGTGGCTTTACTGTAAGTTAATGGGGAGTAGCGGGTGAAGTGAAGTTTGCGGGAATGGTAAGTATTGACAAATGTTAAACGGCGAGATTATGCTGGGGGTGGATTTGAACTTTTTACATAAGAATCTCAGGAAAGGCAACACCGGAACGGAGGTATTTCTATTGAAAATTGCAAGCGGCCGCGTGGATATACGGCCTTTAACACTGGCTGAGCTATCCCTGGCGGGAGCTCATTATGCCGGACTGGAGCAGGCGCTGGGCCTGAACCCCAGCGGAACTGAACTGGATGATGAAATGCTGTATGCCATGCAGATCAGACACTCCAAGGTAATGCAGGACCCGCTCAACTATCCATGGCTGACGAACTGGGCGGTGATTCAGCGGGAAGAGCAGCGCCTGATCGGCTTCATTATCCTCAAAGGGTGTCCAAATGATCAGGGTGAAGTCATTGTGGGTTATGTCATTCATGAGAGCCACCGCAGACAAGGCTACGCAACAGAGGCAGTGCAGTGTATCTGCGACTGGATCTTCAGCGATCCCCGGGCGCTCTGGGTCATCGCTGATACCGAAAAAGACAATGCCGCCTCGCACAAAGTGCTTCAGCACCTGGGCGCGCAAAAGCACCGGGAGGCTGATGAGCTGATCTGGTGGCGGATCGCACGGCCTGCCGCCCAGACTCCGGCAGGGAGCCTGGCCTGACGAGGACACTGTCGCTGGTTGTGATGCTGCGGGAGAAGTGAAGGCGGCTTGCAAACCGTGCGCCGGTTTCGGCAGCAACAACGGCATTTCTGCTGCTGTTAGCGTGCCGTTGGCCAATTTCGGCAGCAACAACGGCATTTCTGCTGCTGTTGGCGTGCCACTGGCCCGACGCAAAAAAACACGCGCCTCACGGCAGCGTGTTTTTCAGCTTTTCTCCGGCTTCGTACAGAGACTGGAATGTTCCAGCGTCACTCCACCATTCCTTGAGCACATCGTAACTGAGTCTGCGGTCTGCGGCGTAAATGTTGTTCACGTCGGTAATCTCAAGCTCCCCTCTTTGGGAAGGTGACACGCGCCGGATAATATCAAATACAGCCTCATCGTACATGTAAATACCGGTTACACAATACTTTGTCTTCGGATGCTCCGGCTTCTCTTCGATGTAAGCAATTAAGCCGGTATTCTGGCTGTCGAACACCGGGACGCCGTATCTCCGTGCATCCTCCACCGGTTTCAGCAAGACCTTGGCCGTCCCCTGAGGCTGCTGCAGATACTGCTTCAGATAGGGTGTCAGATCATCCATAAACAGATTGTCACCAAGCAGCACAACAAACCGCTCACCTGGGAGAATGAATCCTTTTGCCAGCTCCAGTGCCTCCGCAATGCCTCCGGCAGCCTCCTGAATTTTGTAAGTCAGAGAGACGCCAAACTCTGCGCCGCTGCCTAAAAAATCCGTATATTGCCCCGCGGACTGCTTGCTGATGACCAGGAGAATATCGGTTATGCCCCCCTGGCGCAATCGGTCTATACCGTAACACACCATGGGATATTTGCCGACCGGAAGCAAATGTTTGTTCATAAGCCGGGTCAGCGGATATAGCCTTGATCCTGTTCCGCCCGCCAGTATGACTCCTTTCACTTACTTTCCTCCTTTTTATCTGTGGCTTTAGCCTTTGGGTCAACCTTTTAGATGAACTGCGCAGGATCTATATTCCATTTGTCCATGAACATCCTGCGGCCCCGTTCGACCAGCTCCTGGAGCCCGGAGGAGTAGACCTCCTTGAAGCTGGCGCTTCCCTCATGATGCACAAGGCAATTCCCGGCTATCAACAGCCTGTAGCCCCGCAGCCGGGCACGGTAGCAGTAATCATCGTCCTCATAATGTCCGGGAGAGTACCGCTCATCCAGGAGTCCAATGGTTTCCATCAGCTCTCTTTTCAATAAAAAGCATAAACCGATCAGCCGTCGTGTTTCACTCCACCCGTGGGACCCTTGAAGACTCACCCGCTCAGCCTCGGCGTGGAATTCAGCAATATCCATATATGTTGTACTTACCTGCTGCCGCCCGCTGGCGTAGTTCGTTACTGGCCCTACGATGCCAATGTCCGGAGCACTGTACAAGGCATGTTTTAAGCGCTCAAGCCAGCCCCTCGGCACAATAACGTCATTATTCAGCAGCAGCAGTTCATCGCCTGAGGCCAGCTGCAGTCCCAGGTTACAGGCCACCGGAAACCCCCGGTTTGCCGGAAGTGAAATAAAGGTCAGTTTATTCTCGCGGCAGTATGCGTCTGTGCCATCCGTTGAAGCGTTGTCGACCACGATTATTTCATAAGCGGATTCAGTATGAGCCTTAATGGATTCGACACAGGAGCGCAGCAGGCCGACCCTATTGTACGTAGGAATAATAATACTGGTCATCGTCATATGCTGTTCCTCCAGGCTGCCATTTGCCGCCGCTGCTCCAGCAGGCTTTCACCGGTGAGCCCCCCGTTTTTGTCGCGGTGGATTAGCACCCGGAGCAGTGCTTCGGCATGGTCACCGACGATCAGCTGCTCCATGGCATTGCCGGCTCCTATGTTTCCCTGGCGGAGACGGTTATGCTTAATGACGTTTACCGTCCCGGCTTTTTCTACCCGCAGCTGCTCTATAATCGAGAGCGCCTGCGCTTTGGGCGGGACCATCAGCTCACGGTAGCCGATCCGCTCCAAGGCCCGCCGTGACAGGGCATGCGGTACGGCGGTCATCGAGCTGACGCCCAGATCGCTCCGCCCCAGAACACTGTTCAGATACAGCTTGCAGCGGGTGACATCATCGCATAAATCAAATGAGGGCAGCAGCGAATCCAGATCATTCAGTGCCACATCCACCCCACCGTCCACTGCCGCTGCAAAAACGGCCAGCTGCGGCGCAGAGATGACCATATCCCCATCGAGGAACAGCAGGATGTCGCCCCGGCTGAGCTTAGCCCCAAGTGCCCGGCCTACGTCATGCCCGGCAGATTCCGGGCAGTGCACCACTGTAGCCTGCTTACATAGCCGGGTGTACTTATAACTATCATCCGTGCATCCATTCAGCACTACGATGATTTCAGCCGGATGCAGCTGCTGCACCTGCTTCAACAGCCCTGGCAGGGTTCGCATTTCATTGCGGGCCGATATAATCACCGATAGTGACCCGCCCAATTGCGGCAGCTGGGGCTTTGCTCCCCGGTAGACGTCGGAGCCCCGGGCATTACCTCCCGCCGCAATGTGGTGAGGGGGGCTGCCTGCCCCCTGACGGATGGAGGCAGGACTGCCTGCGGTGCTCCGGCGGACTGCGGCTCCACCGGCAGCAGCAGATCTGGCCTTCTTGCGACGGGCGGCGGAGCGGCCCGCCCCATTTCGGCGGGAAGGTGAAGCTCCCGCTGCTTGGACAAGGGCTGCTGCAGAACTGCCATGGCCAGATGCACCAGGTGCGCCAGCCCGTGTCTTCCGCACAGCCGGAGCCTGCCGCGCTTTTGCCCTAGAGCGGCGGGAGAAAAGTGCCGCAGATACAGTCGCCTTTTGCCGGGAGCTGGATATAGCGTCAGGCATCTCGGCTATCATCTCACCATCTCCCTTCGCCGGTTCCCGTCACTGAAGCCTGCTCTTTCGCCTCTGCGCTGAATTACCAAGCCTGCCGCATCAAGATGATCCCTGAGGATGACCTCGCGCAACGGATCAGCCCCCGCCCGCTTAGGGCGGATTGCATTCAACTTACCGACAGGGATCTTATGCACTGCCTTCACAACCAGGCCGTCAAGCACAGCCTGTGCATGTGCCAGGGGCGGCCGTGACAAGAGGCTGCTTCCCAGATCGGCATACGCTTTGCGGCTGAGTGCATGGGGCACTGCCGTCATTGAGCAGCCTTTCAGGTCCGGACGGCCCAGGATAATGTTGAGCGCATGCTTGGAGAGCACTACCGGATGCGGGAATTTACCGCGGACCGGACCGGAATAATCATTTAGAGCCACATCTGTACCTTGACTGACTGCGGCCACAAAGGGACGCAGCTGTGAGGCAGGAATGACCAGATCACCGTCCGTGAAAAGCAGCACTTCTCCCTTCGCTGCCTCTGCTCCGATACTTCGGCCCACATCATGTCCGAGCGGCTGCTCGAAGAGAATGACCTGAGCACCCAGTGATAACGCAATGTCTGCCGTATGATCAGCAGAGCCATTAACAATAACAATAACCTCACAACGGGGATGGACTCCCCTCGCTCCGGCAATCACCTTGGCAATCGTTCCTGCTTCATTCATGGCCGGAATGATTACCGACACATAAGGTTCCGGGTGGTTGGCCGCAGCGCGCAGCATGGCAGAACGCACTGGCCGGGGAATCCTCCGCGTTGGTCGCAAAGCCCGCCGACCCGTGCGGCGGGCAGATGTACGTGTATGCTTCAAGCTCATCCACCTTCCTTGCAGGACATGGTCTCCGGGCTGAGGGTTACATCACAGTCTATGTATTATGCTGTCCCGGGTAACGGCAAGTGTCTCCCTCCAGACAGAAATTTGGACAAATGCCCGCTCGCTGCTAAGTCCGGCTAAGGTATCGTTTGAAGGGAACCCGGGCAGCGGACTTGGACAGCGGCTGCAGCAACCCGAACCAAATTTTCACATAACATCGCGAGTGCCAATCCCTGGTTCTTCGCCGCGCAAAAGGCGCAGCCATTGGCTGCGCCCCCTTTTACAATAACTTCATCATACTCTGAGATGACCCTGCATTTCCTTAAAGTTCAGCCCGTCAGCCGATTAATCAAATACCCGATGATCGGCCACCGGCTTCACCAAGGGAGTGCCGAGGGCAATCCAGGATAACACTCCATAGAAATGGGAGGTTTCACGCAGCCGCACCACTTCAATAACAGCTTCCCCGCCCCCTCTGTTCTTCAATGAAGCGTGAAAGAACGGTTGATTGGTCATGGCAACAAGGACATAACCGGTATGGCCGAAGCTTTCATCAAAAGCTACAGTCACCTCTACACTCTCCGCATCACCATTGAACATGAAGGCTGTCATGCCAAACTGCTGCAGCACTTCCCGGTTGCCGGCACTCTGTACCGGACTGAACGACAGGTGTTCGGCATTTACCGAGCCGGGAGTCAGGTGATCGCTCGTGATGGAACCAGGAGCAATATGATATCCCTGTACACTATCCTCTTCCAAATGGCGGGACTGGATTGCGAATGAGGTGATTTTGGAGGCATCCACCGCTTCGTCCTGAAGCTCCGAATTCCCCACTGCACCTTCAGCCAGATGCTCCGTTCCGATGCTGGCAAATGCGAGCTTCTCTCCGGTAATGCTGCCAGTCGGCAGCAGTTCCGCGCTGCGGGTTTCCTCCGCGAGATGTTCCAGCTTAACGATGCCGGGGCTTAAATGCCGCTCCTCCAGCGTTTCATCGGCGAGATGCCCGCCCTGTATACTCTGGAGTTGCAGATGCTGTGATCCTACCGCACCTGCTGCCAGCTTGCTTCCGTCAATGCTCCCGTCCGGCAGGAGTTCAGAGCTCAGCGCACTCTCGGCCAAATGTTCAAAATGGATACTGCCAGGACGAATATGGCGGCTGTCCACTGAACCCGGGGATAAATGGCCTCCGTATACACTGGCCGGAGCCAGATGGTAGGGTCCTACCGCACCTGCCGTCAGCTTGCTTCCTCCAATACTGCCGTCCGGCAGCAGTTCTGCGCTGCGGACTTCTTCCGCCAGATGCTCAAGCTTGATGATGCCGCTGCTCAAATGGCGCTCCTCCAGCGTTCCATCAGAGAGGTGCCCGCCCTGGATGCACTGAGGCTGCAGATGCTGCGTACCTACCGCACCTGCCGCCAGCTTATTGCCGCCAATACTGCCATCCGGCAGCAGCTCCGCACTGCGGACTTCCTCCGCCAGATGCTCAAGCTTGATAATGCCGCTGCCCAAATGGCGCTCCTCCAGCGTTCCATCGGCCAGATGCCCGCCCTGGATGCTCTGAGGCTGCAGATGCTGCGTACCCACCGCACCTGCCGTCAGCTTGCTTCCTCCAATACTGCCGTCCGGCAGTAGCTCCGCGCTGCGGACTTCTTCCGCCAGATGCTCAAGCTTGATGATGCCGCTGCCTAAATGGCGCTCCTCCAGCGTTCCATCGGCCAGATGCCCGCCCTGGATGCTCTGAAGTTGCAGATGCTGCGTACCTACCGCACCTGCCGTCAGCTTGCTTCCGTCAATGCTCCCGTCCGGCAGGAGTTCAGAGCTCAGCGCACTCTCGGCCAAATGTTCAAAATGGATACTGCCAGGACGAATATGGCGGCTGTCCACTGAACCCGGGGATAAATGGCCTCCGTATACACTGGCCGGAGCCAGATGGTAAGGTCCTACCGCACCTGCCGTCAGCTTGCTTCCTCCAATACTGCCGTCCGGCAGTAGCTCAGCGCTGCGGACTTCTTCCGCCAGATGCTCAAGCTTGATGATGCCGCTGCTCAAATGGCGCTCCTCCAGCGTTCCATCTGTCAGATGCCCGCCATAGATGCTCTTCGGTTGCAGATGCTGCGTACCCACCGCACCTGCCGCCAGCTTATTGCCGCCAATACTGCCGTCCGGCAGCAGTTCTGCGCTGCGGACTTCTTCCGCCAGATGCTCAAGCTTGATGATGCCGCTGCCTAAATGGCGCTCCTCCAGCGTTCCATCCGCCAGATGCCCGCCATGGATGCTCTGCGGCTGCAGATGCTGCGCACCTACCGCACCTGTCGCCAGCTTATTGCCGCCAATGCTGCCGTCCGGCAGTAGCTCCGCGCTGCGGACTTCTTCCGCCAGATGCTCAAGCTTAATGATGCTGCTGCCTAAATGGCGCTCCTCCAGCGTTCCATCCGCCAGATGCCCGCCCTGGATGCTCTGAGGCTGCAGATGCTGCGTACCCACCGCACCTGCCGCCAGCTTGCTTCCTCCAATACTGCCGTCCGGCAGTATTTCCGCGCTGCGGACTTCTTCCGCCAGATGCTCAAGCTTGATGATGCCGCTGCCTAAATGGCGCTCCTCCAGCGTTCCATCCGCCAGATGCCCGCCCTGGATGCTCTGAGGCTGCAGATGCTGCGTACCCACCGCACCTGCCGTCAGCTTGCTTCCTCCAATACTGCCGTCCGGCAGCAGCTCCGCACTGCGGACTTCCTCCGCCAGATGCTCAAGCTTGATAATGCCGCTGACCAAATGGCGCTCCTCCAGCGTTCCATCTGCCAGATGCCCGCCCTGGATGCTCTGAGGCTGCAGATGCTGCGTACCCACCGCACCTGCCGCCAGCTTGCTTCCTCCAATACTGCCGTCCGGCAGTAGCTCCGCGCTGCGGACTTCTTCCGCCAGATGCTCAAGCTTGATGATGCCACTGCCCAGATGGCGCTCCTCCAGCATTCCATCGGCCAGGTGCCCGCCCTGGATGCTCTGAGGCTGCAGATGCTGCGTACCCACCGCGCCAGTCGTCAGCTTGCTTCCGTCAATGCTCCCGTCCGGCAGCAGTTCTGCGCTGCGGACTTCCTCCGCCAGATGCGCAAGCTTGATGATGCCACTGCCCAGATGGCGCTCTTCCAGCGTTCCATCCGCCAGATGCCTGCCGTAGATGCTCTGCGGCTGCAAGTGATGCGATCCCACTGCCCCTGCCGCAAGCTTGCTTCTTCCAATACTGCCATCCGGCAACAGCTCCGCACTGTGGACTTCATCCGCCAGATGCTCAAGCTTAATGATGCCGCTGACCAAATGACGCTCCTCCAACGTTCCATCGGCCAGATGCCCGCCCTGGATGCTCTGCGGCTGCAGATGCTGCGTACCCACCGCACCTGCCGCCAGCTTGCTCCCTCCAATGCTGCCGTCCGGCAGCAACTCGGCACTGTGGACTTCTTCCGCCAGATGCTCAAGCTTGATAATGCCGCTGCCTAAATGACGTTCCTCCAATGCTCCATCTGCCAGATGTTCACCTTGGATACTCCGGGCTTGCAGTTGCTGCGTACCCACCGCACCTGCCGCCAGCTTGCTTCTTCCAATGCTGCCGTCCGGCAGCAGCTCCGCACTGTGGACTTCCTCCGATAGATGCTCAAGCTTGATGATGCCGCTGCCCAAATGGCGCTCTTCCAGCGTTCCATCTGCCAGATGTTCACCTTGGATACTCTGGGCTTGCAGATGCTGCGAACCCACCGCACCTGCCGCCAATTTGCTTCCGCCTACGCTGCCGTCCGGCAGCAGCTCCGCGCTCAGCGTCTCGGCAGCCAGATGAGCCAACTGGATGCTGCCGGCACGGATATGGCGGCTGTCCACCGCGTCCGCTGCCAAATGCCCTCCCAATACGCTGCCGGAAGCCAGCTGAGACGAACCTACTGCGCCTGCCGCCAGCTTGCTTCCGCCCACGCTGCCGTCCGGCAGCAGCGCTGCACTACGGGACTCATCTGCAAGATGTTCAAGCTTGATCAGACCTGGACGCAAATGCCGTTCCTGCAGTATTCCGTCTACAAGATGCTCACCATAAATGCTTTCCTGCTGGAGATTCAGCGAACTCACCGCACCAGCAGCCAGCTTCCCGTTTCCAATACTGCCATCCGGCAGCAATTCAGAGGTCAGTGTTTCCTTGGCCAAATGTTCAAGCCGGATGCTGCCGGAGCGGATATGGCGGCTGTCTATCGCGTCCGTTGTCAAATGATCTGCATACACACTGCCTGTAGCCAGATGGAATGCCGCTACCGAGCCCTCGGCCAGTTTGGAACCGCTGATGCTTCCATCCGGCAGGATGTCTGCACTGCGTGTCTCTTCCGCCAGATGCGCCAGGGTGATCTCTCCGTCTCGAATATGCTGTCCTTCTACCGCTCCCGGCGCCAGATGTCCAGCCCCTATACTTTCAGAGGCCAGATGGTAGGACCCCACGGCACCCGCTGCCAGCTTCTCACCGCCAATACTGCCGTCCGGCAAAATCTGGCCGCTGCGGACTTCTTCAGCAAGATGCGCTAAGGTGATGCCGCCTTGCCCGATATGCTTTCCTTCCACTGAAGCTTCCGCCAAATGGCTACCTGCCACACTACCGGGTGCCAGGTGGCGGGATGAGACTGCACCTTCTATCAGCTTAGCTCCGCTGATGCTGCCATCCTGGATCTGAATGGACGAGATGGAGCTCGGGCTGATATGTCCATTACCGATGGACATCGGCCGAATATGTGCCCCGCTAACACTCCCCGGCGCAAGATGTCTTCCCTGCACAGCGGCGTCACTGACTGCACCAGAGCCAACCGCCCCCGCACTCAAGTGCTCTGCCTGAACTGCTGATGCCGCCAGCTTCGCGGCTTCCACACTGCCATCCGCCAGCTTCATTGCTGTAACTGCCAGATCGCCCAGCTTATCGGTTGAGACACTTTCCGGCGACAGCTTCAATGACGTGACGGCATGATCAGCTAAATGATGCGGCTGAACGATACCGGCAGAGAGATGGACCTCCTTCACCGCGCCGGTTGCCAGCTTCTCACCCACTACCGAACCTGGCTGCAGGGCAGAGGAGGTTACACTGTTGTCCCCAAGATGCCTGCGCTCTACAGCCCCCGGTGCCAAGTGCTCGGCATCCACAACGGCCCGCTGCAATACACGACCGCTGACACTGGCATCCGCCAGATTTTTTTCCTCTACCGTACAAAAAGCAATATGTTCCCCGCTGACAGCTTCCCGCGCTATTGCATTGCCGATAACCGCACCCGGAGCCAGCTTGGCGGCAATGACACTCCCATCCGCCAATTTGTCCGGGGTGATACTATGTGGACGCAGATGCTCACCTTCAACCGATCCAGAAGCCAGCTGTTCCCCCGTAACAGCCCCATCTGCCAGATGGCTCGTGAGTACCGATTGTTCCTGCAGCTGCATAGACCCGACGGATTCCGCCGCCAGATGGGAGTGCTCCACAGACTCACGCTGCAGATGGACTGAAGCAACTGCCTGCATGGCAAGCTGCGGCCCCCGTACCGCAGATTTGGCGATGTGCCGTGTCGTTACAGCCTCATCAGCCAGCTTATGGGCAAGGATGCTCTGATCCGCTATTTTGGAAGAGGTAACTGCCTGCTCCACAAGCTGAACTGTTCCAACCGCCCCTTCCGCCAGCTTCACAAAAGAAATGCTGCGGTCCGCCAAATGCCGGCTGGCAATCTCCCCGTCGGCGATATGGCTACCGTTCACACTTTCCGGGCTTAAATGCTGTCCCCGTACGGCCTCCTTGCCAATCTGGCGTGGACCTACCGATCCATCGGCAAGGTGACCGCTGTCGATGATCCCGGACTGGAGCTGCTCTTTGCCGATCAAACGGCTGGCAAGCTGTTCCGGCCCTATGGCTCCCGGAGCCAGATGCTTCGCTGTAATGGCGCCGCCGCTGATATGGCGGCTCTCAATAACGGCGTCTCCCAGCTTATCACCGCTAATCTCTCCGTCGGCTATTTTGTCCCCCGTTACCGCTTCGTCCGCCAGCTTGGAACGGTCAACGCTCCCGTTCGCCAGATGCCTGCTGACGATGGTGCTGCTCAGAATTTTCTCGCCGGTCACCGCTCCATCTTCAAGCAGGTCAGCCGTAATGATGCAGTCGCTAAGATGGCGGCTCGTAATGGCCTGATCGGCAATTTGACCTCCGCCAATGATCCGGTCAGCCAGCTTTTCCGGGCCAATGCTGCCATCCTTAAGTTTTTCGCCGCCGATGGAATGATCCAGCAGCTTACCGCCGCTGATGCTTCCTTCTGCCAAATGCTCACCTGTTACGGATTCGGGGGCCAGCTTAGAGGAAGTTACTGCCTTGTCCGCGATATTGATGCTCTGCACCGCATAATCCTGCAGCCAGGGCGTTCCGATGATACCGAATTTCAGCTTGGACCCGTCAATGGTCCGGGGGGCGATTTTGCTTCCGGTAACGGCAGCGTCGGACAAATCATCCGTATATACAGGCTGCAGGCGTTCTCTTTCCACCACTGGCAGCACGGCTTCAGGTGTCAACGGCAAAGGCTCAGCAGCCGAAACCGAAGGTTCCTCCACCTGTTCCTGAGGCGCTTGCTGATCAAGTACGGCAGATTCCACGGAATCCGCCGCTTCAAGCGTATCCACCCCGCTAACCTTCAAAGTTGTACTCCCGGTATCCGGCACTTCGCTTCCGGAGGTGTCTATAACCTCCTGTATCTTGGGACTGCTTCCCAGCATGCTGAGTTCCTTCATATTCGGATTATCCACAAAATAGAGCGGTTTTTTGGAACTGCGGTGCTGATTTTTCCTGGAGCTCTTCACAAGCAGTCTCCTCCTTCCATCTATTGTTTCTCCTAGGCATCATATGCAGCGCACTAGGCGAATGACACCCGTTTACACCAAGCCTGTAAATTCTGCACCTTCCCAAAAAAGGGCATCTGCCACCGCACATTCGTCCACCCTAAAGGGCGAGTACACACATACAATGACTCAGGAAGAGAAACAGCCGGAACTATAGAAGATAACGGGAGGAACGAACATGGGGCAAAAGCTCGTGGGAATACTGCTAAATGCCGCTATGCACCGGGGCGTTCCCCGGCAAAAAACGGGACAGGAGTCGCTGAAAAGCTACGAGGAAGCCGCCGCTGTATACGGATTGGCCCCCTGCTTCCTGAAACTGTCCGACATCGATACGAAAACCGGCTGCAGCATCGCCTACATGAAGCAAACCCGGGGCTACAGGAGAGTGGTTGTTCCGACGCCTGACGTCATTCACAATCGGGCTATCTACGACCCGGGCAGCCACGGGATCGACAGACTGCTGGGCAGCGGCGTACTGGTATATAATACATGCAACCGCTATGGCAAAGATCAGATCCATGGACTGCTGGAGCAAAATGCCAGACTTCGCGGGCTTCTGCCCGCCACCTCAGCCGGTCTATCCGGACTGAAGGAGATGATGTCCAGCTATTCCGATCTTATTCTCAAGCCTTGTCGCGGAAGTATCGGTCAAGGCGTAATGCGCCTGACGCGGAGTAGTCCAGAACTGTGGAACTGGAGTTATCTGCCCTTCGGCTCCCGCAGCTGGATCAGCACCCAGGTTAATCAGGATGCATTGCCCAGAGCCCTGCGGATGCGTCTGGCCTCCACCCCTTACCTGGTTCAGGAACGCATTCCGCTGGCAGAGATTGGGGGCCGTCCGTTTGATCTGCGTGTCACGGTGCAGCGTGGGTGGGGCGGGGAATGGCAGGTCACCGGACTATTCGCCAAACGGGCGGCGCCGGGGGGCTTCGTCTCCAACATTGCCCGGGGAGGAGAAGCACTTGACTCTTCATATGCACTGGAGCAGGCATTCTCCGGGCAAGCGGCGGCAGGCATCCGCATGTCCGTTCTGGCTTACAGCCTAAGCATTGCACACGAGCTGGCGCGGAACCTGCCCGGACTGGCAGACATCGGGCTGGACATGGGCGTAACGGAAAAAGGCCGGGTCTATTTCATCGAATGTAACGGCCGTGATCAGCGCTACGGCTTCCGCAAAGCCGGACTGACCGGGGCATGGAAGGAGAGCTATCGGAAGCCGATAGCCTATGCGCGATATCTGCTTGACCATCCTTCACAGTACATCAGTTATTGATTTGTCTCTTATTCTATGTCAATATAATGCAGAGCGGAAACGGTCCTGGACCCAGGGCCGTGCTGCTGCATGATGGAAGGGAGATACTCATGGTAAAACAATTGCTGCGGCTGATGACCGAGTTGTCCTCGCACAGATGGCTTTCCCGGTTGATGGGGGCTTTTTCCCATAGCAGACTCAGCCGTTTTTTGATCCCGGCATTTATTCGGACTTATCATATTCCCGCTTCTGAAGCAGAGAAGCCTTCCGGGGAATACCTTACACTTAATGAATTTTTCAGCCGTCATCTCAAATCCGGCATGCGTCCGGTCGCCAGCGGCGAGAATGCGGTAGCCAGTCCGGTAGATGCGATGATTACCGCCATGGGCGAGATTCATTCCGGAACCATAATGAATGTAAAAGGTCAGGATTATGAACTGGAGGAGCTTTTGAACCACTCCCCGCACCTGGAGCTGTACAAAAAAGGCTTTTTCTTCGTGCTGTACTTAAGTCCAACGGATTATCACCGGATTCACGCCCCCCTTACCGGGCGCAAGGTCGAGAGTGAACATATCCGCGGGAGAGCATACCCTGTCAATGAATTTGGCATGAGACATATGAAGGGTGTACTGAGCCGCAACGAACGGCTGATTACTTATATCGCCGGAGCAAACGGTGAAGCCGCAGTAGTGAAGGTCGGCGCGATGAATGTCAGCAGCATCCACTATGCGGATGAAGCGGCTGATGCCTGGGAGATCGGCGACGACCTGGCCTATTTCGAATTCGGCTCTACCGTGGTATTGCTCCTCGAGAACGGCAGCTTCACCCCCCGATCTGGACTTGCCAGCGGGACTAAGGTGAAGATGGGTGAACTGCTGGGCGAGCTGCAGCGCCCGGTGTAGCAGAACATAAGTAGAAACGGCTACGCCTCATAATAGGCCGGCATCCGTTTCAGCGGGAAATAGAAGGATCATTTATAGTGTGAATAAATTCTTATATTTTAACCAAAGGCAGCAGGCCTCCGGGACTATCGGGGACCTGCTGCCTTTTTAGTTGTACATCTATATCAGGCCGATTATTCCGTCACCTTGCTCTGATTCGCCACCTCGCGGGCTTTCTGCTGAACTTCCTCCGGCTCCCCGAGATAGAAGCGGCTAATCGGCTTCACGTCATCATCCAGCTTGTAGACCAAAGGGACTCCTGTCGGAACATTCAGATCCAGCAATGCTTTCTCGTCAATATCCTCCATGAATTTGATCAAGGCCCGCAGCGTATTGCCATGCGCCGAGATCAGCACCCGTTCCTTCTTGCGAATCAGCGGCACAATACGGTTGCCCCAGAAATCGCCGACGCGGTGCACAGTATCCTCCAGGCTCTCGCCGCGAGGAATATCGCCGGGGCGGACCTCCTTGTAGCGGATATCGTTCCGGGCATAACGCGGATCATCCGGCTCCAGCATCGGAGGACGGACAGACAGGCTGCGCCGCCAGATATGCAGCTGCTCTTCGCCGTATTTTACCGCAGTTTCGCTCTTGCTCAGCCCCTGCAGCGCGCCGTAATGACGCTCATTCAGCTTCCAGGACTTCTGCACGGGAATCCACAACAGGTCCATCTCATCCAGAACATAGTTGAGTGTCTTGATCGAACGTTTCAGTACAGAAGCAAAGGCCAGATCAAAAGTATAGCCTGCCTCCTTCAGCAGCTTGCCGGCTGCTTTGGCCTCTTCTACCCCCTTCTCTGTCAGATCGGGGTCGCTCCAGCCTGTGAACAGATTCTGGCGGTTATACTCGCTCTCGCCATGGCGTATCAACACGATTTCATACATATTCTCTCTCCTCCGGCCTGAAGTTTCTTCTTCATTCTATCTATACTCATCATAGGCCTCCTGAACGGGTTGTTCAAGACTTACGCTCTTTATCCTTATACCCCGGCCCAGACGCCCTAATACACGCAAACCTTCAAGCCTCCTGAAAGAAAATCACCCTAACGGGTAAATCAAGCATCTCATTGCCGCAGGTAACGGCATTGCTCCCAAATCAGAGGTATTTCTACCTCTCATTCTGCCCGCTAGCCCGTTCACGGTGAGATCAGAGGGATTTCTACCCCCCATTCTGTCCGCTAGCCCGTATACAGAGATCAGAGGTATTTCTACCTCTCATTCTGGCCGCTAGCCCGTTTACAGTGAGATCAGAGGTATTTCTACGTCTCATTCTGCCCGCTAGCCCGTTTACGGCAAGATCAGAGGTATTTCTACCTCTCATTCTGCCCGCTAGCCCGTTTACGGCGAGATCAGAGGTATTTCTACCTCTCATTCTGCCCGCTAGCCCGTTCACGGTGAGATCAGAGGTATCTCCTCTTAGGCCCGTTTAGTTTATTTTGTTTCCTCCGATCTGTTTCTTCACGTTTATCCCTCTCACTTTTCAATCGGAGTGATCCACCGTCTTTTTCACAGTATAATTTCCTATACAATCAAAAAGACCGGAAGCCTTGTTCGGCCCCGGTTCCCTTCGTTTATCTGGATAAGCTATCATTTTAGGACAAGTGGTCAAAATCAATGATCCGTAGCTGCCACGCTGCTGTTCTTCAACCGTCTCCAGCGGTTGCGGACAATTCTGCTTCCCCCGGCCGAAAAAACTGAAACAAAAGAAGGGTCAGCGGATCTCGGACGGACTTTTGCCGGTGTGCTGCTTGAACTGGCGGCTGAAAAAGAAAATATCACGGTAGCCCAGCGCATCCGCCACCTCGGTTACGTTCATTCCGGCATACAGCAGAAGATGCTGTGCACGCTCAATCCGGGTGCGGATCACGTAGGACTGGACAGAAGAGCCAGTAATCTCCTTGAATTTGATCGAAAAATAACGCGGGGACAGCCCGGCACGCGCCGCCAGATCCTCCACCCGGTGCACCGCTCCGGGATGCTGGCTGACATAGTTGGCTACCTCATGAATGACTTCCGCCAATTGGTTGCTTACATGACGTTCCACAGGCATCACCTGATCCTCACGGAGCAGATGGATCATCAGCTGCTTCAGAATCAGTTGGCCTTCCTCTTCTGCCGCAAAGGTCTTTACGAGAAACAGGCGGACATACCGTGCCAGCAAATGCTCGAACTCCACCGTCTCCGACAGTTCACGGTAAGGCTCGGGAATATCTGCCACATTCTCAGTGACATCAAAATGAATGTATGTAAGCACAAGCGGCTTCTGCGGATTATGGGTTGCGCTGGTATGATCCCCCGGACGGAACAGGAAGCAGCTCCCCTTCCCCACCTGATAAGGGACGCCTCTGCGCACAACCGTGCCTTCCCCGCTCCAGACATAGAACAAATCATAATTTTGCAGCGGCTTCTCTCTTTTTTGCCATTTCCAGCCCGGTTCGCAGACAATCTTCGCCAGGGCCGGCAGGATCACAAAAGAGGACGGCGATGCATGCAGCATAATGTTCCCTCCTAAAAGTTTGTGAGCTTTACTTCCTGAATATGCTTCGTACAAACTCGCTTCGGAAGCATTATCTTAAGTTTTGCGGAATTCTACTTCTTCGAGATCACTTTGCAGCAAAACTCGCTTCGGAAGCATCCTAACCGTTCCATACTCCTCATCATACCTTGTCACATTCGATTTTGCACATCCTCCCAGGCCAGCAGCAGACGGTTGACCCCATTTTCGAGCTGAGCACTATCCAGATGGGCAAAAGAAAAGCAGGCCGCCGGAACGTCCGGTTCAGCCTGGTACAACGCTGCGTCCCGGAAGTCCGTGCCGCGCCTAAGCGCAGCCGCCCGGAAGGCGGCGAATTCTGCTCTGCTGCGCCGCCAGCGCGCGTAGATATGCAGCCCCGCATCACCGGGCAGCAGTTCAAACAGCTGACCGAGCCGCTCGGACAGCAGCGAGCGGAGGAGCCGGGCACGCTCGCCATAGAGGCGCGTCATCCGCCGCAGATGGCGGCTGTAGCCGCCGGTCTGCATGAAGCGCGCCAAGGCACGCTGCTCTAATTGGCCGCCCGGAAGCGGCTCATACAGCGCCTTGGCGGCGGTCACCGGTCCGATCAGCAAGGGCGGGAGCACGGCATAGCCCAGCCGCAGGCTGGAGAACATGCTGTTTGAGAATGAGCCCAGGTAGACGACCCGCTCTTCACGGTCGAGTGCCTTCAGCGGTTCTATGGGCCGCCCGCCCCAGCGGAATTCACTGTCGTAATCGTCTTCCACAATCAGCGCTTCCTGCCGCCGCGCCCATTCCAGCAGACGGCGCCGCCGGTCGAGAGGCAGCACAGCGCCGGTGGGGAACTGGCGGCTAGGCGTAACGAACAGCAGCCGGGCCGCCCAATCATGCGGCACCAGCCCGCTCCCGTCCACCTTACCCAGCAGCAGCTTCCCGCCTGAGATTTCCACAGCTCTGCGGATGCCGTGAAATCCGGGATCCTCGGCAACGGCGGGGCTTCCCGGCTCCAGCAAGAGCTGCGTCAGTAGGACGATACCCTGCATCGAGCCGTTGAACAGGACGATTTGCTCCGCCTCTGCCCGGATGCCCCGAGTCACCCGGAGATGGGCGGCAATTGCCAGCCGCAGGCTTTCTTCGCCCTGGGGAGGGCAGTAGCCTTCCATCCTCCCGCCGCTTTTGCCGCCAGCATATTTCAGTGCGCTCCGCCACTCCTCATAAGGAAAGTACTCCATGAGCATCCCCCGGCTGCGAAAGCTGACGAAGTTCCCTTCCTCCTGTTCATAGATGAGAACATTCCTCTCCATAAGGCGTTGTCCCCAGCCGGATAGCGGTATTCCGGTTCTATTACAAGCTGCTCCGACATCTGCATATTCACCCGTAACCGCATTCGTAACCGCATCCTTTGAACCTTCTGTCCCAGCAAAAGCCGATGCCGCAGCTACAGCACCTTCAATTTCCTGATCCGCCTCCACCCGTTCCTGCTCCACGGGTTCAAAGCTGTCATTGGCGACATAGGTGCCCCGGCCGGTCTCCGTCCGGATGTAGCCGTCAGCCAGCAGCATGTCGTACACCTGCGATGCCGAGCCGCGTGAGATCTGGTATAGCTCCGCCAGCTTCCGGGTAGAGGGCAGCCGGGTTCCGCCGGGCAGAGTGCCGCCAAGAATAGCCGCGCGGAGCGCATGGTATAAGGCCAGATATTTGTAGCGGTGCACCGCCAGATACTGGTCATAAGGCAACGTAAAATTCATGTCCCCACCCTCTTCACATCAAAGTGGACTAATAAAATTAATGTAAACCGGTCCTTTTTTATTGTCAATTCTTCTTCTATTGTAAGATAACTGTTTACTCGGAGCATAGGGCTCCGCCATTATTGAGAAAAGGATGTGCCGATATGCGCAGAAAAGAATTTCAGGTAGAGCAGGAAGAGAAGCTGGCCGGTTTTCTAAACGGAATGAGCTTTGGTTTTCTGGGGACCAGCGATGAGATGGGGCTGCCGCGTGTAACGCCGCTCAACTTTGTCTATCTGGAGGGTAACTTCTATTTCCATGGCAGTCACGCCGGAGGCAAAATGAAGAGCATCCGCCACAATCAGCGGGTATGCTTCACGGTTGCCGACGAATATGCCATCATTCCTTCCTATTTCAGCGATCCCGAGCTTGCCTGCCCTGCCACCGCCTATTTCAAAAGCGTAACCGCTTATGGACAAGCGGAACTTGTAGAAGACCTCGCCGAAAAAGCAGCCGTACTCGCTCTTTTTATGCAAAAGCTCCAGCCGGAAGGAGGCTATGCCCCGATTGATGCCGAAGATCCCAGATACCGCTCAGCTCTGAAGGGTGTTGCCGTTGTGCGGATCGTTCCCGAAGAAGTAACCGCCAAATTCAAATTTGGCCAGAATCTGAAGGAAGATGCGCGAAATGCCGTTACTCAGGGGCTTCAGGACAGAAACGGGGCACGTGATGCCGAAACCATCGCCATGATGGAAAAATACTGCCCCTACCACTCCTGAGTGGTAGAATATAGCTGTATCTATTTGTATATTTCACGGTAGATTGGCGGGATAGAATTTGGAGTATCTGTACCACTACTATGATAAATCTGCCGGACCGTTTCGGAATTTATCCGACCTGGCACCGGAGGAAGCGGAGCATGTTCTTGCGGACATACGCCAGAAGAACAAGGGATTTGCCAGCAAACGCTCAGCGGATTATCTCGATATCCGGCGCAGCCTGGAGCACAAGGCACGGGAGGCTTTTATTGCCAAAGGAGGCCGCCCCGTCCGCCAGCAGCCCCACTATATGACCTTTGGAAGCTGTCCGTGGCTGCTGGAATGGTATCCTAGCGGTATGGAGCTAAGGATTCCGTTGGACTGCTTTTCTCCTGGCTGTATCAGCTTCACGTATGGCGATTTGTTTCCCACAATGAGAGTTCTGGACGGTAAGCCTTACCGGGGACAGGTATACCTGCTTACGGAGATCCGGGAAGTCATTTTGCAATTCGGCTGGCCTCAGGAATGGAATGCCGGGGGAACCCATGGGCCAGAGCGCTATATCGAGGTTCAGGTCTGGGAGGATCCGCCACAAATATTTTAAAAGTAATGGGAATTGCCTCTTTCATCAGTGACGGCGGTGAATCACGGTGATATAATGTTAGGCAATGTTAACGTATATCCCAGAAGAATACCGGAAGGATGAAACCGATGAATCCACTGGCTGGACAATTGAATGACAACATCAAGGCAGGCAATGAACATGTATACGATATGCTCTCCAATCTTGGCAAAGCGCTGTATTATCCCAAAGAGGGTATTCTGAGCCAATCCGCTGAAGCGGCCGCCCACGCCAAGAAATACAATGCAACCATTGGTATTGCCACTGAAAAAGGTGTACCTATGCACCTCGGTGTTATTCAGGATAAGCTCTCAGCTTACAGCCCCAAGGACTTGTATGGTTATGCTCCGCCAGCAGGCAAACCGGAGCTGCGTACCGTATGGCGGGAGAAAATGCTTCGCGAAACGCCGTCGCTTGAAGGCAAGTCCTTCGGTAACCCTATCGTTACCAATGCCCTGACTCACGGGCTCAGCATCGTTGCCGACCTATTCGCCGATCAAGGCGATGCTGTCATCTATCCGGACAAAAACTGGGAGAATTACGAGCTGACCTTCGGCGTGCGCCGTCTCAGCGATACCGTCACCTATCCGCTTTTCACTGAAGATATGAGCTTCAACAGCGCGGGGCTGCTGGATGCACTGCTGGCCCAGAAGGACCGCGGCAAAGCCATTGTGCTGCTCAACTTCCCGAATAACCCTACAGGCTATACTCCGGGAATCAAGGAAGGCGAAGCGATCGTGGCTTCTATTCTACGCGCTGCAGAAGAAGGCATCAATGTCGTAGTGGTCAGTGACGACGCTTATTTCGGGCTCTTTTTCGAAGATTCACTGAAGGAATCCCTCTTCGGCCGTCTGGCTAATCTGCATCCGCGTGTACTCGCTGTGAAGATTGACGGAGCGACCAAAGAAGAGTTTGTCTGGGGCTTCCGTGTCGGTTTCATCACTTTTGCTTCAGACAGCAAGGAAGTGCTCGCTTCCCTGGAACAAAAGACGATGGGGATTATCCGCGCCACCATTTCCAGCGGACCGCATCCTTCGCAGACCTTTGTACTGGATGCGCTCAAGTCGCCTAAATTTGCGGAGCAGAAGGAAGAGAAGTTCCAGATCATGAAGGGCCGTGCCAACAAAGTGAAGGCACTGCTGGACAGCGGCAAATACGGCGATGAGGTCTGGACCTACTATCCTTTCAACTCCGGATACTTCATGTGCCTGAAGCTGCATACTGTTCACGCTGATGCCCTGCGTCTGCACCTGATCCATAACTACGGCCTGGGCACGATTGCCCTGGGTGAGACCGATCTGCGCGTGGCCTTCTCCTGTATTGAAGAAGATCAGCTTGAGGATCTGTTCGATATGGTCTATTCCGGAATCCGCGATCTGGAAAAAGCCTGATTGAACAAGTTTTGACCATAGAAGTCAGCCCCGGCGTACCGGGGCTGACTTTTTTTTGCAGGCGGTTATGGCATTGGCCTATACACGTTGTTCCCTCCACACATACAATACGGTGTACTCAAGTACAACAACTCACACGCGAAAGGGGAATGAACATGAGCGAAGAAGTTAGAGGCGGATATGGACACCCTATGTTTACAAGCACTGGTGCAATTCTGGTTCTCTTTATCCTGCTGGTCATCATCAGCCGTTCACTCTTTGTCTAACCGGGAATAACCATCCCGGGAGGGAGCCCCGGCTCTCTCCCGTCCTACCTGCGTTGTATACCATTCCCTGCTCCATGCGGAAGTAAAAATGGAATCCTCAATTCCAGATGTACCTCTAGATTGTCTCCACATAATTTTAGAAAAGGACGCCATGAGCGGAGCTAATGCTCCTGCCAAGGCGTCTTTTTCAGATATAGGATGAATACGGCTTGAACTGTAGACCTGAAAGCCATGACGGAGACAATGAAGCTCCTTAGGAATTAAAGCTAGAATTAAAGCTAGAACTGAAGTTACGTGGAATAAGTAGACCTAAATCGGCTGTAACCCTGGGTTCAGAAGGTTTAATGGGATTTTGTCCACCTAATTCATACAGAATCATCCAATATGGCCTTTTTCAGCAGAATTAGTGATCCTTTTTCCCACATGGGATATTACATGGCCAAATGAGCTCATTTAGTGATCCTTTTTCCATTTGGAATAATAAACCGCTTCATCAAGCTCCCAAGTTCAATCTCTCTAAATGTCGTCGTCCTCCTGCGCAGCTTTGCGGGAAGCACGGGTTTTGAAGAGATAGGCCAGCAGCCCGCCGGCAAGAAAGGTGCCGATTACAGGCAGTGGACGCTCTACAACCGCGGTCAGGAATGGCAGACCGGTCAGCACAGCCAGCAGTAAATGCGCGCGGAAAATGAACTGAATCGTACTGCTTGCCTTGCTGCCCTCCGGCAGAGGATAGACGGTCAGCCAGAACGACTCACTGTGCAGCTTACGCAGCGCTGACAGCTGCACGCCCATGATGAACAGGAAAAACAGATAAATGCCGCTACCCACATAACTGCCCCGGTTCCACCAGACCAGCAGCAACGACAGGACTGCGATTCGCAGCACAATGCCGAAGATGTCGCCCCGGGCGAAGCTTTTAGTCAGGAGGAAGCGGTAGGCGGTACTACGCCGCCATGAGATGCCCCCGCCCCATTTGGACAAATAACGCCGGACATAAACCCGCTGCTCCCGTCCCGGCACATCCACGAACCAGCCCAGAATCATCAGCGCTATCGCACCCTGATTGCGTTCGGTAGCAATGAGGCGTTCCCAGGGAACGGAGTGCCGTCCGGGAACCGCCAGCGCCGCCAGATAGGCTGCGGCCAGAATCACGATGAAGATCAGCGCACGCAGAGAGGGTTGCCACAGCCATGCGGCAATCATCAGCCCAGAGACTGCCCAGCGCAGCAGGGTATACCCAAGAGATGCCGGACGGGACAGCATGGTAAGCTCCCGCCACAGGCCAAAGCTTGCCAGCAGCTTCACCAGGATCAGGACAACAAGTGTGGCAAACAGCATTTGATGAGAATCATCCGTGCGTATGTAGAGGGGCCACAGTGTAATCAGCACGAAGACCAGCCGCAGAATCTTCCAGACACTCCCGGCGACCCAGGCTGGAGCGAAATATTCCTTCATCCGGTGCCCCTGCGGCAGCAAAAAGATGGTGTCAGGACTCTGCAGATACGTCCTGAAGCTGCTGTGGGCTACCGCAGGCAGAAGGAGAATCAGCATGATCCAGCGGATTGGAATGCCTGCCGGAATATCACGGAGTAGTGAAGTGTACCAGGCCGAGAAGATAATTAACACCAGCAGGAACAGCATGGCTACACCGCTCTGAATGATATAACCCATGTAAGGAATCAGGCTCCCGGTGAACCGGCTGCGCCGCTGCCGGCGCAGCTCCTTCAAATCCATATCATTTCCCTCCTTGAACCAATTCGTAGAACAGCTGCTCCAGATTCAATCCCTGCAGCCCGGCAGCCGCGGTCATTTCCGCCAGCGTACCCTCCGCGATGACCTGGCCGCGGTGCAGGACAATGAAGCGGTCGCAGTAATTCTCAATGGTGGAAAGAATATGGGAGCTTAGCAGAATGGAAGCCCCGGATTTCTTCAGATCCAGCATGAAATCGAGCAGGGAGCGGATGCCCAGCGGATCCAGCCCCAGAAAAGGCTCGTCAATCACATACAGCGCCGGACGCGCCACGAAAGCGCACATAATCATGACCTTCTGCTTCATGCCCTTGGATAAATGCGAGGACAGGGTATCCATCTTGTCTTCCATATTAAAGAGTGCGGCCAGCTGGCTGCTGCGGGATTCATAATCGCTGCGGTCCACGCCGTAAGCCCTGGCGGTAAATTCGACATGCTCTCGGACCGTCATTTCCTCGTAGAGCAGCGGCGATTCCGGTACAAATGACAGTGCTCCATGATAGGCTTCCGGATCACTGCTCCGGGTCTTGCCCTGGACGGTGATCTCGCCTTTATGCGGTGACATCAGGCCCAGAATATGCTTCATAGTCGTGCTTTTGCCTGCTCCGTTCAATCCGATCAGCCCGACCATTTCTCCAGGCTGCACCTGAAGGCCGATATCATGAAGCACCGGCTTGTTCAGGCTGTATCCTCCGCTTAAGCCCGTAATTTGCAGTACGGGGGCAGTATTCATTGACCATCACCTCTCGGGGTTTTGTCTTTCAGCCATTTGGGCGCTCCCTTATTCTTGCGGTTCTTCTCGCGCTCCGCACTGCTGCGCGCCTTGCTTGCAGGAGCGCCGCTCCGGGCCCCTGCGGCGGAACCCGGGCTGCGGCGCTGCTGATCGCGCCGCTCATCGAAGCCCGCTGCCGTACCCGGCTGCGGTGCTTGTATCCCGGCTGCGGAGGCCGGGCCTCCCGCTGCCGAAGTCCTCACCTGCGGCTTGCTGCTGCGCGCCGCAGATCCGTCCGCGCGCGGGCTGCTGCCCTCGCGGCGTCCCGAATCCGTCCCGCCGCGGTACTCGCTGCGGGCCTCATCGGCGGCGCGTACCTTGCCGCCTACCATTTCCTTCTCCTCCAGCTGGATGTCCAGCTCCTTGGCGAACTTGCGCATGATGAACGTCTGCTGCTCCGTGACGATCGTTACGGACAGGCCGCGGCGTCCCATGCGGCCTGTACGCCCGGCCCGGTGCACATAGTGCTCTGAGTCAAAGGCCGGGTCGAAGCTGACGACCAGCGTCAGATTCTCAATATCCAGACCCCGGGCGGCCACGTCGCTGGCCACCAGCACACGGAATTTGCCGTCACGGAAGCGGGCCAGCACATTGCTGCGCGTCACCTTATCCGCATCGCCGTATAATGCGGCTGCCGTCAGACCCAGATGGTTCAGCTTCGCAGTCACCTCAGCGATATCGTCGGTGGCATTGACGAACACAATCGCCCGATCCGGGTTGTAATGGCGGATCACACGGCGCAGCATATCTATTTTATTACGTTCCTCGCTGACCACGTAGTGATGCTCAAGGCTCTGCGCGGTCATGACCCCCGGATCAATGCCGACTTCAGCCGGGTTCTTCATCTCCCGTGCTGCAAGTGCCTTCGTCTCCGGCCCGATGGTCGCGGACAGCATGACCAATTGACGCGTACGCAGCGCGCTGCTGACGATCTTCGCCACCTCGCCTGCTCCGCTGAGCTGGAACATCTGGTCCGCTTCATCGATGACAATCGTGGTCACCTCATGCATCTTCAGCTTACGCAGACCAATCAGCTCCCGGATGCGTCCGGGGGTACCCACAACAAGATGCGGATGCTCACGCAGCTTATCAATCTGGCGCTTGATCGCAGCACCTCCGATCAGACCCATCACCTTGATGCCGCGATGAGCCCCATAACGTTCCGCCTCGCGGAGAATCTGCATCGCCAGCTCCTGCGTAGGTGCCAGCACCAGCTTCTGCATCCCTTTCTGCTCGGGATGAATTCCCTGGAGCAGCGGCAGCAGGTACGCCAGCGTCTTACCGGTCCCTGTCTGGGATGCGGCAAGCACATCTCTTCCCTCCAGCAGCAGAGGAATGGTCTGCTCCTGAACAGGGGATGGATCTTGAATGCCGAATTCCGACAATCGGGCAACGAGGTCTTCCTGGATCCCGATGGCCGCAAAAGAAGCTTTATTCATAATTGTAATTCATCCTTTTCGTTTGAGATAATATGTTCATTATATGCCAAAAAGGCCTCTCCACCAAATGGAGGGCCGTTTGATCCATTCTAAAGCCATTGTTATTATTTCCGGTTCATCATATTGTAGGTAAGCTTGTCCGCCAGACGGGGGAAAAGACCATAAAAGCGGATCCCCCATGCCGCGAAGCCGGGAAGATCAATCTCTTCCTTCCCTTTCTCGATCAGCTTCACGATCCTCTTGGCCACATGTTCCGGTGTCATCATAATCCGGGCGACACTTTTCTCATAGCTGCCGGAAGGGTCAGCTGTACGGAAGAACTCTGTAGCAATCGGTCCCGGATTGACTGCCGAGACGATGATTCCCTGCTGGCGCAGCTCCTGACGCAGCGCATTCGTGAAGCCCAGCACAGCGTGTTTGGTTGCGCTATAAGCAACGGACCGTGCCGTGCCGATTTTGCCGGCCATCGACGCCACATTAACAATCTGTCCGCTTCCCCGTTCCAGCATATGCGGGACTACAGCCTTGGTACACCGTACGATGCCCATGTAATTTACATCCATCATCTCATCGAATTCGCGGGACTCCATCTCGGTAAATGAAGCGAATTTTCCATAGCCGGCATTATTCAGCAAAACATCAATTCTGCCATATGTGCTAAGGATGTCCGCAAAGGTCTTCACTACCTGCTCCTCATCGGTAACGTCACAGATATACAGGCCAAAAACGCCCGGGATACCGGCCGCAGTTTCTTTCAGCTTGTCCTCCGAACGGGCCAGCAGGATAGGCACAGCCCCACGCTTGCTGAGCATCTGGGCCGTCAGCGCTCCAATCCCGCTCGAAGCTCCTGTAATAACAACCACCTTGTCTTGTAATACCATAAATGAAGTTCAGCTCCAATTGTCCGACTAAGAGATCATTACCTGAATATCAAGCTCTCCGATGCCTTCCATTAAGAGCGGAATGCTCAGCGCTTTGCGCGGCATTACCGACATGCCGTCTGTCTTCATCAGCTTCGGCGGAGTAATATCTACGGCTACCCCCTGATTCGACAAAATGGTGCTGGCGTTGCCGCTGATCATGTTGCCCAGTTCCGAAATCGCACTCTGGCCCATCTCGTCCATCTCCGTAATCACATAGCCACCCATCATGGCCGACACGATCTTGAGCGCTACCTGTTCAGCGATCCCAAAAATAATGTTCCCGCTCAATTGACCTGTCATTCCCACCTGTATCCATATATGATTATCAATCAGTTCAATGTCCTTTATGCCCAGATTACCGGTGGATGGCGAGACCTGTATCACCTGTTCAATAACAATTCTTGCAGATTCTAAAAACGGATTGATTACTTCTGCTTTCATGAAAGTGCTGTCCCCCCTCTACCAGGCTTTAGTCATGTACCAAAAGTCCTAAGTAATAATGATTTATTATACTTCATATATCGGTATTATTCACCAAAAATTAATGGTCTTGTCGAAGGAATTATGAAGATAGTTTTCCGGGTAACATTGCCCTGCCGGAGGTTATCTCCTATAATTTAATCAAATGCCGACATCCGGCGTAAGATAGGTATAGAAAAGGCAGCGTCATCCATATTCATAACCCTACTCCATAAGAGGGCTCCCGGGTCCTGTGAAAAGCATTTTTAATTATCCTATAAACAAAAGGCGGCATCCGTCATCAGGCCAAAAGGGGGTACGTCCATGAATATCAGCCAGCTTGAGACGCTGATTACCATCTCCAAAACCATGAGCTTCCGCAAGGCGGGTGAACTGCTCAATTTGACCCAGCCGGCGGTATCGGCGCAGATCAAAAGCCTTGAAGAAGAGTTCAAAACTCAGCTCGTAGACCGGAACCAGCCGGTAACCCTGACAGACAGGGGACAGGTATTTCTGTCACACGCGGAACAGATTGTAAGCATCGTCGATGAGCTTAAGCAGCGCCTTGCAGATTTGGATGAGAATCCCCAGGGGCATATTATACTCGGTACGACCACCTCGATTGCCATTCAGATTCTGCCGCGGATCCTTTCTTATTTTCAGGACCAGTTCCCGCATATCAAAACTTCCATTTCGTCCATGTCCTCTTCACAAATTTATCAGCATGTGGAGAACGGCCTGGTCGATGTCGGTATCGGCTACTTGATCGGCAGAAGTCCGGGAATGACAACCTCTGTACTCTACTATGACACCTTTGAATTAGTAGTTTCTCCCCGTCATCCTCTCGCACAGGTCAAATCGGCCGGAATTGAAGCGCTTCGCAATACCCCGCTCATCCTGCTCTCGCCAGACACAGTCGGCCGTAGATTCGCGGATGATGTGTTCGCCAAGCATGGCATCCAGCCGCAGGTTATTATGGAACTGACCAGCAGTGAAGAAGTCAAACGGATGGTGGAGCTGGATCTTGGCGCGGCGGTAATTTCCAAGCAGTCGGTATCGGCCGAGGTGCGTAATGGCACCCTTAAGATCGTGCCGATTATTGAGCTTGAGGTCACTCATCCTGTAGGCGTAATCACAAAATCAGGGAAATACGTCAACTCAGCCATGCGGCAGTTTCTAAGCGACCTCAAGGGGATGCCGGAAGCTCAATTTATCGGGTCAGAGTGAGCCCCGCAATGTGAAGGTATTCCGAACTTTGCAGGTGCCCCGGACACCCGATAAAATCCCCCCGCGAAGTGAAGACTATACTTCTGAAGTTTACTTCCGCTAATCTGGCCTAAGGAGATGTTCTATCCATGAAATTCGACCTGCATACCCATCATTTCCGCTGCGGCCACGCTGACGGAACGATCAGGGATTATATTGAAGCCGGAATTGCCGCGGGACTCGAAGTGATCGGCATTTCTGATCATACCCCTTACTTCGGCAGTCCGTCAGAGCAGGCTTTTCCCCATATAGCCATGGCCAAATCCGAACTTGCGCAATATGTAGAAGAGGTGCTGGCCCTGCAAAAAGAATATGCAGGCACTATTGATGTTCTGTTAGGCATCGAATCGGACTACTTCCCAGAACATGCAGAGCTGTACCGCCGTACCTTGTCGGCTTATCCGTTTGATTACATCATCGGCTCGGTTCACAATGTGGGCGGGGTGAGCATTTTCAATAAAGGCCGCTGGAAAGGCCTGGACCAGAAAGGGAAGATTGCGAGCAAGGCTGAGTACTACCGGCTGATTACCGCCTCCGCACGCAGCGGAATGTTCCAGATCCTCGGTCACATTGATGCCATGAAGGGCAATTTTCCACAGTTCTCGGATATCCCCGCAACTGCTGAAATCGATGAATGCCTGCACGTGATCGGGGAATGCGGCATCGCTATTGAGATCAACACCTCTGGAAGCACCAAGCTATGCGGCGGATGGTACCCCTCGGATGATATCCTGTCGCGGGCGCTGCATTACGGCGTAGAAGTCACCTTTGGCTCCGATGCGCATAAGCCTTCACGCGTTGCTGAGCAGCATGAAGCTGTGGTGGCCAGGCTTAAGGAAATCGGGTTCGACCATTGGGTATACTTCAAACAGAAGGAGAAAATATCCGTGCCGCTCCAATAGTTCAGCATAAGGTATACTATAGCTACAAAAAAATGCACCCAGCCCTGAACATGATAGACGACTGCTGCCGTCTATCGTGAGTGGCTGTGGTGCATTTTGTTATTTGGTCAGATTATCGCAGTTGAAGCCCTGCTGCTTCAGCGTATGCTGTGCATCCCCATACTGGGGATTGAGGGTGTAGAAGTGGGCTATAGTGCTGCTCCAATCCCTTTCCGTCAACCCCTGGGAATTCAGGAACTTGCGGTGGGTCAGATTGTATTCTTCAATCAGGCCCTTCACCTCCGGATTGTACCGTTCCTCATGAAGAACAGCTTCCATAGGTAGCCTTGGCTTCTTCGGCAGCTCCCCGGCAGGGTAGCCGACACACAGCCCGACAATCGGGAATACATATTCCGGCAGTTGCAGAAGCTCTATCACCTCCGCTGTATGGCGGCGAACCCCGCCTATCGGGATGATGCCCAGCCCCAGCGACTCCGCTGCCGCAATGGCGTTGGATAAGGCAATGCCCACATCCGTAGCGCCTACTAGCAGAGCATCCACGTCCCTTGCGGCCTCAAAGGATTGTCCTTCCAGCTCACTTGCCACTTTGGCCCGGTAAAAATCCATGCAAAACACTAAAAATACCGGTGCTTCCGCCACATGCTTCTGATTCCCGCTCAGCACCGCAAGCTGCTTGCGGCGCTCTTCGCTCCGCACGGCAATGATGGATACCTGCTGACCGTGAACCCAGGACGGGGCTGCCTGGGCAGCTTCAATAATGGTTTTTAGCTTCTCCGGCTCCACGGGCTGCTCATGATACTGCCGGAAGGAGCGGTGGTTCATTAATGTTCGGATCACTTCGTTCAAAGGATGATAACCTCCTGGTCTATTGACGCTGTATACAGACCATCATATCCTAATTGCCCGGGAAGCCGCCAGTCTTGGCCAGCTGCTCTATATTGCCGATAACGGTGCCAAGGAGAATCAGCACAAAAAAATGGACCCGAATCATCGGGTCCCAACAGCATTTATATTTTCAAAAGGGGGTCATGTACTTAGTTTAACCGGACACTGTTAGAGTTTCATAACGGCATTATTTCATTTGTGTAACAATGTGAATACTTTCATTACATCCCCTGAACTGCCCGGCATAGGGAGGATTCGCTCCAGAGTTAACCCGTTCTTGATCATGACACGCTCTGACCTGAGGTTGTCGCCACGGCAGCGTCCCTCGATCTTCTGAACTCCCAGCTCCTGAATGGCGTAATCCAGCAGCAGCCCGACCGCTTCAGTGGCGAGTCCCTGCCCCCACCATAACGGATTCAGTATATAGCCAAGAACAGCCTTGTTCTCATAACGGTTCCAGTTCTGCAGCGAGGCTGTTCCAATCAGTTCGTGCCGTCCTCTGACATAAATCCCGGCATGAAGTGCGCAAGGGTCAAAGGCATACAACATCCGGGTCACCAGCTTCTCCAGATAGGTATGCGGTGAACTGTCCCCATGGCGCAGCAGAATATGAGGCTTCACTTCCGGATGCATCAGCAGCGCACTCAGCACCCCGGCATCGGTAGATGGCATCGTCTTTAGTTCAACTTTTTCACCTTGCCGTGCCATGGATAATACCGTATCGAAAGTGCTCATGGGCTTCTCCTTTTCTATGCCGGGACCTTGTTTGTACTACGCGCGCCGCAGGGTGAAAATGGTGAGTTCAGGCCTGCACATGAACCGGAATGGCATATAGGTTTCGCCAACCCCCCTGTTCACATACACGGGCATTCGCTTCTTCTCCGTATAATACAAACCGCTTATGTACTTGTTGCCTCCGTATGGCGTGTATGCCGCACCCAGAAAGGGCAGGCGGATCTGCCCGCCATGACTGTGACCGGACAATTGGAGATGGAAAGGATATGCTTCTGCCGTATCTGCAAAATCCGGCTCATGCATCATGAGCAGCGTGAACATATCCTCAGGAACACCCTTCAGGGCAGCCTGGGGATCAGGCTTGCCATGCAGCATGTCGTCAATTCCTGTAACCGCTATAGTCGCGCCCCCCTGCTGTATCAGATACGATTGATTCCGCAGCACGCGGAAGCCGGCATCGTTCAGCAGACGGGTAAGCAGCTCTGTATTCTTATAATCATGATTGCCCAGGATTGCATATTTGCCAAGCGGTGCACTCATCTCTGCGAGAATCGGTACGGACTCCTTCAGATCCTCGGCATAGCTGTCCACAATATCGCCAGTGAAGCAGATAATGTCCGGCTGGGCCTCCTTGATATGTCCAGCGAGCCGTTTCAGATCATGTACATCCTTGTTAAAACCCAAATGCACATCACTGAAATGAACCAGCCGCGTGCCGGCAAAAGCGGACGGAAGATTCTTAAAGGACAATTCCAGCCGGGTGATGTCCAGCCAGTTAGGCTCCCCCTGCCAGGCGTAGCCGCTGGTGAGCAGACCTGCCCCAATTACGGTAGCTGCTCCCCTTGCGAGGAACTGGCGGCGGGTGATTTTGCGGCCACCGCCTGTTTGCGGGGGAGGAGCACTGTGCCGGGTGCTGTCTTCTGTAGTAGCTGCCATGAGGCCCGGAGAAGCCCCAGACTGTTTTTTATTCATAGAGAGGTTCTCCTTTCATGCAGGATAATTGTCGGGGAAGAAGATTAATGGGAGGGCTTGGAGCGGGAAGATTCCTCATCCTCTTCGTCCTGAATCTCCTCCTTAGCCTCCTCTACCTTTTCTTCAACCTCTGATTCAATATTCACATCAATCTCTGCCTCGATCTCCTCTTCCGAACCCGGGCCCAGAATCTTGCGGAACAACCCCAGCATGGATAACGCATAAGCCACGGTGATGAAGCTGAAGCTGATCTGCATGACAACCACAAGGCGCGAGGTATTGTCCACCGGGGCTACATCTCCGTACCCGACCGTTGTGAAAGTGGCTACACTGAAATAGAGGAAGGTAATCAGCTGGCTGAGCAAATCTTCGCCTAGTCCATTTCCATCAAAGGAGGAATGTCCAAACAGCTTATATATGGATGTATATACGACAGTGAAAAAAATAATGCAGGTGAATGCTGCAATACTGATACGCACGAGCGTCTCCTGCATCCTGACCTCTTTGCTGTTGGATTCCTTGATTTCGTGAAAAATAAAGAGCACATAGAACAGCATGGATGCCAGGGCAACAATTAGGATCAGTGCACGCATTCCCTGGTCCCCGGGCAAAATCGTGCGAAGATCAATCCAGTTCAGAAGATCTTCGGCGGAGATCAGCGTATAGATCAGAATGGGGATCAAGAGCACTCCTTTTCCCATCCGGCTCAGCTTCATCCGGTAAAACCACCATGAGATCATAACAATTACAGCTATATTGAGGGTCCACATCCACCATGCCATGGGCATAACACTCCTGTTCCCGGTTCCATGTCAAAAACGCGGCCTATTCCGGCTTGCTGGCCACAGTAATCCGGCATTCTTCTTCGGGGGTGCCGCTGAAGGCAAGGGCGATTCCTTTGCGCTCCACATCCTTTTTGGAGACCCGGCGCAGCTTGAAACTCACCTCGACGTTCTCTGTGAATGGAAAAGGATCCAGCAGGAGCGTAGTCTTGTCCTGCCACTCCGCTGAAATCAGGCGTCCGGAGGTGAAGCTGAAGTCCTCACTTCCCGAGAATCCGTCACGGAACCAGGGATGCTCCTCCGATTTGGGGGTTCCCGGCCTACTAAGACCCAGATAAAGGGAGAGGTCATCGCAGAACTGCAGCAATCTGGCATCATAATACAATTCGCCCTCTGCGAGCGGCTTGCTGTTCTCCAGGAGACGATGGATGCGTGCCCGGCGGTCCTCCTCGTGCTTCAGGTAGGCGGTAAGCTCCGGGCAGTCCTCCCCTGACACCTCGATCAGCCGCTCATAATGTGAGCTGCATAGTAATGCACCGTATGGAGTGTCCGCTTCAATCTCGTCCAGTCCCCGTCTATAGAAGGTTAGCTTCGGCACAAGCGGAAAATCCATAAAGGTATACGGCGCACCCTCCGCATCATTCCAGAAAGGGGTCTCATCGAGATCGATCCAGCCCCGGTCATGATTGCTGACTGCCCGCAGCACCTCTGCACGGCGTCCTTCCGCCGGAACATGCTGTTCCTTGAACCATTCTGCAAATTTGCCGGCCAGCAGACCGTGCTCATGCTGCCTCAGCATTACCAAATATCCGTCCTGTTCACGACAAATCACTGTCATACCTCCCTGGTTTATCCACTGCCTGAGTGTTGCATCGACTAGTGAGATTATAACATATCCACCTATATTTATTGGAATCCAAGACCTGATACCGCTCCTTGTAAACTGAATCATTCCTGTAGGACTGTGTAAAAATGTACCCGTTTTGCGGCAGGAAAGAAACAATTAATTACTTCCAAAGCAAAACACAGCACATCTCCGCTAACCCGGAGATGTGCTGTGTCTTTAGCTTTTTACAGCTTTGATATACATAAGGTAGGCTGTCTAATCCTACACACCCAGCCAGCGTTTGAACATATGCTTGGTAGTCTGCTTGTTGATCTCGGCAATCGAAGTCGTCAGCGGAATGCCTTTCGGGCAGGCCCGTACGCAGTTCTGCGAGTTACCGCAGCCGTCGATGCCTCCGTCTTCCATCAGGGCATCCAGACGCTCGTCGGCGTTCATCTCGCCCGTAGGGTGGGCGTTGAACAGACGGACCTGAGAAATGGCCGCCGGACCGATGAAATTGGTCTTCTCATTGACATTCGGACAGGCTTCCAGGCAGACACCGCAGGTCATGCACTTGGACAGCTCATAGGCCCACTGGCGCTTCTTCTCCGGCATACGCGGGCCCGGACCCAGATCGTAGGTGCCGTCAATAGGAATCCAAGCCTTAACCCGTTTGAGCGCGTTAAACATCCGGCTGCGGTCAATCACCAGGTCACGGACCACAGGGAAGGTCTTCATCGGCTCGATACGCACGGGCTGTTCCAGATTATCTATAAGCGCAGCACAAGCCTGGCGCGGCTTGCCGTTGATTACCATCGAGCAGGCGCCGCATACTTCTTCCAGACAGTTGGATTCCCAGCAGACCGGAACCGTGCTGGCGCCTCCGGCATTGACCGGGTTGCGCTGAATTTCCATCAGAGCACTGATCACATTCATCCCCGGACGGTACGCCAGCTCGAACTCTTCCGTATACGGGGCCGTTTCCGGTTCGTCCTGGCGGGTAATGATAAACTTTACGTTTTTGGGAGCTGCAGCCGTTTCCGCCATATCTGTTACCTCCTAAAAGTTTTGTGAGCATTGCGACTATGAAATCGCTTAGTATAAAACTTGCTTCTCCGCAGGTCAATCCTTCGAGTAATCACGCACCCGTGGAGGGATCAGTGACACGTCCACCGCTTCATAGGAGATTTGCGGACCTTCTGCTGTCCAACTGGCTTTGGTGGTCTTCAGGAACTCCTCATCATTACGTGTCGGGAATTCCGGCTTATAGTGCGCACCGCGGCTCTCGTTACGCAGCAGGGCCCCTAGGGTCATGGCCTCGGACAGCTCCAGCATGTTCCAGAGCTGGCGGGTGAAGGCTACGCCCTGGTTATTCCAGCGAGAGGTATCATTCATGTTGATGCTGCGGTAACGCTCTTTCAGCTCTTTGATTTTGCTGATGGTCGATTCAAGCTTCTTGTTCTCGCGTACGACCGTCATATTGGCGGTCATCCATTCGCCCAGCTCCTTGTGGATGACATAGGCATTCTCTGTGCCGGACATCGCCAGCAGAGACTCATATTTATCCGTCTGCGTCTTATGGAAGGTGTCAAAGACGGTAGAGGAAATGTCCTGTACCGATTTCTTGAGCCCTTTAATATATTCAACAGCCTTCGGCCCCGAAACCATGCCGCCGTAGATCGCAGATACAAGCGAGTTCGCGCCGAGCCGGTTCGCACCGTGATATTGGTATTCGCATTCCCCTGCCGCAAACAGCCCGGGAATATTGGTCATTTGGTTATAGTCGACCCACATGCCGCCCATTGAGTAATGCACAGCCGGGAAGATTTTCATTGGGATTTTGCGGGGATCATCGCCCATGAATTTCTCATAGATTTCGATAATGCCGCCCAGCTTCACATCCAGCTCCTTCGGGTCTTTGTGGGAGAGATCTAGGTACACCATGTTCTCACCGTTAATGCCAAGCCCCTGATCCACACATACGTTAAAAATCTCCCGGGTAGCAATGTCGCGCGGCACCAGATTCCCGTAAGAAGGATATTTCTCCTCCAGGAAGTACCACGGCTTGCCGTCCTTGTAGGTCCAGATGCGTCCGCCTTCGCCGCGCGCCGACTCAGACATCAGCCGGAGCTTGTCATCGCCGGGAATTGCGGTCGGATGGATCTGAATGAATTCGCCGTTGGCGTAATGTACACCCTGCTGGTAGACAGCGCTGGCAGCCGTTCCGGTGTTGATGACCGAGTTCGTTGTTTTGCCGAAAATAATTCCCGGACCGCCGCTCGCCAGAATCACCGCATCTGCCGGGAAGGTCTGAATCTCCATCGTCTTCAGATTCTGGGCACTGATGCCGCGGCATACCCGCTCGTCATCCAGGATCACCGAGAGGAATTCCCAGTTCTCGCTTTTGGTGACCATGCCTTCAGCCTCCCAGCGCCGGACCTGCTCATCCAGTGCATACAGCAGCTGCTGGCCGGTTGTCGCACCCGCAAAGGCTGTCCGGTGCCGCTTCGTGCCTCCGAACCGGCGGAAGTCAAGCAGCCCCTCCGGGGTGCGGTTGAACATCACGCCCATCCGGTCCATCAGATGGATGATGCCCGGTGCTGCTTCGCACATGGCTTTGACCGGAGGCTGGTTGGCGAGAAAGTCACCGCCGTATACAGTGTCGTCAAAATGCTCCCAGGGCGAGTCACCCTCGCCTTTGGTATTCACCGCACCGTTAATGCCGCCTTGCGCGCAGACCGAGTGCGATCTTTTGACAGGAACAAGGGAGAATAAATGTACATGCGCGCCGGATTCCGCCGCCTTGATGGTAGCCATCAGGCCGGCAAGCCCTCCGCCCACGATAATGATATCGGCTGATGCCATGATTGTTCCCTCCTAATTGTTATGCGGAATTTCTACCCGTATATTACATCCTAAGGTTCGTCCAAAGATGGACGCACTTTCTATATTTCTTTTAAATCAGACTGCGCAGCGACTGTACAGCCGAAGCCGTAGCCTGGAACTCATCGTTACGGAAGGTGACCAGGGAGAACAGGAACATGAAGCTGACAATCACGAATAGACCCAGGCAGATTACGGAAGATACTCTCTGGGAACGCGGCCCCACAGTAATGCCCCAGCTGATCAGGAACGACCAGAGACCGTTCGAAAAGTGGAAGCAGGCTGCCAGGATACCGATAATATACACAGCCAGCAGCAGCGGCTGGGTTACGATGTTATGCATGACACCGCCAAGCTCTTCGTGCTCCACCTTGCCGACCGCCACCTGAAACCGTGTTTCGTACAGATGCCAGACAATGAAAATGAAGGTGATCACTCCGCTAATCCGCTGCAGCGTATACCGCCAGTTCCGTTCTAGATTGAAACGGTTCAGGTTTGGCTTGGATTGATAAGCAATATACAGCCCGTAGACCCCGTGGTACAGCAGCGGAAGCCATATGCCGAACAATTCCAGGAAGAAGACGAGCGGCAGGCTGTTCAGCCATAACACGCTGTCCGTGAAACCGGAAGCGCCTCCCTCTACTGCCGAGAAATTCGTCAGCATGTGCTCCAGGAAAAAGAACCCGAGCGGGATGACGCCAAGCAAGGAATGAATCTTTCTGGAATAAAATCCTCTCATGCAAAGTGTCCCCTTTCCGATATAAAACAGCGTTTTCATTAATGAGCATACACCGCCGGGAGTACAGTTGAAACAGGGGGCATCAGGATTCGAAAAGCCCGTAAAATGTCTTTTTTCACCGCTATTCATTGTTTTCCCGGACTTTGCTGTATGTTTCACAATATGTGAATATCTTGTGTCACTTTTCATGTTACTCCTTTTTCTCTTATAAGGGAATTGCAATCTAATTATTAAACGTTATACAATAAACGCATAAGAATATTTTTAATGTGATAATAATTCTCATTTATAACGTGATAATTACTGGAAAAGCCTTGCTATCCCTTGCTGGCAAAGGATACTTCCTTATAACGGATATGTCATTTATCACTATCCATAAAGACTGAATTTTCAGGATTTGGCACAAAACTAAGTTTATGCTTACGAAGTAAGTTTTGTACGAAGAGGATTCAGGATGTTATGCTCACAAAACTAGGGTTTATGCTTACGAAGTAAGTTTTGTACGAAGAGGATTCAGGATGTTATGCTCACAAAACTTTTAGGAGGAGCGCTTATGTTTGATGATCTGGATATTTTTGCTGCCGTCGTGGAGCATTCCAGCCTGAACCGGGCTTCGCGCCAGCTCAATTTGTCCCAGCCCGCCCTCTCCCGCAAAATCTCCAAGCTGGAGGAACGGCTCGGCGTTGCACTCTTCAACCGGTTCGGCAAGCGGCTGGAGCTGACGGAGGTAGGGCGCCTTACTTATACCTATGCGCTGGAGCAAAGGCAGCAGCGTTCCAAATTTCTGGAAGCGCTATCGAAGTTCAAGGAAGGGGAACCGCAGCTTGTAACACTCGGTGCCAGCCTAACTACACTCCAGACCACACTGCCGCCGCTGGTGAACGCCTACATGGAGAAATATCCGGCAGCCGAGCTGAAGCTGATCACCGGCAAGACGCATGAGATCGTCTCCTCGGTCAGCGAAGGCAGGTCCGATCTCGGAATTATCGCGTCCTCCACTCAGGAGCCGGGTCTGCGCTGTATCCCTCTGTTCGAGGATCAGCTCCGTCTGGTTGTCTCGGAGCATCACCCGCTGGCTCTGTCTGCGAAGCTGACCATGAGTGACCTCTCCCGGCTGCCGATGATCCTCTTCTCCAAGGGCACATGGTACCGCCGTATGACCGACGAGCTGTTTCAGCGCAGCGGTACCGATCCCGATGTGCGTATGGAGATCGACTCCTTCGAGGCGATCGTCCGGCTGCTGCCAACGATCAAAGCCGCGGCACTGCTGCCGAAATCCTATCTGCGCTCCGAGCTGCTGAACGGCGGCGGGCTGGTCTCGCTGCACATCAAGGAGCTGGAGCAGACCCAACGGACGACATGTCTGATCTATCCAAGTAACGGGAGCTTGAGCACGGCTGCACGCTGCCTCGTGCAGGTAACTGAAGCAGTGTTCTTGCCGGGACGGGAATAGCGATGCCTTGCTGCGCCTGCAGTTGAGTGCAGAAGGGGGAAATTGCGAGTGTTAACAGAAGATATAGTTTTAGACTGACCTTAGAAAATGAAACAGCGACAGCCAAGGACGAGATAATAACGTCAAAGACTGTCGCTGTTTCATTGAACTAAAGTTCCCCGTTAGTTCAATCTCTAACCCGACAACAACTTATTCTCTACCCATCGTGATTTTCCTTTTTTTAACTTTCTTTCCCGTTCGATAAACAGGCTGCCGACCGGCAAAGCTCGTTGGCAATCGGACAATGTTCTTGACATTAACAAATGACAAAAGCTTGATCCGGTAATAAATAAAGCCCGCAATTCAAGCAGACTTCATTCGGCTAATGTTCTTGTAATCCGACATCGGACGGCCTGTCACGTGGGTATAGTTTCCGAATAATGACCGTGACAACAACTTTTATTCCACTAAACCCAAAGAAGGGGCTGTCTCATGAGTAGATTTTCAAAAAAAAGAAACAGCCCATATGTATTCAAGAGGCAGTAAAAAGACAGCAAGGCCGCGATTCTCCTGTTATTGGAGAATCGCGGCCTTGCGTTTTTGGTCCACCGTGGCTTGCTTCAGCATATTATGGGCAAGCGAAAGCCAACCGACCTCAAGCGTCACTTTTTCCATGCCGCGAAGCAGAAAGCGCCGGAAGCCCCGGTTATTCTTCAGTTGTCCAAATACGCTTTCCGGTTCCGTCATTCGGCGTACGGCCAGGGCATAACCTTCCTCGCTTCGCAGGATGTCCC